>DATHOT010000425.1:0-17230 GCA_035484655.1 Bryobacteraceae bacterium | reverse complement strand
TTCTGACTTCCCCCTCACTCATTCCGAAGCGCCACCAACGGATCTACCCGCAAAGCCCGCCGCGCCGGAATGTAAGACGCCACCGTCGCAATCAGCGCAAGTACCAAAGCCACAACGGCAAACGTCGCCGGATCGACCACGCTCACCGAGTACAGCAGTTTCGCCATCAACCGCGTGAGCCCGAGAGAAGCTGCGCTGCCTATCACGATGCCCGCGGCCGAGATTTTCCCGCCTTGCGCCAGCACCAGCCGCATCACATCGCCCCGCTGCGCGCCTAGCGCCATCCGGATTCCGATCTCTCTCGATCGCTGCGCTGCCGAGTAGGAAATCACGCCGTAGATTCCGATCCCTGCCAGGACGAGCGCCAGCGCGCTGAACAGCCCGAGCAGGATGAGCGTGATGCGCCGCGTGGAAACCGAAGCGTTGACCACTTCCTGCATGGTGGCGACGCGAAAGACGGGCTGCTCTTTGTCAATCGAAGCGACAATCCCGCGAATGGCGGAAACCAGCGCGGTCGGTTCCTGGCCGGATTTCACCAATAGAACCATCCCATTCGTCGCCGCCTGGCGGAAAGGTACATAGACCTCGAGACGCGCGGGATTGGCGAGGCCGTACATCTTGGTGTCCGCTAGCACCCCCACAATCGTCACCCACGTCGCGCGGCCAGGCGCGTTGCCGAACTTGAACCGCTTGCCGATGGCGTCTGTTTCGGGGAACAGACGCTGCGCTAACGTCGCATTGACCATAGCCACTCGGGGAACGTTCTCCTGGTCGGCAGGCGTGAAGCTCCGGCCCCGCAGCAGCCGAATTTCCAGCGTCTTCTCATAATCCGGACTGACGATGTGGATGTCGGGATGCGGGAAACTGCCCGGCTTCGGCAAGGGCATGCCTTCCACCGTAATGTCGGTGCGGTCGTGGTTGTCGGTGAGCGGAATCGCGGTCCCGACCGCCGCGGATTCCACGCCTGGCAACGCGCGGACGCGATCCAGCGTTTGCTGCCAGAACGCGATCACCGCCGGGTCCTTGTCGTATTGCTCGGTCCGGAGGTCCATCTCCAGCTTCAGCACGTGCTCGGACCGGAAGCCGGAATCCACCGCTAGCAATCGATACAGGCTTTTCATCATCAGTCCGGCGCCTATCAGCAGAACCAGCGCCAGCGCCACTTCGCTGGTGGCCAGTAAACCTCGCAAACGATTCCGCGCACCGGTGCTGGTGGTCTTGCCTCCCTCCTTCAACTCCGCGTGCACATTGCCGCGCGCGGAATGGAGCGCGGGAGCCAGCCCGAACACCAACACCGACATCACCACCAGAGCGGCCGAAAACAGCAGCACGGCGCTATTCATGCCGACGCTCGCACCGGCCAGCGTGTCCGGCGGAATCAACCGCGCGATGGCCGGAATTCCCGCGATGGCCAGGCATACTCCGGCCACCCCGCCCAGCAGCGCCACCAGAAAACTCTCCGTCAGAATCTGGCGAACAATCCGCCCGCGGCTGGCCCCGATGGCGATTCGCAGCGCCATCTCCTTGGCCCGCACCGCACCGCGCATCAGGAACAGATTCGCCACATTCGCGCAGGCCACCAGAAGCACGAAGATCGCCGCTCCCAGCAGCACCAGCATGGCTGGGCGCACGTCGCCTGAGAAAGCTTCACGGAGCGGCCGCAGGTTGACGCCGAATTGGTCATTGGCCTGGGGATAGGCGCGAGCAAGTCCGGCCGCAATGGTTTCCATTTCCGCGCGGGCTTGCTCCATCCGCACGCCCGGCGCCAGCCGCCCCACCACTAGCCCGTCGCCGCGGTTTCCTCGGTTAGTTGCATTGTCGTTGTGCGTCGCCCACACGCCCATCGGCTCCATCACATCGCATTTGTCTACCCAGCGAAAGTCCTGCGGCAGCACTCCAACGATTGTCACCGTCTGGCTGTCCAGGCGAATCGTCTGTCCCATCGCGCTGGGGTCCGCGCCGAAACGCGACTGCCAGAGCGCGTGGCTGAGCAGAACTACCCTCGCGGCGCCGGCCTTTTCCTCGTCAGGGCTGAATCCGCGACCCACCACCGGCCGCACTCCCAGCATGGGAAGAAAATTCGGCGAAACGGCGAGCCCGCCGATGTTCTCCGGTTGATTGCTGCCGGCCATGTTGAACTTGACCGGGTTCACGGCCGCCATCTCCGCAAATGAGTGGCTCTGACTTCGCCAATCCTGAAAATTCGGATAAGAGACGCTCACATCTCCCACCCGTGGCGTGGTCTCGTTGAGCAGGACCAGATGCGAGGCATCCCAGAAGGGCAGCGGTCGCAGCAGAATGCCGTAGACCACCGAAAATATCGCGGTGTTGGCCCCGATACCGAGCGCCAGCGTGAACAACGCGGCGGCCGCAAAGCCGGGCGATTTCAGCAGCGTCCGCCAGCCGTAGCGAAGATCCTGCACCAGCGTTTCCAGCAGCGAAACGCCGCGCGCGTCGCGGCATTCTTCCTTAACCTGTTCCAGGCCCCCGAAATCCATACGCACTTGCCGCTGAGCTTCGTCGCTGCTCATGCCTGCCTTCAGATACTTCTCGAGCTGCCGCTGGGAGTGAAACCGCAACTCCTCTTCCATTTCGGATTCAACGGTCCCCCTCCGCAAAACAGAACGCAGACGAAAGAACAAATCCTTCAGCATGGCAGAATCCTAGGCAGGGTCCAGCACTTGGGCCACCGCGGCTGTCAGTTTTCGCCACGAAGCCCTTTCCGTGGCAAGCTGCAGGCGCCCGGTCTTGGTGAGTTCATAGTATTTGGCGCGCCGGTTGTTGTCCGACGTGCCCCAGTGAGCTTTGATCCATCCGCGGCGCTCCAGCCGGTGCAGCGCCGGATAGAGCGAGCCCTGCTGAATCTGCAGCACATCGCTCGACATCTGTTGCACCCGTTCCGAAATGCCCCAGCCGTGCTGCGGTTGGAGCGCCAGCGTCCGTAGGATCAACAGATCCAAAGTGCCTTGCGGTAGTTCAATGCGTTCCTTCATCGGCTTGTTTACCTTCCCATTTCGCTTCTACAGGTGAACATAGCAAATCCCCTGTCGAAGCGCAAGGGGAAGGTGGTGCCGTATCCATTCAACTCCGAGGCTATCGTCCAGGAGCGAGCTGTCGCAAATCCTTTTTCTGCCGCCTTCAAAATCCCGATGATCTGCTGTTCGCTGTATTTCGTACCACGCATTCTGCTTCCCCTTTCCTCCGCTCAAACTAACAGTTTTGGTGGTAGATGTTTTAGGGAGCAGGTTACCGGAGCCACGAGGCAAAGTTCACGGCTCCGTTCTTCTAGAAGGTTGCTGAAAAAGTCTTTCAAGAGCTCACATTGCAGGTCGGGGACCTGCTCCACAACTCCAGGTCAATGACTTAGCTCTACACGTGGCGCAGGTCTCCGACCTGCGAGAGACTTTTTCAGCAACCTCTAGAGATGTTTCGATGACGGAAGTTGGCGATCATACGCTCGGGCCCGTTTTTCCGGCGATAGCTGTTGGTAACAGCCCTACCATCCAGTAATCAGCCACTCGTTCTCTCGACGCGGTGCTTTTGCGGGATTAGATCCTCCCTGGTCGCGTAGTGGCGGGCAATCCGGTCCAGCGCGTTTGACGGAGGGCTCGCAACATCGGTAAACACTGCGGCGTTAGCGAGGATCTATCCACATCTCATCATCACGGTGTCCCGTTCACTTGACCCGGAAAAGGCCAACTTCCTGTTTGTGCGTGATCCGCTAGTTATATGGAGGCAATCACTGGGGCTTCGTCAACGCTGGGCCAAGCCTGCGGCAACACCACTGGATTGGGCCGAAAAGAAAGGTGTATCAACCCGATGGCGACCATCATGCGTGAGTGGTCATGATAGCCGCACTTGCGCAAGCTACTGAAATTTTTCGATCAGCACTAGCGCCTCGCGGGCCCGCGTCATGGCACGATAGATCATCCAACTTTCGTCCGCCGGCATCGCGATGGCCGTTCCTCCACCAATCGGGACGCCCGCTCCGCCCCCGAAATGGTAAGTCGTTTCCAGTGCGGACGAGCCGAATGCGGCGCGCTGGAGATCGCCAGCTTGAGTCAGGACGAAGACGTGGCGCCCGCCGACATTCCAATGGTCCGTAGCGATTCCATCCCGCAGGGGCGTCTCCTCGCTGCCGTCCGGACGCATGCGCAAGATGGTCGGGCCGTTCACGACATAGAGCCATTGCCCATCCGCTGTCGCGAACGCGAAATACCCTCCTTGCCGCGTAATCTGTACGGGCCCGCCTCCCGAAGGATGAATCTTCCAGATCTGCGATTTGCCGCCCTTGTCCCAGCCGAAGTAGATCCACTGCGCGTCGGGAGACCAGCTGGGACGGATTTCGTTGGCGGCGTCGCTCGTCACGCGCGCAGGCTTGCCGCCATCCGCGGGCATCACATAGATATCGCTAGACCCGCCGGCGTAGCCGTCGAACGCAATCTGCTTTCCGTCGGGTGACCAGCGGGGACTGCCCACCGAAGGCCCGTTGAAGAAGGTCAACTGCGTCTGGTCCGAGCCATCACTGTTCGCAATCCAGATCTCCTTGGAGCCCGTGCGATTGCTGACGAACGCGATGCGCTCGCCGTT
This sequence comes from Bryobacteraceae bacterium, assembly GCA_035484655.1. GTDB lineage: Bacteria > Acidobacteriota > Terriglobia > Bryobacterales > Bryobacteraceae > Palsa-89. Next base: position 12,640 of record DATHOT010000425.1, on the reverse strand, counting down.
CGGCGCTACACCGAGATCGCGCTGGTCGCCATCGCTTTCGATCAGAGGACTGGGCTCGCCGGCCCGGTCACCGAGCGGCATCTTGAATATCTTTGTTTCGATCTGCCTCGTGACGTAGATCATGCGGCCGGATTGCCTCGCCACGCTCGGTTGTGCGGAAACCATGGTAGGAGCGGGAAAGCGCGTGGGCGTGCCGCCATCGCGCGCGATGCGCCAGAGCGCACTGTTTCCGCTGCCCGCCGAACCCGCGAACAGGATCTCCCGTCCGTCGGCCGTCCAATCCAGAGTAGTGATGTCCCACACTCCGGACGTAATCTGTTTCGCCGCTCCGGCCGTCGTTCCGTCGCGATTAAGCGGAATAACGAACACGCCTGAGTTAAAGGTGCTGGTGCGGCGCACAAACGCCAGCATGCCGCCATCCGGCGACAGAGCGGGTGAGATATCGGCACCGGCTGCCGGTTCGGTAAGCTCGTGAACCTCACCGCCGTCTGCCGAAACCGTAAACAGGCCTTGCCCGGTCCCGGTAAAAACGAAGAAGGCTCCTCCTGGCGACCACGCGAGATCGGCGCTGGTAGCGCCCTTTGATAACGAGACACGCTGCGGCACCCCGCCCAGTGCCGGCATCACGTAGATGCCGCCGTCGCGTCGGATGAAGGCGAGCCGGCTCCCGTCCGGCGACCATGCGGGCTTACCCGCCGCCTGCGCCTCCTTCAGCCGCAGCGGACTTCCGCCATTCACCAGTTGCACATAGAGATCTTGGCCCTGACTCTTCTCGTCCCTCCAGATGAAGGCCACCTGTTTTCCATCGGGAGAGAGGGAAGGGACGAACGCCAGGCCGGAATAAGTGAGGGGCCGGAACGTCCATGGCTCCGGCGCCTTCGGCGCGGATAGCCGTAGTATGGCCGCACCGGCGATGACGCCCACCATCAGTGCCGCGGCTATCCATCCCCATCGGAATCGTTTGGGGGGTGGCGCGGCTTCCGCGGACTCGGCGCTTAAATCCACCAACTGGAGTGCGCGCCGAACATCGGAGGCCGATTGCCACCGGTCATCCGGGTCCTTCGCGATGCACATCCGCAGCACACGATCCAGCGCCGACGGCGCGGCAAGCTGTTGCTGGGTTAAAGCGGGCGGCTCCGCCGTCATGATCGCGGAAATAACGCTGGCTGCATTGTCGCCATCGAATGCCCGGCGGCCCGTCAAAATTTCGTAGAAAGTCAGCCCGAACGCGAAGATATCGCTGCGGCCGTCGGCCTCCTTGCCCTGCAACTGCTCCGGCGACATGTATTGGAGAGTGCCGGCGACTGTCCCCTCGGTGGAAAGAGCCATGGTGGCGGTCTGATCGCCCGCTGTTGCCGGCGCCTTTACCTGTGCCAGTCCAAAATCGAGTAGCTTCACACCGCTTTTCGACACCATAAGGTTTGCCGGCTTCAGATCGCGATGCACAATGCCTTTGCGGTGGGCGGCCTCGAGCGCCTCCAGAATCTGTCCGGCGTACAGCAATGCGCGAGCCAAAGGCAAGGGCCCGCGCAGCGTCTCGCCCTCCACGAACTCCATCACGAGGTAATCCGGACCGACGTCGTACAAAGTCGCGATGTGCGGGTGGTTCAGCGCGGCTGTGGCGCGAGCTTCGCGCGCGAAGTGATCGCTGAACTGAGCATGGGAAATCTTCAGGGCGACGACCCGGTCCAACCGGGTGTCGCGGGCCTTGAAGACCTGGCCCATTCCGCCCTCGCCGATCGGCGCGATCAACTGGTATGGACCGAAATTGCGCGCTGGTTCGTCTGACATCCAAGGCCATTGTACAAGGGAGACCCGGCGGGGCGTATCGACTCCCTGCGGCGCTTTTCTAACGCCCCACAATCGAATGTGCCGAGCTCACTTCCCGAGCAGATTGTCGGCAAACAGGAAGTAATCCAGTTGAGCGAAAACGCCGACTCGGACCTTGGCCCTGCCGGGTCGTCCTGAATCCGGGCCCTTTTTTGAGCGGTAGATCCTCCCTGGTCGGCCAGCGTTTACCAACCGCCGCGTGCACCGATCGAGTTCCCTGCCCGACCAGGCTATCCGGAGGTTGTGGTGGCTTCCTTGATTGAGATCGAGATGATCTCCTCGTTGACTCTGCACGGGGGCTCGGTGCGCGAGGCGCATAAAGCAGTCCCGCACGCGAGAAACTCGCCGGGCTGCCGTATATCTTTTTTGGTATACCGACCTTTGGCTTGGACGGCCGAAGCCTTGAACAACACCGCGCCGGGAAATCGACTTGGCCTTGGCTCGCGCGAAACTGACCAAAGCCACGGAGAAGTGACCGATGGCACGTATTACCGAACTGCACAAAAAATGGATGAAGGAGCCGAAGTACCGCAAGGCCTACCAGGCGCTGGAGAAGGAGTTCGTCCTTGCATCAGCCGTGATCGACGTTCGCAATCGCGCGGGATTGACGCAGGCTGAGTTAGCGCGGAATATGGGCACCACACAACCTGTCGTCGCCCGGCTGGAAAGCGGGCGATCCCGGCCGTCCATGCGAACCCTGGAGAGGCTCGCGGAAGCCACCGGCTCGCGCTTGCTCATCAGTTTCGCTCCGCGCACCGCGAAACGGTCGCTTAGGCGAATTCGCTAGGTATTGCTAAGCGTCAGCCCACCGCGACGCCGATTCGTGGCGTCTGTCTGCTGTCTTCTGCCTTCTGCCTTCTGTCTCCTGTCTTCTGTCTCCTGTCTGTATACTGTGCCTTGGCCCTGTCACCCAACCGGCAACTTCCCATCGTAGTGTTGTTCGCCGCCCTTTCCCTCGCGTCCTGCCAGCACCGCACCAAGAAACTGATTGCTGTCGTGCCCAAGGCTACATCGCATCTGTTCTTCGTGTCCATTCACGCCGGCGTTCTCGCCGCCGAGCGCGATTTCGGCGTCGAAGTCCTGTGGAACGGCCCCCGGGACGAAACCGATTACTCGCGCCAGATCGAGATTGTCGATTCCATGGTCACCCGCCACGTGGACGCACTGGCCATCTCCGCCACCGACCGCACAGCGTTGGTCGCGCCCGTCCGCCGCGCCATGCAAGCCGGAATTCCGGTCACCGTCTTTGATTCCGGCCTGGATGTGAAGGGCTACGTGACCTTTGTCGCTACCGGCAATTACGCCGCCGGCCAGACCGCCGCGCGAAAGCTCGCTGAACTGGTCCACGGCAAAGGAAAAGTCGCCGAGCTGATGCAAAAGCCGGGAGGCAGTTCCACCGGCGATCGCGAGCGCGGCTTCGACGACACCATGGCCAAGGAGTTCCCCGCCATAAATATCGTCGCGCGCCAGTATGGAATGGGCGACCCTGCAAAATCGCGCAACGCGGCCGAAGACATTCTCACCGCCCATCAGGACCTGGATGGAATATTCGCTTCAGCCGAAGCCAATTCCATCGGCGCCATTCAAGCCATCAAAGCGCGCGGCCTCTCCGGAAAAATCAAGCTGATTACTTTCGATTCCAGCGATATCCACGTCGCGGCTCTGAAGGACGGCACCATCGACGTGATGTTGGTTCAAGACGCCTATCGCATTGGCTACGAAGCAGTCCACAGCCTGGTGATGAAGCTCAACGGCCAGACGCCGCCTCAACAAATGGATCTGAACGTCCACGTGATTCGCAAGCAGGATCTCGGCCAGCCCGACGTGCAGGCGCTCTTATTCCCGGCTTCGCGCAGTCAGGAGTAACGCGTATTAGGTGTGACTACTCCACAAACTCCACTTGATACTCTTCGATCACCGGATTCGCCAACACATCGTGCGCGATCTGATTAATTTCGGTACCGGCCTTCTCGCGATCCGTTCCCGGCTCGAGCGTGATTTCGAAGAACTTGCCTTGCCGCACAGCAGCGATGGAGGAATGGCCGAGGCCTACTAACGCTGACCGTATCGTCTGCCCCTGCGGATCGAGAACACTTGGTTTCATAGACACATAGACGCGGGCTCGCATGGAATTCATTGTAACGGGTGTTACGATTGCCCCAAAAAGCGTCTAACTAACGGTATGACACTTAGGTTGCCTCTCGCGACATTATTGACATTTGGATTGCTGGCGTTTCCGCAGTCTCCAACCATTGATCCGCCGGCAGTGTCGAATCCGTACGCGCGCGTGGCATGGCTCACCCTGAACCAGGGCGTCGATGACAACGATACTACCCATCGCAAACAAGCCGTAGAAGCAGTCGGCACAGTAGGGGCGACGCCCCAAGCAGTCAAGCTTGCCGCCAAGGGTCTACAGGACAAGGAAGTTCTCAACCGTCAGTCGGCCGCGGCCACGCTGGGTCAAATGGGATCCCAGGATGCAATCCCTTATCTCAAGAATGCGCTCGAGGATAAACCCGAAGTCGCTTTTACCGCCGCCAAGGCATTATGGAACCTTGGAGACACCACCGGTCGCACCATCTTTCAAGAGGTGCTCGAAGGAGAGCGTCCGGATGGGCCGACGAAAATGCAGAAGGCCATGAAAGATGCCAAGAAGCGATTGAAGCCCGACCAGCTGGCCATGATGGGCGTCTCCGAAGTGTCAGGCATGCTTGGCCCTGCTGGCATTGGCGTTCAAGCAGTGACTGAGGCGATGAAAGAGCTCAAAGGCGTGGGCGGTGGCATTCCAGGCCGTGCAGTTGCAGCGGAGGTGCTGGGTAAAGACTCCGATCCTTATGCCCTGACCCTGTTGGAGTGGGCGCTCGGCGATAACAACTGGGCCGTTCGCGTAGCGGTCTGCAAGGCGCTCGGTGAACGCGGCAACGACGGCACAATCGCGAAACTGCAGCCACTTCTCAATGATGATCATCACGCTGTCCGCTACATGGCCGCGGCCTCTATCGTAAAACTGAGCCTGAAAACTCAATCGACTGCCTCTCGATAGACTACACTTGCGGTACCCTACAACTTAAGGGGACCGGAGGCGCGCTATCGTCAAAATCTGTGTGCTCGCCAGCAGCAGCTCGGGAAACTGCACCTTCATCCGTACGGAGCGGACTCGCCTCCTGGTCGACGCGGGCCTGAGCAGGCGAGACGTGCTGGCTCGTCTGGCCGCGATCGACGAACCGCCCGAAAGTCTGGATGCGATCCTGATTACCCACGAGCACTCCGATCACGTCAGCGGCCTGGTAGCCCTGGCCCGGCTCCTCGAAGTCCCCATTTTCATCACGCGGCTCACCGCGCCGGCTATCCCATGGGACGAGTACGCCCCCAAGCTCGACTGCTTTCAGGCAGGCGCTACTTTTTCAGTCGGCGATATTGACGTCGACAGTTTTACCGTTCCGCATGACGCCATCGACCCGGTAGGTTTCTGCTTTCGCACGCAAGGCATTAAGATCGGTGTGGTCACCGACCTCGGCTATATGCCAGAGTCGGTCAAGTTCCATCTCCGTGGCGCCGATCTGCTGGTGCTCGAATCGAACCACGATCTCGAAATGCTCAAAGTCGGGCCCTATCCGTGGTCGGTGAAGCAGCGTGTGATGGGGCGTAAAGGACACTTGTCGAACGACGTCGTTTCCGATTTCATCCGCTTCGATCTTGACTCCTCCATCAGTACACTGGTCTTGGGGCATTTGAGCGAGCACAACAATCATCCGGAAATTGTGCGTACGACGGCCGGCCGCGCGCTCGACGGCAGCGGCCGCGCCTTGTTCACGCGCTTAGTGGTGGCCGAGCCGAAACAACAGACCGAGGTCTTTGCGTACTAAATGATCGACCGTTATACGCGGCCCGAAATGGGCCGTATCTGGAGCGAAGAGAACAAGTATCGCCAGTGGCTCGAAGTCGAACTCGCCAGCGCCGAAGCGCTGGCCGAAACCGGCGAAGTTCCCGAAGAAGCTGTTCAGTTATTGCGCAAACACGCCAGTTTCAGCGTTGCCCGAATTCAGGAAGTCGAACGGGAGGTTCGCCACGATGTTATTGCATTCACTACAGTTGTGGCCGAAAGCATGGCCGCCGCCGGCCATTCTGAGGCGTCGAGGTGGCTGCATTACGGGTTAACTTCTAATGATGTAGTAGATACGGCGCAAGCGCTGATGCTGCGGGGCGCTTCCGAGATTATATCCAAAGGAATCAATAGTTTATCGGATAGATTGAAAGCCCGGGCCTTCGAATTCAAGCACACCGTCCAGATTGGCAGGACCCACGGAATCCATGCAGAACCCATCACTTTTGGGCTCAAATTGGCGCTTTTCTATGACGAAATCCGTCGAAATCTGACACGTTTCTGCGCCGCGGCCGAGGATCTCCGCGTCGGCAAGATCTCGGGCGCGGTGGGGACCTTCGGCCACATCGGACCGGAGGCTGAAGAGCGCATCTGCCGGCGGTTGGGATTGCGGCCCGCTCCGATTGCATCGCAGGTGATTTCACGCGACCGGCATGCCAACTATGTCTCCGCACTCGCCCTGATCGCAGCGGCGCTGGAGAAGATCGCGCTCGAAATCCGGCACTTGCAGCGCACCGAGGTCCGCGAAGCCGAAGAGCCATTTTCCGCCGGCCAGAAGGGCTCTTCCGCGATGCCCCACAAACGAAATCCGGTCACTGCGGAGCAGATCTGCGGGCTCGCCCGCGTGGTGCGCGCGAATGCTCAAGCGGCCTTCGAGAACGTCGCGCTGTGGCATGAGCGGGACATTTCCCATTCGTCGGTGGAACGGATTATCCTGCCCGATTCCACCATCCTGGTCGACTACATGCTTTCAAAGACCGAATGGCTGATCGGCGGCCTGCGCGTAAATCCGGCCCGGATGCAGAAGAATCTTGAGCTTACGAAAGGGCTCGTATTTTCGGGCCAGCTCCTTCTGGATCTGGCGGCGGCCGGGATGCTGCGTGAGGACGCATACAGAGTGGTACAGGCTCATGCGATGCAGGCCTGGGATCAGGATGGCGACTTCCGGGCGGCCATCGAGGCCGATTCCCAGATCGCCAAGTACCTGAATAAGCACCAGATTTCAGAAAGTTTCTCTGTTTCCAGACAGTTAGGTAACGTCGATCAGATCTTCGAGCGTGTATTCCAGCCCGCCTAGCTCTGAACTACGACCGTAGTTGAAAGTCCAGGTGAAATCTTCACTTCCATTTCCTGACTATTCGTTTAAACTATACCTAGGAGACGGGTGGCTCCGGATGAAAAACATGAGCTCCTCAGATCGTTTTATGGACATCGAGCTCGCTCGAGTCCTACTGGTTGACGACGATCCTACCTCCCGTTTAACGTTACAAACCGTACTGGAAGCTGGTGGTTACAGGGTGGATGCGGCTGCTTCGGCCGCCGAAGCCGTTGGAAAGCTTGAAGAGCAAGAGTACGAGCTAGTACTAAGTGACCTCCAGATGGAATCTCCCAGAGCCGGTCTGCAGGTTCTGGCGCACGCCCGAATGATGGATTATAAGCCGGCCACGGCGATTGTAACCACCTACCAGAACGCCAAGCCGCAGCACATCAAGCCTAAGGCCCAATCCCGGATGCTGATTAAGCCCGAGGATGTGCCGGGGCTGCTGTCGAAGGTCGCGAACCTGATCAGCGAGCGAGCAGCAAGGCGCCTGGAACGCGAATTGCGCCACGCCACCACCTAGCTGGCAGGCCGGAGACCTGCCCCACTGAAAACTGCTTCCTCGAACTCATCCAGCGCGCCCGCGAAGAAATGGTCGCGAGCTTCGACCCAGATCAATTCCTTGGGACCGGTCAGGGCCGCAAAATATGCCTCCATGGCATCCACCGGACAGAACTGATCGTGGGTGCTCAGGATAAAGACGCGAGGCACTTCGCAGCGGCCAAGTTCGGTGCTGTCGTGGTAGCTGGCCGGAAATCCCACGGCGATCAGGCGGGACACGCCAGCGATCTCGCAGCCTAACTTCAGAATGATCCGCGATCCGAACGAGAAGCCAGCGAGCGAGAATGGCAAATCCGGGTATCGGGAGCGAAGCACTTCAAGCGCGGCTCGCGTGTCTTCGGTCTCGCCCAAGCCATTGTCGTACTTGCCTTCGCTGCGATTGACGCCGCGATAATTGAAGCGCAGCACCACCGCGCCGGCCCGCCGCATAGCGCGCGCAATCCGGTACACCACTTTGTTGTGCATAGTGCCACCGTGCAGAGGGTGCGGATGACAAACCAGCACGGCCGCATTGGGCGCCTGATCTTCGGGTTCTTCGAGGAGGGCTTCGAGTTTTCCTGCCGGGCCGTCGATCAGGAGCGATTCTATCCGGCGCGGCATCAGTTGGTGCGGTAGTTGGTGAACTGCATGTCGATACCGAAGTCGTGACCGCGCAGAAGCGCGATCACTTCCTGCAGCGAATCGCGGTCGCGGCCGGAGACGCGCACGAGGTCGCCTTGGATAGAGGCCTGGACCTTCTTCTTACTGTCCTTGATCGTCTTCACGATCTCGCGCGCTTTTTCGATGGGAATACCTTGCTGCAGCGAGATCTCCTGGCGCATCCTGGATCCGGCTGCCTGCATGGGAGCTCCAAAGGTCAATCCTTTGAGCGGCACTTTACGTTTCACAAGCTTCTGCTCGAAAACATCGGCGACCGCTTTCAACTTGAACTCATCCTGGCTCTCCAAGAGAATCTTATGGTCTTTTTCGTTGAGCAGGATTTCGGATTTGGAGTCCTTCAGATCGTAGCGGGTGATGACCTCCTTGAGAGCTTGCTGGATGGCGTTGGTCACCTCGGCCAGATCGATCTTGGATACGATGTCGAAAGTATTGTCAGGCATGGGTCAATGACCCAATGCTAACAAGACGCGCCCGGTAATTTCTCGCGGACCCGTTGCAGTTATTCCTTCCGGCTTTCGTTTAGCTCAGTGAAGGCAGGAAGCAACATGAGGGTCAAGACGGGATTGGCAATACCAGGGCTGGCCGTGAGTTCGCCCTCCGCCGGTGATATACTTGCTCCGACTCCAAACAGGGCCGGTCATGATGCCTTCGGCTCAACAGGTCACGCAACTGCTCATCGAATGGGGCAATGGGAATCATGCCGCGCTCGAAGAGCTGATGCCTGTGGTTTACGCGGAGCTGCACAAGATGGCCAAGCGGTATATGGGCCAGCAGAATCCGAACCATACGCTGCAGACCACCGCGCTGATACACGAAGCCTATCTGCGGCTCGCGGGTGATTCAGCCAGACACTGGCAAAATCGCGCTCACTTCTACGGGGTTGCGGCCAAGGCGATGCGGCATGTGCTGGTGGATCATGCGCGCACTACCCACGCAGCCAAACGGGGCGGCTCAATGCGGCCCTTGCGGTTCGACGAAGAAATCGATACTTCAGGCGAGCGGATGGGCCAACTCATCGCGCTCGACGACGCGCTCACCGATCTAGCCAAGCTCCATCCGCGACAAAGCGAAGTCATCGAACTGCGCTTTTTCGGCGGGTTGAGCGTGGAGGAGACGGCCGAACTACTTAAAGTCTCACCGGAAACCGTGATGCGCGACTGGCGCATCGCCAAAGCCTGGCTTCACTCCGAGCTGAATCGCACCGATGACCCGTGAACGCTATCAACGGGTGGTAGAGATATTCCAAGCGGCCTCTGAGCGAAGCGCCACGGCTCGCCCGGAGTTCCTGACATCAGCCTGCTCGGGCGACGACGAGTTACGGCATGAGGTAGAAGCGATGCTCGCCGCCGATGCGCAGTCCGGCGGATTCTTGAGCAAGCCCGCCGATGATCTGGCGGCCGCGGCGGTGGCTGCTCGGGAGACACGATCGCTGATTGGACAAAGAGTTTCACACTATGAGGTGATTTCGCTGCTGGGAGCCGGCGGTATGGGCGAAGTGTACCGCGCACGCGACACACGGCTGAAACGAGATGTGGCGTTGAAGGTTTTGCCCGATTTCTTCGCCAACGATCCGGAGCGGATGGCCCGGTTCCAGCGCGAGGCGGAGGTTCTGGCGGCGCTGAATCATCCCAACATTGCGCAAATTTACGGAGTAGAAGAGCGTGCGCTGGTGATGGAGCTGGTGGAAGGCGAGAATCTCAAAGGACCTCTGCCGGTGGAGACGGCTCTCGCCTATGCCAAGCAAATCGCCGATGCGCTCGAAGCGGCTCATGAGAAGGGCATCGTCCATCGAGATTTGAAGCCCGCCAATGTGAAAGTGACTCCGGAGGGTGTAGTGAAGGTGCTGGACTTCGGGCTAGCCAAGGCGGCGGAGGAACGGCCTGTCGATGCGCAGAATTCACCAACGATGACGATGTCGCCCACTCGGGCGGGAATGATCCTGGGCACGGCGGCGTATATGTCGCCAGAGCAGGCGCGTGGAAAGGCAGTAGACAGGCGCACAGATATATGGGCGTTCGGCTGCGTGCTCTACGAGATGCTTTCCGGACGGCCGGTTTTCACAGGGGAGACGATCACGGATGTACTAGCGGCAGTGGTGAAGAGCGAGCCGGATTGGAATCTAGTTCCCCAGAAGGTGCGGCGGCTACTGGCATCGTGCATGCAGAAGGACCCGAAGCGGCGGTTGCAAGCGATTGGCGATTATCGTTTGCTGCTGGAGGATAAACCGCAGGCTGGAAGCCTGCGCCACAGCCGGCTCGGTTGGGTGGTGGCGGCGTCGTTGGCGGTCGTCTCGATAGCACTCGGCGCAGTGGCTTGGCGCGCGACCCGCCCGGTCGATCACCCGTTTATGCGGCTGGACGTCGATCTCGGACCGGACGCGATCGCTGGTCAGTTCACGACTACTGCGATTTCGCCGGATGGAGCGCGGCTGGTATTTCCCATCAAAAGTCCGGGCGGCAAGCAAATGCTCGCCAGGCGATTGCTGGGTGAGACCAAGCCGGCGGCGCTCTCGGGAACCGAGAACGGAAGAGACCCGTTCTTTTCGCCGGATGGAAAATGGATTGGTTTTTTCGCCGATGGAAAGATGAAAAAAATCTCGGTCCAGGGTGGCGCCCCCGTCGTGCTGTGCGACGCGCCGGACGCGCGCGGCGCGAGCTGGGGGGAGGACGATAACATCATTGCGGCGTTAAACACATTCGGTGTACTTTCACGCGTGTCCGCCGAAGGAGGAACGCCTCAGCCCGCCACTAAGCAGGGGCCCGTCCACCGCTGGCCCCAGTTCTTGCCTCGAAATGAGTCAGTTCTGTTCACTGCTGCCCCTTCAATGATTGCTTTCGAGGATGCCAGCATCGCAGCGGCGTCCTTGAAGACTGGGGAAGTCAATGTCTTGGTGCGGGGTGGGTACTTCGGCCGCTACTTGCCAACAGGCTATCCAACCGGACACCTGGTGTACGTTCATCAGGGTGTGCTCTTCGCGATACCGTTCGATCCGGCCCGGCTGGAACTCCGCGGCAGCGCAGTACCCATATTGGAGGACTTCGCCGGCGATCCGAATTCGGGCGCGGGTCAATTCAGTTTCTCCCGGAACGGAGATTTGGTCTATCGCACGGGCAAGGTGCGCTCTCAAAATTGGGCAGTGTCATGGTTGGACCATTCTGGAAAGACCCTGCCCCTAATGCCCACGCCTGGGTTCTACTTGCAACCCCGCCTTTCTCTAAACGGCCAGCAGTTGGCGCTGTCGAGAATTGCACACACCGACCGGGATATCTTCGTCTATGATTTGCAGCGTGATACCATGACGCGCCTCACGGCCGGCATTCTAGCCGCCAATCCGGTATGGAGCCCCGACAGCAAACACATCGCGTTCGGGTTCAATTCCGGCAGTCCCGGACTGGGCTGGGTTCGCGCAGACGGGACCGGAGAAATCCAGCACCTGCTGGACAGTAAGTACACCGTGAATCCCTACTCATTCTTCCCTGATGGACGGCGGGTGGCATACTACGGAATCGACGCCGACGCCCGTTTTAAAATTTGGACCGTAACGCTCGACGTGAGCGACCCAGATCATCCCCGACCGGGTAAGCCAGAGCTCTTCCTAAACACACAAGCCAATGTAAAAGATCCAGTTGTCTCACCGGACGGCCGCTGGATGGCTTACGAATCTGATGAGTCGGGTAGGTATGAGGTGTATGTCCAACCCTTTCCGATTCCATCAGGAGGTGCGGGCGGCAAGTGGCAGATCTCGACCGGCGGGGGAGTGCTGGCGATCTGGTCGCGCAATAGCCGAGAGATGTTCTTCCAGAATCCGGATAACCGCATCATGGTGATGGATTATCAAGGGCAGAGCGGATCTTTCGTCGTCGGCAAGCAGCGCGCTTGGTCCGATCAGCGACTTCAGGACGTCGGCGGGCTTCTGAACTATGACCTGGCGTCGGATGGGAAGCGGTTTGCAATATTTCCCGAGCCAGAGCAGTCGACTGAAGATAAGGGGAATGTCCATATGACCTTCCTGCTGAACTTCTTCGACGAATTGCGGCGGCGCGCGCCGCCGGCGCGAACATCGCAATGACTCGTGAACGCTATCAACGGGTGGTCGAGATATTCCAAGCGGCCTCTGAGCGAAGCGCCACGGCTCGCCCGGAGTTCCTGACATCAGCCTGCTCGGGCGATAGCGATTTACGGCTGGAAGTAGAAGCGATGCTCGCCGCCGATGCGCAGTCGGGCGGATTCTTGAGCAAGTCCCCCGATGACCTGGCGGCCGCGGCGGTGGCTGCTCGGGAGACACGATCGCTGATTGGACAAAGAGTTTCACACTATGAGGTGATTTCGCTGCTGGGAGCCGGCGGTATGGGCGAAGTGTACCGCGCACGCGACACACGGCTGAAACG
>DATHOT010000424.1:0-43766 GCA_035484655.1 Bryobacteraceae bacterium | reverse complement strand
CGCCGGCAACTTCCATTTGTGGCGGTCTTCGGGCGCAGGCTTCTCTCCGCTGCACTATCCCGAGGAGGACCTCGACGCCGTAGTATCGGTGGCGGCGGATCGCAATAACGACCCCTGGATTCTGGCTCGGAGCGGCCGAATTTATCACCTCTCGAACGGAGCATGGATCAACCAGAACAAAGCTCTCGGCAGAAAGCCTGGCGTGATTGGCGCCATGGCAGATGACTTGGCAGGAAACATCTGGTTTGCATTTTCTAACAAAGTGGTCGAGTGGGACGGATCCACTTACCACACATTCATCCGCGAGGCGCGCGATATCTCAGAAACCACGATGTCGATCCGGGGCGATCGCGTGTGGCTGGGAGGACCAGGCGGGGTTCAGCTATTTACGCGGGGCCACTTTTACACGATGCAATGGGCAGATCCGGAGATGCCCGGCAGGGTGTCAGGCCTGGTCGAGACTGAAACAGGCGATCTTTGGATGAATGGTTTCTCAGGCGTCACGCACGTCCCCGCCGCCGACTTGAAGAAGTGGCTCCGCGGCCCCGGTTTCGCTGTTCCCGCCGAGCGCTTCGATGAACGGGATGGTCTACGGGGTCTCTCTGGAGAAAAGCTCCCGGAGCCATCCGTGGTCGAAGCATCCGATGGCCGCCTGTGGTTTGCGACCACTAAAGGCATCGCATGGCTGAACCCGGCGGCCCTGGCACAAAATCGTAATGGTCTGGCGCCCACGGTGGTAATTTCCGCGGTTATCTCGAGCTCGAAAAGCTACGCAGCTTCAAAGAAACTTGTTCTTCCAGCACTCACTGAGAATCTGGAAATCGACTACACCGCGCTGAGCCTGGCGATCCCCGAGCGCGTGCAGTTTCGCTACAAGCTGGATGGCGTAGATAGCGGATGGCAGAGCGCTGGCAACCGCCGGCAGGCATATTACACCAAGCTTCGCCCCGGAGCCTACAAATTCCACGTCATCGCCGCCAACAACGACGGCGTTTGGAACGACGCGGGTGCGACTTTGAATTTCAACGTCTCGCCGGCCTGGTTCCAAGCGGCCTGGTTCCGTCTACTCTGCGTTTTAAGCGCTATCATTCTGCTTTCGCTGCTTTACAGGCTGCGTGTGCGACGGATCGCGGCCGGCATCAATGCCCGCTTCGATGAGCGTTTGGCGGAGCGAACCCGCATCGCTCAGGAACTGCACGACACTTTACTGCAAGGATTCCTAAGCGCCTCGATGCAGCTTCACGTCGCCACCGATCTCTTGCCCGAGAATTCGCCAGCCAAACCGACCCTGACGCGAGCGCTGCAACTAATGGGGCAGGTGATCGAAGAAGGCAGGAATGCCGTTCGAGGACTCCGTTCCTCGGGCACGGTATCCCTGGATTTGGCGCAGGCCTTCGCTGGAATTCAGGAGGAGCTTGACCCAAAGAAAATGAACGCGGCGAGCGTCGCGTATCGTGTCACTGTGGAAGGCCAGAAAAAGCCCCTCCGTCCGCTGCTTCGTGACGAAGTCTATCGGATTGGCCGGGAGGCGGTGACGAACGCGTTTCGTCACGCCCGGGCAAGCCAAATCGAGGTAGAACTAAGATATGGCGCCAGCCAACTTCGTCTGCTGGTACGCGACAACGGCTGCGGAATCGATTCCGGCATACTACGGACAGGCCAGGATGGGCACTGGGGCATCACGGGAATGAGGGAGCGCGCCGATCGCATCGGAGCCCGGATTCAAATCTTCAGCCGCGCCTCGGCGGGAACGGAAGTTGAACTCTTGGTTCCAGGCCGCGTTGCGTTTGAGCAGCCACCGGATGGCGTGCTTCATCGGCTCCGAAAGAGCTGGCGGTTAAAAGCGGATGTTGGTCAATCGCCGGTCCAGAATGAGAGAAGGATATGACCGAACCAGCTCAGATCCGTATTCTCAGCGTCGACGACCACCCCCTTCTGCGGGAAGGGATCGCCACCATCATCAGCAACCAGCCGGATATGGTGCTGGTCGCGCAAGCCACAAACGCCACCGAAGCGATCCAATACCATCGGGAACACCGGCCGGATGTGACCCTCATGGATTTAAGACTTCCGGATCAGAGCGGAATCGATGCCATGATTGCTATTCGCGCCGAATCTCCGGAAGCTCGCATCGTCATGCTGACCACTTTCGAAGGTGACGTTGAGATTCACCGGGCTTTGGAAGCGGGAGCTCGAGGTTACCTTCTGAAGAGCATGCCGCCCAGCGAGTTGGTGCAGGTGATTCGACAAGTGCATGGCGGCAAGAAGCGGGTTCCTCCCGAGGTGGTGTCGCATTTAGCCGAACACATGAGCGACGAAGCGCTCACCCCCCGGGAAGTCGAGGTGCTCCGGCAAGTCGCCGGCGGAAATCGCAACCGCGATATCGGAGATAATCTGTCTATTTCCGAAGAAACGGTTAAAGTTCACATCAAGCACATCATGGACAAGTTGCGAGCCCGGGACCGTACTCAAGCCATCACGATCGCAGTGCGGCGGGGCATCATCCAGTTGTAAGTCCCCTAATAGTGGTATCTAAAGATTCCAACAGCGAGGGATTCACCAGGCTGAAACAATCAGTATTCTCTGTAGTAGGTCTGTTTTGTGCAGGCCCTGGGGAGCCTAGTGCAACGCCTTTTTTTTGCTTTTCCCAGTGGATGGCCGGGCGCCGGTCTGCTGCTGATGCGGATGGTAGCCGGGTTGGGCATTCTGGTTCAGGGCACATATTATGTGAGTGAGCCTGATCCTACACTGGCAGCCTGGACTGTTGGTTTGGCGGCGATGGTGGCCGCCAGCATGCTGCTGATCGGCTTTCTGACGCCATTGGCCGGCAGCTTTGTAGGTCTAGGCGCCCTCGGGACCTGGCTCTCCCTCATTCCGGCATGTACGCCGACGCTGTTCGATTCAAGAGCCGCCGCCGTTTTTGGGTTGACGATTCTATGGGCCATTGTGACGCTTGGGCCAGGCGCGTTTTCCGTGGACGCTCGCCTGTACGGACGCCGCGAAATTATTTTCCCGCCCCTCGTGCGCCGATCGTAGGCGGATTCCACCTCCAAATACTGGAACCGTGAAGTAGTGGAACTTCATCCGATCGGGTGGTGCTGTTCCCGTTCCCAAGGTTCAGATTTCTACTCAGGGGATCATACGGCGAAAGAGCATGCCATGACCAAAATCGCAAACAAAGGGTTCCGCGGCGCGTTTGAAAGCAAGCGCCTAATTTCGAATGTGAGGCTGCCTTACCACTATTGCGGTATCTTGGCCCCCACCGGCAGTGGTAGCCAAGAAACATTCGATCTTGGGATGTATATTTCCCGGGTCACGCGTAATGTAAGAGTGCGGGGTCCTAGTATTGCAAAAACGCTGGGGCCAAGGAGATTTGAGTATGGCAACCGTGGTCAATATGATAGCTAGCGCACCGTTGAGCTCGATACGGCGCGAAAGCGAAATGATTGGGTCCAGCTTCGGATTAGGGCGGGTCCGGAAGTTGGTCCAGATGGTCGCTCCAACAGATTCCGCTGTGCTCATCCAGGGCGAGACCGGCACTGGAAAGGAGCTCATTGCGAGGTCCGTCCACGAAGAGAGCCGGCGGAGTTCCGGTCCATTCGTAAAACTCAACTGCGCCGCGATGCCCGCCGGTCTGCTCGAAAGCGAGCTGTTTGGGCACGAGCGCGGAGCTTACACCGGGGCCTTGACCCAAACCACTGGCCGCTTCCAATTAGCCGACCGGGGAACGCTGTTCATGGATGAGATTGGCGACCTGCCGCTGGAACTCCAACCCAAGCTCTTACGAGTTCTCCAGGAGCAGGAGTTTGAGAGGCTCGGCAGCACTCGGACAATTCGAGTTAACGTTCGCGTGGTTGCAGCCACTAATCGAAATTTAGAGCAAATGGTGTTGGATCGCCGCTTTAGGGCCGACCTGTTTTACCGCCTCAATGTCTTCCCAATCGCGCTCCCACCGTTAAGAGAACGTCCGGAGGATATTCCACTGCTGGTGCGGCACTTCGTGGACAAGTTTGGACGGCGAATGAACAAGGAGTTCAACTATATCCCGGACGAAGCAATGGCGCCCTTGCAACAGTATGACTGGCCTGGAAATATCCGTGAGTTGCAAAACTATATTGAGCGGGCCATGATCCTGTGCCCGGGGCCGGAGTTGCGCCTCCCTTCGCATGAACTAAGAGGTGTAGTAAGAGGCGACACGCCATCTCTGGTCCGGACCCTGGCTGACGCTGAGCGCGACCATATCACGCAGGTTCTCCGAGAGGTTAATTGGGTAGTGGGCGGTCGCGACGGCGCCGCCGCGCGGCTGGGTATGGCGAGGACCACTCTCATTCATAGGATGGGGAAGCTGGGGATTGTCCGCGGAAAGGCTGCCGCGGCTGGCGCTTTATAGGACGGTATATGCAGGAAAAATCGGAAATCGAACTGATCGCGCATGGCAGACAGGGGGACGAGGCGGCTTTAGCGGAATTGTTCGGCCGTCATTATGCCTCTTGCCTTCGGGTCGCCCGCGGTATTCTGCGTTCCAAAGATGATTCCCAAGACGCTGTGCAAGCGGCGTATCTGTTGGCTTTCCGGCACCTCCGCCGGTTTCGCGGCGAAGCATGTTTCAAGACCTGGATTACCCGCATAGTTGTGAATTGCTGTCTGATGCAGCTTCGTGAAGCGAGGCGTAGAGCAGCATGGGTACAGCTGGAGGATCTCGGCGGCGGGCACGAGCCGCACGTTCTCACTTCCCGAACCCCATCTCCAGAAACCGCCACGTGGTCGCGGGAAATCGCCTCGGCGTTTTCGGAAGCATTCGCCAGACTTCCGAAACATCTGCGCGAAGCGTACGCTCTCTACGCCGCTTCAAACCTATCCTTAAAAGAAGTGGCAGCGCAGCTGGGCATCACTTTGGCGGCCACCAAGACCAGGCTGTATCGCGCCCGAGCCGGAATGCGACAGGACCTAGAGCCCCTTTGGTCCGGCTCGCGTTCAAGACGGGTTGCGTAGGTGTAAGACCCTGGCCCGCGCGAGACAGCAGACCGCGGAAGCGGTGCAGGGCGACTCGCCGGCCCGCCATCAGGTCGAACAGCAAGGACCAGCAATGGAGCTTGCCACAGCCGCTGGCCAGCTATCCTGGCGCTCTATGCAGCCAATTCCAGGACATGCTGCGTCCGGTACATTGTTGCGTGGGTCCCACGGCACGGAATGACGCCGGCCGCAGGAGCGGCATTCGTATTCGCCGTGAATCGGCCACATCACTGAGTCATGAAAATGCCTGCACCAAAAGACTCCGAGTAAATCGACCCAATCACTCAGATGCGTGTCCAGCTCAACCGTTCGCTCCATTTGTCCCCTCTTCCCGCCACCACTTTCATAGAGAAGACAAGCATTTTGCTAGCCAAGAACGCTCCACCCATTCGCATCGGTCGTAACCCGTCACACAGCAACACTCTACAGTTGAAATGGAGAACGGGGTTTTTTCCCGGGGCGAGACGAAGGCCGATTTGCTGTCAAATGCCGGACTATTGATGGAAATTGACGTCGACTCGATCGCGCGGCCCTCCTTCGACTAGCGACTGCATCTTTCTCAGTCCGTGCTGGTCTCGGAACTGTCGGACTTTCGGCAAATGCCTGCGGGCACGTGGCACTTGGTGAACGCGAGGTCTAGCGTCTTCGATTGTAGTTGCTTCGATTTGCGAGATCGGGCTGTGCGTAGCCTTTTTGGCGGGCAAACTGCTTTCCAAACTGCATGGGACGAAAGACCGGAATTGTCAAATCTGCTTTAGTGCCGCTGATTACATTGCTTTGTCCGGTGGTGGTTTATGGGGCCAGCCTGGAGCCAACCACGTTGAAGGCATGGGAGGAGTATCTCGAGTCCGCGAACACAAGAATGGACCTGCGATTGAGTACCGGCAAATCGTTCCTTTGGGTGGACGAAGAAACGGACCGGCTCCAAAGGGTCCGGGCAGGGGAGATTGTGGTCTCGCCGGTCGGCCCGCAGAATCCGAAGAGAGTGCCATCCGGGCTGATACACGATTGGGTAGGAGCGGCCTTCATCCCCGGCGCTACGCTCCCGGACGTGCTGCAGGTCGTGCGCAATTATGATCAGTACAAAGACCTGTATCAGCCAACCGTGATCGAGTCCAGAGTGATAGATACGAGCGAAACAAAAGACCGCTTTTCAATGGTGCTCATCCACAAGTCGACATTTCTGAAGACGGCGCTCGATGCCGATTACGAAACCAGGTACGTTCACGTAGACGATCGACGTGTATACAGCATCTCGCGGGCGACTCGCATCCAGGAAGTAGACGAGTACGGCACCCCGGCGCAACGCACGCTGCAACAGGACGAAGGCAGAGGCATCATTTGGCGGTTATTCAGCATCACGCGCTACGCGGAACGCGACGGTGGGGTCTATCTGGAACTCGAAGCGATTGGCCTGAGCCGCGACATTCCGGCTTCGCTTCGATTTCTGGTGGAACCGATAGTCCGCCGCGTTTCGAGAGCGTCGCTCGCGACATCTCTTCTCCAAACAGAACAGGCAGTGCGCTCGAGCAACGAACTCGCCGGCGGCAAAACGGAGAGTGAACGATCGAGTAAGGCGACTCGTGGCTTGAGCGTGGTTCACTCCTATCGCTGAGATCCAGCCAACGGGCCCACACGGTCCTTCCTGCTTGCTAACACGATCGGGTTAGTTCTACAGGTACCTATGGTGGTACTTGAAAACCACACAAGCTCGTGATGCACTTTCCGCTTCAACGATTTAATCTTCGAAAGAGAAGATCGCCATGATATTGAGTGCATTCACAATGTTTCACGTCGTATTGAGCCTGATAGGAATTGGTTCGGGATTTGTTGTTTTGTACGGCCTGATCACTTCGAAACGCCTCGATGGCCGGACGATGATCTTCCTGACGACAACCGTGGCCACCAGCGTTAATGTCTTTGTTCTGATCGTGCAGCTTTTCCTCAAGGCGCCCACGCTCAAAGAGATTGCACCGACGCAATCGGAGCCGCCATTCCAGATGGCTAAGCTCGTCGCCCTGATCTTGTTCGGCATGTTGGCCGTTCGCGCCGCGACGAAGTTCCATAGCGAGCCGCCTCGGACGGCGTGATTGCCGGGAGTTGGAGGATCTATTTGCGAGGGTCTTTACCGGAGTCCATTTTAATATCATAGTCATCAGATATTTCACGGCGCGCGCGGCGCCGGAGAGGAAGGTCCACGTGTTGATACAAAAGATTGTTATGTGGATGACTATTGGCTTGATCGCCATAAGCGTGACCGTTTCTGTGGGCTGCTCGAAGAACACACAAGCCGCCAACGCTTCCGAACCGCCGGCGGTCGAGGTGGTGCAGGTCGAGCAGAAGGACGTTCCGATTTATACCGAGTGGATCGGAACAACGGATGGACTGGTGAATGCCGACATCAAAGCTCAGGTTTCCGGCTATTTGCAGAGTCAGGCGTACACGGAAGGTTCTTTCGTTCAGAAGGGGCAGTTACTGTTTGAAATCGATCCGCGGCCGTTCCAAGCAGTGGTCGATCAGAGTGAGGGCCAACTCGCACAGGCGAACGGACAGTTGGCACAGGCCAAGGCACAACTGACTCAGGCTGAAGCACAGCTCTCCGTAGCTGAGGCGAATCAAGTCAGAACCCAACTGGATGCCGACCGATACGTGCCGCTCGCAAAAGCGCAGGCTATTACCCAGCAGGATCTCGATAACGCCACGCAGAACAACCTGGCCGCGAAGGCCCAGGTACAGGCCGCTCAGGCTCAGATTGAAACTTCGCGCGCTCAGATTCAGGCGGCTAGCGCCACTGTCCAAGCGGCCAAAGCTGCTGTCGAAACCGCACAGCTCAACCTCGGGTTCACGCGGCTCATATCGCCGATCGACGGCGTGGCCGGTCTCGCTCAGCAACAAGTAGGGGCGTTGGTCAATCCGGCCAGCGGGGCTGTGACCACGGTTTCCACGGTGGATCCGATCAGGGTTTACTTCACCGCCAGCGAGCAAGAATACCTTGAATTTCACCGGCGCTACGCAACCCCGAGCACCCTCGACGCAGCGAGGAAAGGGTTGAAGCTAGAGCTCATCCTGGCGGATGGGACCATTTACCCACGTGTCGGTAGCTACTATTTCGCCGATCGGGAGGTCAATCAGGGGACCGGGGCGATTCGCATAGCAGGTCTCTTTCCGAATCCCGACTACCTGCTGCGCCCCGGTCAATATGGCCGGGTTCGCACATCCATTAGAACCAAGCCGGGCGCGTTACTCATCCCGCAGCGCGCGGTAACCGAGTTGCAAGGCGCCTACCAAGTTGCGGTGGTTGACAGCGAAAACAAGATTGACATTCGGACGGTCAAACCCAGTGATCGGGTGGACACCCAGTGGATCATTGACGAGGGATTGAAGCCGGGTGAACGGGTAGTGGCCGAGGGCGTGCAGAAAGTTCGCACTGGAATGGCCGTGATACCGAAGCCATACGTGGGCGCGGCGGAAACGACAGGAAAGTAACTGCCATGTCTAAGTTTTTTATCAATCGTCCTATCGTGGCGATGGTGATCGCCATCCTGATGGTGATCATAGGCGCGATTACGATCGCGAGCCTGCCTGTCGCCCTCTTTCCTCAGATTGCGCCGCCGGAGGTTCAAGTGTCGGCGATATACACGGGCGCGGACGCGCTTACCATCGAGCAGTCGGTGGCCACGCCCATCGAACAGCAGATGAGCGGCGTCGACAACATGAACTACATGTATTCTCTCAACGCCACGGCCAAGGGCGAGTTGAGAATGATCGTGGATTTCGACGTGAAGACCGATCCCAATACCGACCTCGAACTGGCTCAGCTGCGTGAAACGCTGGCGTCCTCTCAGCTTCCCGCCGAAGTTAACGCTTATGGCGTCACGGTGCAGAAAACCCTTACGGCCCCGCTGATGCTGATCACTCTGAATTCGCCGCACGGCACCTACGACGCGAGGTTTCTGGCCAACTACTCCTATATAAACCTGAATGACCAACTTACGCGAGTGCCGGGCATAGGCAGCGTCCAGGTCTTTGGCGCCGGGCAGTATGCCATGCGGCTGTGGGTCAAGCCCGATCAATTGGCCAAACTCGCCATCACAGTGCCCGAGATCGTCAACGCGATCCAGACTCAAAACACGGTGAATCCCGCCGGTCAAGTGGGCAGCGAGCCCGCTCCTCCCGGTCAAGAGTATACGTACTCGGTCCGGGCGCGTGGGCGGCGTACTTCACCGGAGGAGTTCGGACAGATCGTGGTTCGTGAAACACCGGACGGGGGGATCGTGCGGGTGAAGGATGTGGCGCGCGTGGAGCTGGGATCCCAGGATTACGCCAACATCGGCCGCTTCAACGGGAACCCGAGCGCGGTAATCGCGGTTTACCAGTTGCCTGGGTCGAACGCCGTCCAGGCAGCCCAGGGCGTGAATAAATTGATGTCGGAGGCCAAGAGACGTTTCCCGCAGGACGTGGATTATGCGGTTGCGCTGGATACGACACGCGCTGTCACCGAGGGGATAAGAGAAATCATCGTAACGCTCGGGATCGCGATCCTGCTGGTGATTATCGTGGTCTACATTTTCCTGCAGGGCTGGCGCGCGACGCTGATTCCACTGCTGGCGGTCCCCGTCTCCCTGGTTGGTACATTCGTCTTCTTTCCGATCTTCGGTTTTTCCATCAATACACTCTCTTTGTTCGGCTTGGTTTTGGCGATCGGCCTGGTGGTGGACGACGCCATCGTCGTGGTGGAAGCGGTGGAACGTCACATTGAGAACGGGCTGGCTCCCAAAGCGGCGGCATTGAAGGCCATGGAAGAGATCTCGGGCCCGGTGGTCGGCATCGCGCTGGTTCTGTCCGCCGTATTCGTGCCGACTGCGTTTATTCCAGGAATCACCGGCCGCCTTTACCAGCAATTCGCCGTGACGATTGCCATTTCGGTGATCCTCTCGGCGTTCAACGCTCTTACGCTCAGCCCGGCGCTGTCGGCGTTATTGCTCAAGCCAAAGGTGGAAAGCCACGGGTTGCTGAGAAAGTTCTTCAATTGGTTCAACCGGGTCTTCGGACATGCCACCGAGGGTTACGTACGACTGTCCGGTGCGCTCATCCGCAAGAGCGCCATCGCCCTGGTGCTCCTGGTGGTCTGCGGCCTAGGGGCCGGATTCTTCAGCGGAAAGCTTCCCTCCAGCTTCCTGCCGGATGAAGACCAAGGCTACTTCTACGTCAATCTCCAGCTTCCAAATGCGGCATCGCTGCAACGTACCGACCAAGTCGCCAAGAAAATCGAAAATGTTCTAGCCCACACGCCTGGCGTTCAGTACACAACCACAGTCGTGGGCTTCAGTTTGCTCAGCCTGGTGCGCACCAGTTACAACGCCTTCTTCTTCGTGACATTGAAGGAGTGGGACCAGCGAAAGTCCCGGGAAGAACAATTTCAAGTTATCAAGCAGCGCGTGAACCGCGAACTAAGCAAGCTTTCCGAAGGAATCGCATTTGACTTCTCGC
The DNA here is from genome assembly GCA_035484655.1 of Bryobacteraceae bacterium. GTDB lineage: Bacteria > Acidobacteriota > Terriglobia > Bryobacterales > Bryobacteraceae > Palsa-89. The sequence continues at coordinate 33,263 of DATHOT010000424.1, read as the reverse complement.
CACCGGCAATTCCCGGCGTGGGCACTTCCGGCGGCTTCACATTTGTTCTCGAGGACCGGGCGGGGAAAGACGTACCGTTCCTGGCGGCGAACGTTAATACCTTTATAGCGGCGGCCCGCAAACGTCCCGAGATCGCCGGTCTGAGCACAACTTTTCTTCCGAGCGTGCCCCAAGAGTTTGTGGATGTCGACGAAGACAAAGTTCTCAAGCAGGGAGTGGCCATCAACGACGTCTACCGGACTCTCCAGGCTTTCATGGGCGGTCTGTTTGTGAACTACTTCAACCGGTTTGGCCGCCAGTGGCAGGTTTACATCGAGGCGGAAGGCGACTACCGCACCAGGGCCGAAAATGTCGGTCAGTTCTACGTGCGGAACAACAAAGGCGAAATGGTTCCGCTTTCCGCGCTGACGAAATTCGAGTCGCGGCCCGGTCCGGAATTCACGATGCGCTACAACATGTATCGATCCGCTCAGCTCAACGGGGCCGCCGCCCCGGGGTACAGTTCCGCGCAGGCCATGGCGGCGCTCGAAGAAGTCTTCGATCAAACGATGCCGCGAGAAATGGGCTACGACTACCTGGCGATCTCTTACCAGGAGAAAAAGGCGCAGCAAGGCGTGCCGCCGGCGGTGATCTTCGGATTCTCGCTGCTGTTCGTTTTCCTCGTTTTGGCTGCTCTGTATGAGAGCTGGTCGCTGCCTTTCAGCGTTCTCTTGAGCACCCCGGTCGCAGTATTTGGCGCCTTCGGGGTCCTGTGGTTGCGCCGTGTTCTACTGGGAGAGTTCCTGCCGGCTTACCAGGTGCAGATCGAAACCGACGTGTACTCACAGATCGGTCTGGTCATGCTCATCGGATTGGCGGCTAAGAACGCCATTCTGATCGTCGAGTTCGCCAAAGACGAATTCGAGCAAGGGAAGAATCTGGTTGACGCCGCTCTCGAAGGCGCCCGGCTCCGGTTGCGGCCGATACTGATGACTTCCTTCGCTTTTATTCTAGGCTGCGTGCCGCTATGGACAGCCACCGGCGCCGGATCCGTCGCCCGCCAGATCATGGGCACGACCGTGATTGGAGGCATGCTGGCTGCCAGCGTGATCGGCATTTTCTTCATACCAGCCATCTTCTATGTGGTGGAGAGGCTTTCAGGGGCCGCCAAACAATCGCCGGTGATTGTGCCGCGACAAACCGCCCCGGCGGAGGGGGACTGACTTATGCGGACATCGCCCATCGCGGCGGCGTTGGCCGCGGTTTTACTCAGCGGATGTACGGTGGGACCGAACTATCACCGGCCCGCGATCCAGACGCCTGATTCGTTTCGCGCGCCGACCCCAACGCCCCCCGAAACCGCATCGTTGGCCGATCTCAAGTGGTTTGAGGTCTTCAAGGATGAGAGGTTGCAGGAACTGGAGCGGACCGCGCTGGTGCAAAACTACGATTTGCGGGATGCGGCCGCTCGGGTCGAGGCCGCGCGCGCAAACCTCGGAATCACGCGTTCCAATCAATTTCCGAACTTTGATGCCGGAGCGGACATCACCACTACCCGATTCTCCAGGAACGGATCACTCCCTCTGCCAGCAGCAGTTGCGCCGTTGCAGAATCGCACCTTCGGAGAGGCAACGCTCAACTTGCTGTCGTTCGAGCTGGATATCTGGGGCCGGTTGCGGCGGGCCACCGAGGCGGCCCGAGCTAATCTGCTGGGCGCGGAAGACACCCGCAAGGCAGTCATGATCACGTTGGTAAGCCAGGTAGCGGACGCTTACTTCAGCCTGCGGGAGTTGGACGACGAACTTGAGATTTCACGGCGGACGCTCACTACACGCCAGGAATCTTTGGACCTCACCAGGACGCGGCAATCGGGAGGCGTGGCGACGTTATTGGACCTGCGCCAGGGCGAGCAGCTCGTGTATACCGCGGCGGAGACAATCCCCACGCTGCAGCAACAGATCGAGCAGACGGAGAATCAGATCAGCTTGCTGTTGGGGAAGAATCCGGGCGAGGTTTTGCGCGGACGGAGCCTCACCGAACAGCAGATGCCTCCCGAGGTACCCGCCGGTTTGCCTTCCGCTCTTCTGGAGCGCCGGCCGGACATTCGCGCGGCCGAGCAAAACCTGGTCGCCGCCAATGCCCAGATCGGCGTCGCGAAGGCAGCCTATTTCCCGCAAATCAGCTTGACAGGATTTCTGGGCGGGCAGGGCAACCAATTGTCCAGCTTGTTCAGCGGACCCAGCGCCGTTTGGAATTTCACTCCGCAAGTGACGCAGCCTATCTTCACGGCCGGCCGCCTCAAATCGAATGTGAAGCTGCAGGAAGCATTACGCGACAGCGCGCTGATCGAATACGAAAAAGCGATTCAAACCGCATTTACCGAGGTCTCAAACGCGCTCATCGCTCATCAGCGGGTACGGGAAAGCCGCGTGCAACAGGAGTTGCTGGTGGCCGCCCTGCAGGATCGAACCCGGCTCGCCTACCTGCGCTATCGCGGTGGCGTGGATTTGCTGCTGAATGCACTGGATGCCGATCGGGACTTGTTTCAGGCCGAGTTGACGCTTTCGCAGATCAGATTCAGCGAACTGGACAGCGTCGTGCAACTCTACAAAGCTCTCGGCGGCGGCTGGCAGTAACGTTGCGTGGCCCGGCCCAACGATGACTAGCGCGCACACCAGGCGGAAAAGCGCTGCACGACGGATTCACGTCAGCTGTGTCACCAGCGTTGACGACGCACGGCTGGATCTAGGGCTTGAGGCTGGCGTCCGGCTGGTCGCCGTCTCGGCCGCAGCAAAGCGCGAAACCAGCCGATGATTAGCCACCTGGCACTTTGTTCGGAACAGTCCAGATGTCAAAGTTGCGCTCGCACCCGTTAAAGCCACCACCCTCACTTCGAGGAGAATTACTGGCACCAAACCGACGCTGTTTGCATCGTTATTATTGGGGGGGAATACAGCATGTCCGGCTTAACGATGCCTGTCTTTACTTGGCTGGACGCTGTGATGTTGCTGGTAGTAGTGGCAATTTACATCACGCTATTCGCCGTGGGTCCTGATCTGGGTCCAAAGGAACCTGGCGCCGCCCCGCGGCATGACACGACCGGGTAACGGAACAAGAAACAGATCTGTCACGTGCCTTCAACCAGCCCCATCGGGCAGCGCCGATCGTACATGTTATCTTGACTCTTAAGAGATGCGCAAATTACTGATGCTCTCCATCGTGTTGGCACTTCCGCTCTTGGCCGGCGATCGCTCCAAAGAAACACTCAGCACTACTCATACGGAGCGGTTCAACGTACCTGCGCCCGGCGCAATTCGGCTTGAGAACTCGTTCGGCGAGGTGGACATCGAAGGATGGGACCGACCCGCAGTCGAAGTTACGGTTGTCCGCTCCAGCGAGCATCTTTACGACGCTAAAGAACGCGCCGAAGCTCAGCGGCGTCTGGACAGCGTTCAAATCACTGCCAAACAAAATGGAAACGACGTGGTTATTTCCACGGCGTATCCGCCACTCAACGGTTTCGTGCATCCCCTCAGCCGGCGCAGTGATATCGACGTCAGCTACCGCATCCAGGCGCCGCGCTCCTCGAACCTGATCATAGATCACAATAAAGGAGGAGTGTACGTCTACGACATTACCGCCGATATTCATGCGACGGTCATCAACGGACAGATCTCGCTCATACTCGCGGCACGCAGCCAATATGCGATCGACGCCCGCTCCGCACTCGGCCGCGTTTATTCCGATTTTGAAGGTCGCGATCAGAACCGGTGGGTGCTGGGCGAGAAATTCGACCATCAGAGCACGGCGCCGGCCGCGAACTTATACCTTCGTGTACGCTTCGGCGATATCATGATCCTGAAGCAGCACGGCCCACCGGCGGACTGACCTTCAGACTTTCAGTACATCGTCTTCACGCGCGACCACCGCGTACAGAATGGGCGACAGGAAAATCGACAACAAAAGCCGGGAAAGCAGACCGCCCACAATCACGATCGCGAATGGTTTCTGCGAATCGCTGCCGATGCCGGTGGAGGTGGCGGCCGGAAGCAGACCGATGCAGGCAACCAGCGCGGTCATCATGATGGGCCGCAGCCGGAGTAGCGAAGCCTGGTAGGTCGCTGTGATGATGTCGTTCCCCTCCATGCGCAGCTTATTGATGAACGAATAGAGAATCACACTCGTCAGCACGGCGACACCCATCAGCGCGACGAATCCGAGCCCCGACGAGACGCTGAAGTTCGTTTTCGTATACCACAGCGCCAACAGTCCGCCGACCGGCTCAGTCACCAGCACACTGAAGAGAATGATGAGCGGAAATTTCAGGTTTCCATACAGCGCGAACAGAATCAGAAGGATCAAAAGAACGGTAATGGGCGCGATAACCTTCATCTGTTCGCGCGCGGCCAGATAGTCTTTGTACTCGCCGCCCCAGTCGAAGGTGTATCCGACCGGCAGTTGTACCTGTTTCTGGACAGCGCGGCGCGCTTCCTCAACGGCGCCAGCCAGATCGCGATTCCGCACGCTGAACTGGACGCCGATGAAGCGTGAATTGGCTTCGCGATAAATAAAAGACGCGCCATTGTTCACTCGAATATCGGCGAACTGGCTGAGCGGAAGATGCTGGCCGCCGGGTGTGGCGATCAGCAGATTCTTGATCGCCTCCATGTCTCTGCGATAGGGCTCCTGCATGCGGACCAGAAGGTCGAACTGGCGCTCGCCCTGGATCACCTCAGACGCCGCTTTGCCGCCCATCGCCGTTCCGACCAGCGTGTTGACGTCGTCCACATTCAGGCCGTAGCGCGCAATCTTTTCGCGGTCGGGAACAACGGCGAGGCTCGGCTGCCCCAGCTCGCGTACCACGGTGATATCGGCGATTCCCGGCACTTTCGCGATGATGGCCTTCACCTGCCGGGCCTTAGCTTCGAGAGTCGCCAGGTCTCCACCGAAGATCTTCACCGCGAGCAAACTCTTGAGGCCGGTTTCGGCTTCATCGACCGCGTCCTCCGCCGGCTGCGTATAATTGAAAATCACGCCGGGAAATGCCGACGTTTTTTGCTGAATCGCGTCGATTAACTCCTTCTTGTTGTGAATCGACCCCTGCCACACCCGATCGTCGTAGGACTTCAGCCCGATGTAAAACTCGTTATTGAAAAACCCGGTGGGATCCGTGCCGTCGTCCGGGCGCCCGAGCTCGTTTGCAACCGTGGTGACCTGCGGGAAACTGCGCAAAATGTTCCGGATCTGCGGCGACAGTTTTGAGGCTTCTTCAAACGAGATGGTGTAGGGAGCCGTGGCGCGCATCCACAAGGCGCCTTCATCCAGGTGCGGCATGAACTCCGCGCCGATTAACGGAATCAACAACAGGGACGCAGCGAAAATCCCCAGCAGAATCGCCATCGAAACGGCACGATTCCGCAAGCACCATCCCAACACAATGCCGTACCCGGAGCGGAGTTGTTGGAAAACCCAGGCGCGCGGCTCCTTCATCTTGCCCCGCAGGATGTACGCGCATAGAACCGGCAACACCGTGAGCGCGCAGATGAGCGATCCGATCAGCGCGAACGACATCGTGTCCGCCATCGGCTGAAACAGGCGGCGGGAGGGCCCTTGTAATGCGTAGATCGGCAGATAGCCGGCGATGATCACCGCGACCGCATAGAAGATGGGCCGCTCGACATCGTGCGCAGCGGCGCGAATCACTTCGATCAGATTGTAATCCTCGCCATGGCGCTCTGCCAGCTCGCGAAACACATTTTCCACCATCACCACCGCGCCGTCCACGAGAATGCCAAAATCGATCGCTCCGATCGAGAGCAGGTTGGCTGGGATATGCCGCCAATCCAGGCAGATGAATGCGAACATCAGCGCAAATGGAATCGTGAGGGAAACGATCAACGCAGCGCGCGCGCTCAACAAAAAGATTCCCAGGACGATCAATACCAGCACCATGCCGCGGATCAAATTCCGCTCCACTGTTCGCGTGGTTTCTTCAATCAACTCGCTTCGGTCGTAATAGGGCAGAATCTTGACATCCCGCGGGAGCACGTGATCGTTCAATTCCTTGGTCATCTGCTGGACCTGCTTCAGCACCACCTGAGCCTGCTCGCCCACGCGCATCAGGATTACGCCCTCGACAGCGTCGTCCTGGTTCATGAATCCGAACTGGCCCAGTCGCGGCGCGTACCCGATCTCAACTTTGCCGACGTCGCGGACGTAAGTGGGAATGCCGTTGTTGGTCGAGACGACAACATTGCCGATGTCTTCCAGCGTTTTCACCAGCCCGAGGCCACGAACGTAGTAGAACTGGCCGCCTTGCGAGTAGAATCCGCCCCCGGCGTTGGAGTTATTGCTCGCCAGTTGTTGAAACACCTGCGGAACCGTGACTGCGAGCGAGAACAGACGGTTGGGATTCAGCAGCACTTGGTACTGCATCGTAGTACCACCCAGGCCTGAATCGTCGGCGACGCCGGGAACGGAACGGTACTTGCGCTCGAGGACCCAGGCTTCGATGGTCTTGAGCTGTTGCGGGGTGCGGTCCGGGCTAACCAGGACGTATCTATAGATGAGGCCGCTGGGGCTGAACAGCGGGGAAACACCGGGTGTCACGCCCTCTGGCAGCGTCGCGTTCGCCATCCGTTCGAACGCCTGCTCGCGCGCGAAATACGGGTCGATATCGTACTGGAAATTCATCTCCAACGCCGAAAGCCCATACAGTGAAATCGAGCGCAGGCTTTCGATCTTCGGGATCCCGTTCATCTCGACTTCGAGCGGAATCGAGATGAGGCGCTCCACTTCCTCGGAAGCGTGGCCGGGCCACTGGGAGATGATCTCCACATGCGGCGGAGACAGATCGGGATAAGCGTCGATAGGCAGCTTCGAAAACGAGTAAGCTCCCCACAGCATCAGCATCAGCGCCGCCATGAGCACAATGAACCGCTGGGAGAGCGCGAAGGAGACGATGCGAGCGATCATGGCGTTTTATTGAATGCTGTTGGCGAACTGCAGAAACACAGCGCCCTCCGCGACAATTTTTTCGTGCTCCTTGACTCCGCTTACTAGTTCCGTCTCGGCGCCCTGCTCGCCCGCGATCGTCACCAGCCGCTGCGCGAATTTTCCTGGCTCGACCTCGACATACACAAAAGGAAGATTGTCGTCCGTGCGGAGAATGGCGGAGGTTGGCACGGCCAGCACGCCGTGGCCGGACTTGGTGTGGATCACGGCATCCACGAACAAGTCCTTCTTGAGCAGCCCCGCGGTGTTTTTCGTAACGATACGGACCGGCGTGGTGCGCGTCGCCGGATCGAGGAGCGACCCGATGTAGTTCACCGTGCCGCTAAACGTCTGGTGAAATGCCGCGTTGGTCAACTCCACGGTGTCGCCAATGCGCACCGCCTCAAGATCTCGATCGTAGATATGTCCCCACACCCACACTGTCGACATGTCGCTGATAGTGAAGCACGCGGTGGTCCCGGCCTGGATCACCAGACCCGGCGTCACCAGCTTCTGGACTATGACGCCCGCGATGGGCGACCGCACCGCTAATTGCGGATTGATGGCGACACCCTGATTTTGCGCTTGATCGATCTCCTGCTGCGTTACGCCGAAAATCTTTAGCGCCTGGAGGTCGTTCTCGACTTCGGCGCTCGCGTCGTTATAATCCTGCTCCGCGGCTTCCAGGTCTTTCTGCGCAATCACCTTGTGATCCAGCAGATCCTTGCTGCGGTCGAGCGTTTTCCTGGCAAAGTCCAGATGGTTGCGCGCTTTCTTATAGGTGGCTACGGCGCTGGCGATGTCAGGACTGGCTACGTACAGCAGCGGCTGGTCGGCCGCCACTACCGCTCCGGTGTCCACCAGGAGGCGCGAAATTGGCCCGTTGACCTGGGTGATCGCTTGCGTCGTGTGGTCGGCGTCCCAATCCACAGTCCCCGTGGTGTGCACCGCGGGAGACCACACTGCTTTGTGCACTTCGACGATTCTGAGCTGCGCCAGCTGGTTCTGAGGCACCTGAAACAAAGTCGCGCTCGACTGCGACTGCGACTCCGTCTCGGCCGGCACCCCCGCCGCCTGCTTCGTCGCGCACGAGGACGCCGCTAGCACCATGATCAAACCGGCCGGCGCTGCCCAACCCGGCAGCCTCCAAGCCTGGAGTCTCATCGAATCACCTGCGCTCCCACCGCTTGATTCACCTGTTCAGCAGCAGTCATATACGCCGCGATGGCTTGCCGGTAGCCGAGCTGCGTGGCGCGATAACTGCGTTCGGCGTCGAGCACGTCGAGAACGGTTGCAGCGCCGCGACCATAAGCATAGGTGGTAATATCGCGCGATTGCGTAGCTTGATCCAGATAGCCAGATTCGTATAACGAAACAATCTGTTCATTGGTCTGGAGACCGTAGTAGGCGTTGACCACGTCGGTCTGGACGCCGACTTCGGTAGAGGCTTCGGTTTCAATCGCCTGACGCACGGCTGCCTGGCTGCGCGCAATCTCGCCTTGATTACGGTCGTGAATCGGAAGATCGAACGACAACGAAAAGCCAACCGCGTTGCCGGTACCATTGGGTCCGATGCTCTGATAGGTGTAATCGGTGGCCCAGGTCCAGTCCTTCGCACGGTTGCCGAAGGCGAGCGAGACCGTATCGCTCGCGACCTTGACCCCGCTACGCGCGGCTAGCAAATCAGGCCGAACCGACAGCGCTTGTCTCTCCAATTCAGCGAGCTGAACAACCTGTTTCTTGTGAGCCAGCGTGCCGGTAATGTCGAAGTCGTCGGTCACCGATTGATAACCGAGCAACTGCCGCAGGGTCGCACGGGCCTGCACCAGGCTCAGCTCAGCGGAGGAAACATCCTGCTCGAACTGAAGCTTTTGCAGAGATATTTTCAGATAATCGCCTTCAGCCAGGTCGCCCGCCACGAGGCGCGCGTGGTTCAGATCGACCTCTTGGGAAAAATTCGCCAGATCCTCCTTGGCGAGCTGGAGCACGGACTTCGCGAGCAACACGTTGATAAATGCCTGAACGACCTGGTATCGCAACTGGCGCTCGTTGTCGGTCACCGTCTTGGCCGTCACGTCGGTGTTGTCTTTCGCCACAGTAAGACGCTTTTCGCGCTTGCCGCCGCGCTCATAGGTGTAGGCGAGCGCTTCGGAATAAATCTGCGTGTTGAAGCGAATCGTTTGCGGCGAAAACAGCGGGATGGTGTCGACCAGCGTGGTGAAGGTCGGGTTCGGCTTGAGTGCCGCGGTGATCTCCTCGGCTTTATTTTGGTCGATATTGAACCGCTGTGCTCGCAAGGATTGGTTGTAGGCGAGCGCTATGCGGACTGCGTCATCCATAGAGATCATGCTGGGCGGGCTATTGGTTTGGGGCACCTGCGCCCCGGCGATTCCGATTATCACAAATAGAGCGTTGAACCGAAGTAACAGCCGCAAGTTCCCCCCCAGGAAACGGTCGTTGAACGATAGTGCTAGCTCTTGCGTGACGATCTGGGAAACGCGTGCGTTACAAGAAACGTGATAAAAAGGGCCAGATTTCATGATGAGTGGGGTCCTTTGCGGCCCTGAGAGGCGGCTTCCCGGTCAGCGGCTTCTAGGCGGGATTTGCCTGGCGATTCGCCAAATCGGGCCCCCGGATCGTGCGTGGAAGCCCAGGGATTGCAAGCGTTTTTGTAGTACTCCTGCATAGCGGTCTTCACGATTATCTCCGATTACCCAGGATCGATGGTCTGTTGACTACTCTCCTAAACGCGCCCCGGTTTACGCTGTTTCGCCTGGCTCGAAACGGTCCTGAATCGGGCTGGGGTCTCCTGGACCAAATGATGGAGGCGCAGAAAGTATCACGCCAGTGCAAACTCGCGGGCACGATCCACTCTCGGGCTTCATCGAGAGGCAGTGACGCGGCATCTGGAGAAGTACGATCCCGCCAAGCACCAGTGGTCGGCGCGGGTGGACGCAATAGCAGGCAGACAGATGCGAGCGGTCCAAATGTTTGTGGAGCGGCTCGGCCGAGCGCCCGTCTTTACTCGATTGCGACCCTTCGGAGTAATTTGAAATCCGTCAACATTTTGCCGGTCCCAAGGACCACGCTCGCCAAAGGGTCCTCGGCGATCGATACCGCTGCCCTGTCTCTATCGCTGGGCTGGAGTTGCAAATCTCTCCGGTGCTGGATAAGATGATGCGACTTCTAGATGCGAACCTCCAAGGCATCGCAGCGCAAGAGTATACCCGGCGGTCTCTTGATTGTTTTGCTTTTGCTTGCGATTTCTGCATTTATCAACTACGTGGATCGCGGGAATCTCTCCATCGCCGCGCCCATGCTCAAGGACGAGCTGGGGATTTCCGCGTTGCAATTGGGCGTTTTGCTCTCCGCCTTTTTCTGGACCTATGCGTGTCTGCAGCCCTTCTCGGGCTGGCTGGTGGACCGTTGGAACGTGAACTGGGTATTCGCCGTAGGATTCTTTCTGTGGTCGGCCGCGACCGCCGCGACTGGAATGGTCCACACGTTTGCAGCGCTTATGATCCTGCGGTTACTCGTGGGCTTGGGTGAATCCGTCGCCTATCCCTCATACTGCAAAATTCTGGCGCTCAATTTTGAGGAAGAGCACCGAGGGCTGGCCAACGCTACGATCTCCGCCGGCCAGGTGTTGGGACCAGGGTTGGGAATGTTATTGGGCGGCCTGCTGGTGGCGCGATTCGGCTGGCGCCCGTTTTTCCTGGTGCTCGGCCTCGTCAGCCTCCTTTGGCTGGTCCCTTGGGCGAGGTGGATGCCGAAGGGGCCCGACCCGAGTTCCGCGCGTGCTGATGCACCAAGTCTTTCCGAATTTCTGCGGTTGCGATCGGCTTGGGGAACCAGTATTGGCCTCTTTTGCTCAAATTACGTGAACTATTTCCTGATCACATGGCTGCCTTTTTTTCTGGTGCGTGAGCAGCACTTCTCCACAGAAAACATGGCGAAGATCGGAGGCTTCGCCTACCTGGTAGCCGCCATTTTGGCCACGCTAACCGGTTGGTTTTCGGATCGGTGCATCGCATTGGGATCCACGCCTACCGTAGTTCGCAAAAGTGTTATCGGGGGCGGCCTCGCACTCGCCGGCGTTTTCGTGGGGCTCGCTGCGGTTGGCGGATCTTCCTACTCCGTCGCTGCGCTCATACTCGGTGTTGGCTTTTTCGGCATTGCTAACTCCAGTATCTGGGCCGTGACCCAGACGCTCGCCGGGCCCCAAGCCGCCGGACGCTGGACCGGGTTCCAAAACTTCATCGGCAATTTCGCGGGTGTCATCGCCCCGGCACTCACCGGATTCGTTCTCGATCGGACCGGACAGTTTTACTGGGCCTTCGTCATCCTAACAGGCGTCGCGTTCACAGGCGCGACGTGTTTCGTTTTCGTGGTGGGACCAGTCGAACAGGTGATCTGGCACACAAGGCTCCCTGCCCGGCATGTTTCGGCATAGCCCGAGACCCCGGTCACATCGTTTTGTGATACTTTCTTAGCATGCATTTCGCGGTGACCGCCCGATGCGCTTGTTGATCTTCTGAATCTGAGGATATCCGGCGCAATAGGTTGCCTGATTTGAGCAGCCGCGTAGTTGCGGGCCAAGAGGATGAGCACGGAATACAAGAGTGTAGTGGTGCTAATGTTTGCGGTACTGACAGCATCATCAGCCGACACCTTCACCAAGGTCAGCGCCGTTGCACTGAGGGCGCTTGAGAACGACGGTAAAGAACTCGCGATCCTTGATCCGAGGGAAGAAGGCTCTTACGGCCTAAGTCATCTTCTGCACGCGGTCAATGTCCCGCTGAGCAAGTTGGAGCTCAATGTTGCCGTGCTAGTGCCCCGCCGATCGACGCGGATCGTTCTAACCGATGGCGGCGAGGGAACAGCGGAACGTGCGGCTGTGAGGTTAAAGGAGCTTGGCTACACGAATCTCGCGGTACTGCAGGACGGATATCCCGCATGGAAGCAGGCCGGCTACGAAATCTTCAGCGGCATGAGCGTGCCAGGCAAAGCCTTCGGTGAATGGATCGCGCTGCACTATGAAACGCCGCAGATCACAGCCGAGGATTTGCATCGCAGAATCGCGAGCGGCGAGGACGTACTGATCCTCGACAGCCGCCCGGCCAACGAATATGCCGACATGAACATCCCGGGCTCGATCAATGTGCCCGGGTCCGAGCTCGTCTATCGTTTTCAAGAACTCGGAGTGAAGCCGGAAACTCTGGTGGTGGTGAATTGCGCTGGGCGCACGCGAAGTATCGTCGGGGCGCAAAGCCTAATCAATGCTGGGGTGAAGAACAAAGTAGTGGCGCTAAATGGCGGGACCATGGCCTGGCAAACCAGTGGCTTTGAACTGGAGCATGGATCGAAGCGGCATGCGCCGGAACCGTCGGGGCAACATCTCCAGCAGGCGCTCGAGGCGGCGCAGAAAGTTGCGGATCGATACGGAGTGAAGACCATCGACGCGCAAACGCTGGCGAAGTTCAAAGCAGAGAAAGACCGCACCATCTACGTCATCGATCTGCGTACGCCGGAAGAATACCGCGCGGGACATCGGCCCGATTCTTCCTACGGCTGGGGCGTCCAATTGGTGCAGGGCATGGACAAGTACGCTGCCACGCGGCACGGGCGCATTGTACTGGTTGACAACTACCTCGTACGAGCGCTTATGACGGCCTCCTGGCTGGTACAGGCGGATTGGCCGGACACCTACGTCCTCGCCGATCCGTTCCGAGGCGTGGAGCTGACTGCCGGAGATTACAAACCCGCGATCCTGGGCCTAAGCAAGCAGAGTCCTCCTGCTGTCGATGCTGCGAAACTCAGCGAAATGCTGAAGACGAACAGCACCACAGTCATTGATGTGGCCAGCAGCTCCAGTTACATCAAAGCTCACATTCCGGGAGCTTGGTTTGTAATCCGCGCACGTTTAGAGGCAAGCATTGCTAAGATGCCACCTTCGGTGAGCTTCGTCGTGACAGGGAATGAAACCGCTCTGGCCGCCCTCACCGCCGAGGAGCTAGTAAAGCTCAGCGGCAAGCCGGTCAACGTTCTGGAAGGAGGCAACGCTGCTTGGCGGAACGCCGGCCTTCCGCTGAATTCCGGAATGGAGAAGCCCGGGAATTCGGTTGATGATATTTTCGTACAGCCCTTTCTTTGGGGACAGCTAGACCCCGCAAGCTCCGAGTTCCGCAAGGCGGCTAATGACTACCTCGCTTGGGAACTCCAGCTCCCCGAGCAACTCAATAGAGCCCAGGAGACGAACTTCAAACTGGGCGGCAAGTAGCGAGGGCAGTTGCAGCCCAAAGCGGCTCCAGCGCCGAGGCCGTGCTACAACTCGCCACAATTGTTCGGTGCGCTACCGGTAATCAACTGAGGATTCCGACCCGAGCCCGCTCAGACACGGCGCGGGCCTGCGGTGCGTCGGAGGTGATCGAGCGCGTTCAGCAGTTTGAAGATGGGATTGTGCGGCGGCACCGGCTCGCCAGAATCGACGGCATTGCGAGACCGACCCTGATTCAGGTGGAGATCATCCAGGCTCGCATCACCCACAGCATCGCCCCGTGCAGATGCCCGAAGAGGTAGCGTGGGCGCGCCTGATGGTCGGTGATGCGTTTGCCCTTAACGGATTACCGCTGGATTCCTAGATGAGCCGGGAAAGAGAATGGAAAAACACCTAAAGGAATATAATGCAAGCCATGGGTACCAGTGGAGATGGTGCCGTCCGACTGGATCAAACGTCGGATCTTCAACTCCTTGTCGATTCGGTCCCCGGCCTGATTCACACGGGTAGGCCGGACGGCTACCTCGACTTCTTCAATCAAACATGGCTCAGGTACGTCGGACGGCCGCTAGAGGATTTGCAGGGCTGGAATTGGATAGCGTTCATTCATCCCGAGGATGTCGAAGGAATTGTGGAAAAGTGGCGCGCGTCTCTGGCCAGCGGCGAACCCTTCTTACATGAAGCGCGCGTCCTGCGCGCAGACGGCGAATATCGCTGGATGCTGCACCACAAGGTAGCAGGGCTCGACGGGTGCGGCAAAATTGTTAAGTGGTATGGATCGAGTATCGATATTGAGGATCGCAAGCGAGCGGAAGTACAGCTCCGCCGAAGCACCGAAGAGCTGCAAAGAAGCGAGCTTTATCTGGCCGAAGGGCAGCGGCTTGCCCACATGGGTAGCTGGGCCTTCGATGCTAGCGGATTCGATTACTGGTCTCCTGAATTATTTCGGATGCACGGCCTCGAACCGGCCCTCAAAGCGCCTACAGTTCAGGAATACCTGGATTATGTCCACCCACAGGATCGCGAGTACATGGCGAACCTGATCAAGGGACTCTCGGTGAAAGCTTCGCCCTTCGATGCCACTAAGCGCATCGTGCGACCCAATGCTGAGGTCCGTTACATTCGCTGCGTCGGGGTTCCGGTCGTCGAAAACCAACGTCTGAAAAAGTTCGTTGGCACCGCCATAGACGTTACGGAGCACGAGATCCTCACCCAGGAGCTCCGACAGCGCGAAGCCTACCTGGCCGAAGCCCAAAGATTGAGTCACACAGGCAGTTTCGGGTGGAGACCTGATGACGGAGAGGTTTTCTGGTCAGACGAAACCTATCGCGTCTTCGAGTACGAGAGCACAGTAAACCCAACAATAGATTCAGTGTTGCAGCGCATACATCCGCAGGATAGGGCCCTCGCACAACAGGTCATCGAGCGCGCATCCCAGACTGGCACTGACTTCGAACATGAGTATCGCTTGCTGCTGCCTGACGGACGAGTCAAGCACGTCCACGCGTTAGCTCACGTGGTACAGAATGCATCCGGCAACCGCGAGTTTATCGGGGCGGTGACGGACATCACCGAACGCAAGACCACCGAGGGTAAGTTCCGGCGTTTGGTCGACGCCAACATTCTGGGGATCTTCATCTGGAACCTCGAAGGTTCGATCATCGAAGCCAACGAAGCGTTTCTGCGCATGGTGCAATACAGCCGCGAAGATCTCCTCTCGGGCCGCTTGCGCTGGACCGATCTAAGGCCGCAGGAATGGCGCGAGCGCGGCGAACGCGCTCTGGCGGAACTGAAGGCAACCGGGGCTACTCAGCCATTCGAGAGGGAGTTCTTCCGGAAAGATGGCAGCCGGGTGCCCGTGTTGATGGGAGGCGCACTGTTCCAGGGATGGAACGAGGGTATCGCATTTGTCCTCGATTTAAGCGAACAAAAGCGGGCGGAGGAGGCCCTCCGAAGAAGTGAATCGTACCTGGCGGAAGCGCAGCGGCTGAGCCAAACCGGCAGTTGGGCCTGGAGTCCCGACACCGACGTCAGGTATTGGTCGGAGGAATGTTACCGCGTTCTGGGTTTTGATCCACGCGACGGGATGCCCCGAATGGAAGAACTCATCCAGCGGGTTCATCCCGACGATCAACCGGCGGTCCTGGAATCTACCAAGCGTGCCAAGCACAACAGGTTGGACGAAGAAGTGAACTATCGCATTGTGCATCCGGGTGGCGCCGTCAGGTACATTCACAGCATTGGTCATCCTGTTTTCAGCCCGAGCGGGGATCTCATTGAGTACACCGGTACTGTGATCGACATCACGGAGCGCAAGGCGGCCGAGGAAAAGATCCGGGAGCAGGAAATGGAACTCCGGCAGATGCTGGACCTCACGCCTCAACAGGTTAGGGTATATGGACCCGGTGGTGAACGTCTTTATGCTAACCGCATTGCGCTCGATTACCTCGGCGTTAGTCTTGAAGAGTGGCGGCAAACACCCGGACATGCTTTTCGCTCCAGTTTGTTCGTTCATCCTGATCAGCAGGAACGAGCGGCGCGCGATTTCGATTCTAATCGCTCCAGTGGCTCCGCTTACGAGTCGGAGGTACGTTTGCGGGGAGCGGATGGGAATTATCGCTGGTTTCTCGTTCGTCACAATCCGCTCCACGACGACAAGGGACAGGTCAAGCGTTGGTACGTTGCGCTAACAGATATTGATGAACGCAAGAGAGTTGAGGAGAGGCTTCAGGAGGAAAACGTTGCCCTTCGTGAGGAGATCGATAAGGCTTCGATGTTCGAGGAGATTGTCGGTACATCGAGGCCTCTGAAGGCCGTTCTTTCCCGGATTGCCAAAGTCGGTCCCACCGACTCCACCGTTCTGATTACCGGGGAAACCGGCACAGGCAAAGAACTCATCGCCCGTGCCGTTCACAAACGATCCCAAAGATCTGGCCGTCCCTTCATTAGTGTGAATTGTGCCGCGCTTCCCCCCACGCTGGTCTCCTCGGAATTGTTTGGCCATGAAAAGGGAGCCTTCACCGGAGCCTTGCAGCGCCGGCTGGGACGATTCGAAATGGCTGACCGTGGAACGATCTTCCTGGACGAAGTGGGCGAACTTCTACCGGACACACAGGCGGCGTTTTTGAGAGTGCTGCAGGAACGGGAACTCGAGCGAGTGGGAGGAGGGCAGCCTGTCAAAATCGACGTTCGTGTTATCGCCGCCACCAATCGCGACTTGAACGCCGCCGTAGCGAATGGGACCTTCCGCCAGGATCTCCTCTATCGGCTGAATGTGTTTCCCATCGAAGTGCCACCTTTACGAGAACGGAAAGACGACATCTTAATGCTGGTCGAGTATTTCGTGCAGCGCTACGCCAACCGGGCGGGCAGAAATATCCGTTCGATCGACCAGAAGACGTTAGATCTGTTGCAGTCCTACGACTGGCCTGGCAATATCCGCGAGTTGCAGAATGTAATTGAAAGGTCCATTATCCTGAGCTCCACTGATGCATTTTCAGTTGATGAGTTATGGCTTTCCAAAAGCACTTCTGCGCAGGCAGCTCAGGTTGAAGTGTCGGCTGCTTTGAATACTGAGGCGCGAAGCGAGCGGGAGATTATCGAGGCGGCGCTGGCTGAGACCAAGGGCCGGGTTTCCGGACCGTCCGGAGCAGCGGCAAAGCTTCGAATTCCACCATCTACCCTCGAGACACGGATCAAGGCCTTGGACATCGATAAACGCCGATTTAAATACGGCTGACAACGTTTGCGTTATCGCTGCCACGAATCGCTTCTTGAACGCCGCCTATTTCGTGCAGGGCTACGCCAACCGGGCGGGCAGAAATATCCGATCGAATCGACCAGAAGACCTCGGATCTCTTGCAGTCCTGCGAGGCTCCCGGACGGTCCGGGGCGGCGGCTAAGCTTCGGGCCAGCTCCCCCTAAGAAACCTTCTTTCCATCCGATAAGACAAGTGAGGGCTAAACCGACGGGTCAGCGCCCTGACACCGAACAGCGATGATTTCTCTGAAACCTTATCTCTTTGGCGACAAAAGCAACACCGATAGCGCTTACCGGCGCATTATCGGTCTGTTCCTGCAAGGGATCGCACTGCAGGCCGTGGAAGGGGAGAAGAGCGACTACGACCGTTTTCGATCCAATATCGACGAATTTGCGAGAAAAATAACCCCCGAACTGCCGATGCCGGAACTGTTGCTGGCCGTCGGCGGGGCGCTGCAAACCATGGAGGACTATAACCGGCGAACCAGCCAAGTCATCCGGCGGCAGAACAGCGAACTGCAGAATATGGTCTCAATGCTGACCCAAACCGTGATTACAATTGGATCCAGCGGGGAATCCTCGGTGGCCAAACTCCAGGACATCGAGAAATCCATCGAGCGGACGCGCATGCTGGAAGACATGCAGCTTCTCAAATTGCGGCTGGGAGAATGCCTGGAGGCGGTACGGGAAGAGGCGTTGCGTCAGAAGACCGACGGCCAAAACACCCTTGCAACCCTCAAAAAGGATCTGGAAAGCTCTCGGGAGCGGGTCGGATCGGTTGCCCCCGCCGCTACGGTGGACCTGGACGCGGCCACCGGGCTGCCGAGTAAGAAGGAGGCTATGGAGGCCATTCAAACGGCAGTCGCCGCGCCGCGAAACAAATTTCTAGCGATTGCCGTGGTCAGCCGGGTGCAAGCCGTAAACGCGCGGTTCGGATATGCGATCGGGGACCGCGTTCTGGCGGCCTTCGCGGAACATTTCCGGGCGAATCTGGGTGGTAACGATCAGCTCTTCCGGTGGCATGGGCCGGCGCTGGTGGCCGTGATGGAACGGGAGGATCGCATTGAAAAAGTGCGCACCGAGATTCGGCGCTTTGCCGAAGCCAAACTGGAAAAAACCGTCGAGGTTGGCAACCGCACGATTTTGCTACCTGTTTCGGCGAGTTGGTCGATATTCCCCGTCGCTCCTCCCCTGGAAGAGCTACTCAAGAAAATGGAAGCCTTCACGGCTGCTCAAGTCCCGCGAGACTACGTTTAAAGTTTATGTTTGACATTCGCAGTCTTCGAGCCATGTTGTCTATTCCCGATTCGCCCGGCGCGCCAGGGCCATCCCCAGAGCAGGAAATAAATCGGCTTCGCGACCGCGTCGCGGAACTGGAAGAGGAAAACATCAACCTCCGGCAGTTGGAAGTCACAATTCAGAGGAATGCACGCCTCTTCGACGTCATCTTGGATAGATGCCATGAAGGTATTGGGCTTCTGACATCGGATCTGATCGTCTTACGCTTGATTCACTCGTCAATAGGCTATGACGAGATGGATGTATCGGGGCAGTCGTTCCTTCCGTTCATCCACCCCGACGACTCAGGCTGCTTTCAGAAGTCGTTCTCCCAGCTCCTGACCGCGCAAGCGAAATCGGTTTCGTGCGAAATTCGATTAAGAAGGAAAGATGAAAGCTGGGTCTGGCTGGCGTGTGAAATGACGGATATGCTGGACGATCCGGATGTTCAGGCCATCCTGTTGAACGTTCGCCCTATAACTACGCAGAAACGGTAGGCCGCGGACCGGTCTTTCCAAGTTGGCGGCCGCTAAACCAGCACCGGCCTCTCGGCGCCCGAATAACGCCGGTAGGGCCCCTTTGATCCGTTGGGCAGAATAGTAGCTTCGTCGGTCCGCGCTTGCGTGAGATGCGCGGCTGTCAGCTCGTGGGCGCCCGTGAGATTGGCGGCACGAAGATCGGCTGCAAAAAGCTTGGCGCCCCCGAAATGCGCATTCGACAGGTCGGAGCGGCTGAAGTTCGCCCCGGTCAGGTCGGCGTGCCGGAAGTCGGCGTCGGCTAACACGGCCCGATCGAATTGAGACGCTCCGAAGTCAGCCCGCGAGAACTTCGCGCTGGAAAGGTCCGCTTTGGCGAAGTCGCAGGATTTCAAGCGAGCATTGCTGAAATTGGCGCTCACTCCGTAGCACAAAATGAAACGGCAGGCCCGCAGGTGCGCGCCGTAGAACTCCGCGTGATTGAACTCACTCTCCGAAAAGTCACAGCTCCCGAGCCGGGCGTGATGAAACGAGGCCGCATCCAGAATAGCCCCACATAGCTTGCAGCCCTCCATCACCACTCCTTGACAGCGGCTGTCACGGAGTTGCGCTTTTCGAAAGTTGACAGCCCGGAAATTGGCGTCCGACAGGACGGCTGTGGTCAGCCAAGCCTCGGAGAACTGTGTCTCAGAAACCTGAGCGTGATTGAAATCGGAACCGGAGAGGATCGCGCGTTCAAAGTCGGCAGCCTCCAGGATAGCCTCGCTCAGATCCGCCCCCGTCAGATCAGCATCCAAAAACGTGGTGCCTTTCAGGATAGCGCCGCGCAGACGAACTCCCTGCAATTGTGCTTCGTTCAGTGTCTCACCGTCCAACACGCAGCGAAGGTGTTCCGATCCGCCGTCGATCCACTGCCGGTGACAATGCAGTATCTCATTGAGCAAGCGGCCGTTAGCGGTTGTTAACGTATCCATTTCAACAAAACACTTATCGACCGGAGCCCAGCTAGCGTTAGAGGCGCGGGACCTATCCCGTTGGCCCAAGCCTCCGCGGGCTGGCGGCGCTTGCATCGTGGTGCTTTAATTGTAGTTACGGGAGTCTAAGCGGGTGCTACACTGTCTCCAGGCTTAAGCCTATGAGAATACTCATCGTTGAGGACGAGAAGCGTATTCAGGATTTCCTCTCGCGCGGTCTGGAGAGCGCCGGGTACGCCGTGGATGTCGCAGGCGACGGCAACACCGCGCTGGAGTTGGTTCACGCCACCGAGTATGACCTCATAATATTGGACCTAATGCTCCCTGATACCGACGGTCTCAGCGTCCTGCAAAAAATCCGCAATCGAAAGTCGAGCCCGCCGGTTCTCATCTTGAGCGCCCGCGACGCCGTGGACGATCGCGTGAAGGGCCTGGAGCTGGGCGCCGACGACTATCTAACCAAACCCTTCGCCTTTGTCGAACTGCTGGCGCGCGTGCGGGCGCTTTTGCGGCGAGGCCAGCCCACGCCCGAGCGCTTGCAGGTAAGCGATCTGGTGCTGGACTGCATCCGCCGCAAAGTCACACGCGGCAACGAGAACATCGAGCTGGCGCCCAAGGAATTCAGCATCCTCGAATATCTCATGCGTAATCGCGGCCGGCCGCTGAGCCGCACCATGATCGTCGAGCATGTATGGGACATGGACTACGACGGGCTCACCAATATCGTCGACGTGTATATCCGTCACCTGCGCAGCAAGATCGACGACAAATTTCCGGTCAAGATGATCCATACTGTTCGCGGCATCGGGTACATGCTGGATGCGCCGGAAAGGGCCGAAAAACCTGTCGAAAAACAGGTTGAGCAGTCGTCATGAGCGCTTTCGGCAAGGCTTTGCGATTCACGCGCGGGCTGCGCTTCCGCCTGGCCTTCAGCTACGTATTCTTTTTCACCATCCTGCTGGTATTGCTGGGCATTGTTTTCCGGCAGACCTTGAGTAACACCTTTCAATCGCAGATGCAAAATGTGCTGGAAGAAGAATGGGGCGCGGCGAAGGGTTATCTTCGCACCGGCTCTGCCGGCCCGGATTGGTTTCACGACCCTATGGATCCAGACGAATCCTTCACCGTAGAGCGGCTGCGCCGGGTCTACATGCTGGCTGATCCGCAGGGCAACCCTTTAGAATGGTCGTCGATTTACAAATCGATGGGGATCGATTCGCCGGCCGAAATTCAGGCCATTCTCCGCTCCGGACAACCGGCCACGCGCATCCGCAAAGACAGCCTGGGCATCCCCTACATGATCCGCTCAGGCTTAATGATCGATGAGCGCGGCAACAAGTATTACCTGGCCATCGGGCGCGCCATCGACCAGAACAATAAGGTGATCCGTGATTTCACGTTGAATTACCTGATCCTGGTGCCGATCGTGATCTTCTTGAGCGGCCTGCTGGGATGGTTCCTGGCCGGCAAGGCGCTCGACCCCGTCAACTCCGTCGCTGAAACAGCGCAGCGTATCACCCATTCGAATCTTGACATGCGGATTCCGGTGCGTCAGGCGGGCGACGAATTGGATCGTTTGATCGAAGCTTTCAATCACATGATGACGCGATTGAATTGTTCGTTCGAGCAGATACGCCAGTTTTCCACCGACGTTTCGCACGAGCTGCGCACACCGCTGACCGTGGTTCGCGGCCAGCTCGAAGTGGCGCTATTTACCGCCCAGAATGTCGATCAATACCGCGAAGCCATGGCCGAAGCCCTGGAAGGCGTGGACCGGCTCTCGAATATCGTTCGCGCGCTGCTCATGCTCTCCCAGGCCGAGAGCGGCCAATTGGTGCTGCAGAAGACGCAGCTCGATTTCGCTGAGGTGGCGCGCGACCTGGTGGATCAACACCAGATTCCGGCCGAAGCCCAAGGCGTCCGCCTTTCAGCCGAAATTTCGGAGCCTTGCCTGATTTTCGCCGATAAGATTCAAATCGAGCGCATGCTATCCAATCTGTTGGGAAACGCGATCAAGTACACGCCCTCCGGGGGCGCGGTCAAAATGAGCCTCCACTGCCAGGACAACCATGTGAAACTGGCCGTCGAAGACACCGGCGTCGGGATCGCGCCCGACCATCTGCCGCACATCTTCGATCGCTTCTATCGCGTGCCATCGGCCGATCCGGAAAAAGGCCTCGGCCTGGGATTGAGCTTCGTGGCTTGGATCGTTAAGGCGCATGGGGGAACGGTGGAGGTCGAAAGCGAGCTGGATAAGGGAACTCGCTTTGTTGTGACCTTGCCCGCCGAACAGTTCGTAGCAGCGGTCGAAGAGTCACCGGCGCTGCCCATGCCCGAGCAGGTACACTGAAACTGCGATGGCAAACCTCGAAATTCAGAACCGGGAAAAAGAGGGCATAACGATTCTCGATTTGAAGGGCAGACTGGCGGTAGGCGAAGGGTGCACTCTGTTGCGTGAGAAAGTGGATCAAGAGCTCACCGGTGGCCGCGACAAAGTGATCCTTAATTTGAAACAGGTCGATTACATCGATAGCACCGGCCTGGGCACCATGGTCATCTGCTTCACCCGGCTGCAAAAGGCAGGCGGAGCCTTGAAGCTGGTAAACCTCAACCGCAGAAACATCGAGCTGTTGCTGCTCACCAAACTCTCGACTGTGATGCAAATCTTCGGCGACGAGCAGGAATCGGTAAACAGCTTCTTCCCCGAACGCGAGATCAAGCACTTCGACATCCTCAACTTTATTCAGCAGCAAAAAGAGAGCGAGCAAACCAACTGACATGTGGGGGAAAAAGAAAGCGGCCATGCTCGAAGCCGGCGGCCGAGCGCCGTCGTTCGAGTTGAAGAGCCTGGCTGGCGAGAAGCGATCGCTGGAGGACATCCTGGCCAAGGGGCCGGCGCTGCTGGCGTTCTATAAGGTTAGTTGTCCGGTTTGCCAACTGGCTTTCCCGTATCTCGAACGCCTCTCGGCCGGCTCATCGCTTCAGATTGTCGGTATCTCGCAGGATGACGACCGATCCACTCAAGGCTTCAACCAGCGCTTCGGCGTTACGTTCCCCACTTTGCTCGATCAATCCAAGGAAAACTATCCGGCCAGTAATTCGTACGGTATCACGTCCGTGCCATCGCTTTTCCTGGTGGAGAAAGACGGCGGGATTGCGCAGGCCTTCAGCGGCTTTTCGAAACGCGATTTGGAAGCTGTGGGCGAGCGAGCCGGCGTCAAGCCGTTCCGGCCCGAGGATAACGTGCCCGATTGGAAGGCCGGTTGAGGCTCGAAAAATTAGGGTCCGGGCTGGACCTGCGATAATAAGAATCGAGAATGGCTTCCAAAATAACTGAAGCGTTTGAGTCCGCGGCAGCTATCGCCAAGGGCATGAGCATCACCTTCGGCGAGATGCTGAATCCCACCATCACCGAAGACTATCCGGACTCACCTCCCAAATTCCAGGAACGGTATCGCGGAGCGCACGTCCTGCAGCGCGATGAGAACGGGCTCGAAAAATGCGTGGCCTGTTTTCTATGCGCCGCGGCTTGCCCGGCCGACTGCATCTATATTGAAGCGGCCGAGAATACCGACACTTTGCGGATCAGTGGCGGCGAGCGCTACGCCAAGGTTTATAACATCGACTATACGCGCTGTATCTTCTGCGGCTATTGCGTGGAAGCCTGCCCGACCGATGCCATCACCCACGGCCACGGCTTCGAAATCTCGAGCTACAACACCTCGACTCTGATTATTCGCAAGGAGCAGATGCTGGCGCCGATCCCCGAGGGCGCGCATTTCCCGCTAAAGGCCGACACCGAGGAAACACCGGCGGGACATTAGGGATATTTCTCAGTCCAGTCCACACCCTGTGGACCGTTGGGAGACGAAGGGATCGTCCAAACACCGGCTCTAACACCCGTCGAGGCCCATTGGTCCTCTGTATCAGCGGAACATGTTATCCAGTATTTGCCCGCGAACGACGGCTTGAATATGAGCGGCAAGAATACGTGGATCTCCCCATCATTCGTGCTGACCGAGACCCTAGCCAACTCAATCCGGCAGTCTTCATTTTCCAGATGCTGGTTGCTCCCGACCGCTCCGGTCGATTCAAAGACTCGATGTTTAGGACTTCGGTTGATCTCGGCTGTCGTGTTCTTCAATGCAATTTGTCGATTGCGCAGATCGATTTCGACGGAGCACCAAAGGAATTGTCCGGCCCCGATGGTGAGTCCGACCTTCTCGATCAGGTCCACGCCATCGGAGCGCCCGACCGTCAAACGAAAAGTCTGTTGCGTGCCGGTGCCAGAAGAAGGCTCCACGACGTAGTGCATTTCAGGAACCGGGATCACTCGTTGGTGCTCTAGCAGGGTTTTATGAAGAGCCGCCTTGTCTGGCTTCCATCCTTCCGGACCCTCCTCCGCAAAAGCGGCTGTGGTGAAAGTATCCTCACGGTAGTCAGGGTTGAATGCAACCTCGTAGTGTTCCCCATCCACAACGGTTGGAGTGAAAATCCCATTAACTAGCTTATAGTGCGACAGTACGTATCTATGCCCGCCGCTCGGGTCGTTCCGAAATGCGAAGGCAGCGTAGTCAATGATCGCGGAAGGTAAGTGCGTTCGCCGGTTTAAATAGAAGTCCACGCGCGCTCCATCCGCCATCGTTTGGATTGCATCCACATTGCTCGGGATGTCTTTTCCCTTCAGAACACGAATGGGTTGGGGCTTCAACCATTCAGTCTCGTTCA
This sequence comes from Bryobacteraceae bacterium, assembly GCA_035484655.1. Lineage (GTDB taxonomy): Bacteria > Acidobacteriota > Terriglobia > Bryobacterales > Bryobacteraceae > Palsa-89. Next base: position 8,799 of record DATHOT010000424.1, on the reverse strand, counting down.
AGTAGACGAGCTGAATCCGACGCAGGAAGCCTAGTCCTCTCCCATTGGGGTTCGCCGGGTCCATGTACGTCAAGTTATAACGCCGAAAATAGTTAACATTCTCTCTGAAGCTGGATACATCCAGCGTGAACCCAAAAACACGAGAGTCGTACCACTCCCAGAACCGGTCGGGGAGACCGTACAGCGTATCCCAACGAGCTTCGCCGTCACTAAATGTTAGGCTGCGATAGCGAGACACTTGCCGCTGAAGCACGGTATGAACTTTGTGTATGCGTTCGCGGCCGCCCTTTGCGGAAATCATCTGCTCCCAAAGGCGCGGGGGCATCTCGCCTTTTTCGAGAGACTGCTCACTTAGTAGCGATGGCACATCGAACAGAAGCAAGAACAATGCCGTTCGCCAGAGCATTACTTATATGATAAACAGTGGGCAGCGTAATAAGTCATTCGTGTATTTCAGCGATATTTAGCCGCTAAGCGCCGCTTATAAGCCTCGACCATTTCAGAAATGGATAACCCTTGCTGCTTGGCGTACCGTGTCGCGCGCAGAACTACAGCATCGTCGATGCTTAAAGTAAGCTTGGTCTTCGCCCGCATTACTTCCGCTCCGACAACGCAAACACGTACAGCGCATTTCCATTCCCTGGATTATGAATATCCGACATGATCGTCCCCGGCACCACCCGTGGACTTCCGCCGGTTGGCCGACGTCCCACCGGATTCCTCTTTCGGCTCCGTTTTGCGTCCATTCATTTGGCCCATCGGATTAGCATATCGGTGTTTATTGACGCGAATCGAGGATATCCAGCAGATGCTTCCGATCGGCTTCCGACATTCCGGAGTTTTTGTGGATGTCATCACGCGCCTGCAGCTTGTGCCGGTAGCGGCCGAAATATTCCGCGATGTCACCGCCGTATTGGAAGCTGTACATGATGTCGTCGAAGGCGGGGGTGTGCGGAAGTCCGAGCGCGTGGCCGGATTCATGCAGGCAGGTCAAATACACGATCGCATCGCGCAGCAGCTTGTCGTCGCCGGAGCGAAACGGGGCGGGCCGAACGTACACCTCCGCCCCGCGTAGGCCATCGACGAGCACCGGCCGAGCCTCGCCATAAAGCCCCTGCTCAGCGGTCGCCCAGAATATGCGGATTCGCGCGTGCCCGGGATCGCTGACGCGCTTGGCTTCGATCGCTCCGCCCGAGGCCTTTTGCCACGCCTCCAGCGCCCACGCCGCCAGATCGGGATCGTTCGCCTGGCAGCCTGATTCGGGCTGCGAACACGGCTCCACCCAATACGAATATTTTTGCGCAGCGGACGCTGCCCCGGCAACAATCAGGAACGAGAGCACGACGGAGTGAATCACCGCCGTTCGGCCAATCTCTCTTCGGCGAGCATCCGCACTTGCGCCTCGAGTTGCTCGATGCGGCGCGTCAGATCGTCGATCAATTGACCTTCCGGATCGGGCAGGTTTCCGTGCTCGAGATTGTCGCCTGAGTCCACGCGCATGCGAACCACGCGGGCCGGCACGCCAACTACCGTTGAATGATCCGGAACCGAACGAATCACTACCGATCCCGCGCCGACCTTGGTGTCGTGCCCGACTGTGATGTTGCCGAGAATCTTCGCTCCCGTTCCGATCACGACATTGTTGCCGATGGTGGGGTGGCGCTTGCCCTTTTCCTTGCCGGTTCCACCCAGCGTTACGCCCTGATACATCAGTACGTCGTCGCCTATTTCGGTCGTCTCGCCGATCACCACGCCCATGCCGTGATCGATGAAGCAGCGCCTGCCGATGGTAGCCCCCGGATGGATCTCAATTCCGGTGAGAGCCCGGTTGATTTGCGACAGAATCCGCGCCAGCAGCATGAAACCCGCCTGGTGCATCTGGTGGGCGGTGCGATGCAGCAGGATGGCGTGGAAGCCGGGGTAACAGAAGAAAATTTCGACCGCGCTTTTGGCGGCCGGATCTCCGCGGAAAACGGTATCAATCTGCTCCCGGATCGCTCGGAACATGGTACTTAGATCGATTATCTCACCGGCCCGAAAGATTCAGGAAACGGGCTCCCCAAGCTCTATATCAGACTTAGCGAGGCGATAAGTTTATCAAACGCGGCTTGATTTTGGGCCACCGTTTTCGCCGGACCCGTAAGTTTAAAGAACACCGAGCCTTGCGGGGCTTCTAAGATGGCACCCAGCAGCCGGTAATTCGGTTTCGGCGGGGCACCAGCCTTCGCCATCGGACCGCCCATGCCGGAATAGGCGCCCGAAACATCGACCGTTGTGACCTTCAGGCCATGAACAGTACGCTGGTCTCGTTTGGCCGCTTCCTTGGCTTGGAACTGGGCGATCCAGCGGGTCATATTGGCTTCTACACTTCCGCCTTGGCCCTGTCCGAAGTAATACACGCCGCATTCTCCCGGCTCGGAATCGCCGGGGGCGGGCGGAATCGTGTAAGTGGCCAGCCGCATCGGCCGCTCGGCTTCCATTTTCCAGTTGGACGGAGCGGTCCACTTGACGCCTGCGCCAGAATCGGCCGCGAGCCACAACGCCATCACAAAGATCGACGAAGCTATCCTGCGCACCATGCAGCCAGTATGACTGGAAATTAGGGACAGTGCACTCATGCACTCAAACCCCAATTTCTACACAATGGTTCACGCGTATACTTATAGACAAGGACAGTTTGGAGGAACCAATGAAACTTTCTCTGCTGGTATTTGGCGCTCTCTGCTTCGGAGCTGCTGCTGTCGCTGCTCCGATAACCTATGTCGCTACTTTAAACGGACCAACTGAAGGCACCATCTCCCCGGGCACGGGAACTGGTTTGGTGATCTTTGATCCGACGGCCAACACACTCTTCGTATCCGAGTCTTTTTCGGGTCTGCTTTCACCCACCACTGCCTCTCACATTCACTGCTGCACCGCGGCTCCATTGACGGGAAGCGCTGGTGTCGCAACTCAACTCCCATCGTTCAGCGGATTTCCATTAGGCGTCACATCGGGAAACTTCAGTCAAACGTTCGATATGACGCAGGCCTCATCCTGGAACCCCGCCTTCATCACAGCCCACGGCGGGACAACAGCCGGCGCCGAAGCAGCTTTAGCGGCCGGACTCGCGGCGGAAGAGGCCTACCTGAATATCCACACCATGCAATTTCCCGGCGGCGAAATCGAAGGCTTCCTGACGCAAGTTCCCGAACCCGGCACTTTAGGCCTTGCGCTTTTTGGAGTCGTGGGACTATTGGCTTGGCGGCTCAAGTGTCGGACTTCCTAGCGTAGGAACCGGTACTCAGTCCACACAGCCCGATCTCTTATTACAGGCACATACCGATATTCATGGGGAAATCGGACCGCGAAGAAGGATTTCCTCACCGAGGCAGTGCGCGCAGCTGCGGAAAGAGTCCACTCTGCCCAGCCCAAACAAACCCTGGATGCATGCTTCGGCAGACTCAGTGACCTCCATCGTGAGACCAAACCTCTGGAACGCGTCATCCAACGCGAGTTCGAGCGCATTGACGAGGAGGAGCGGCGTTGATTGAGACGGAGCGGCATCGATTCTCGACACCAACACCCTTTCGGCATTTGCGGACGGCGATCAGAGTCTGTTGCCGGTCATCCCGCTTTCGCGCGCGATACCAGCGCTGGCTCGAGGCCAATCTGCCCTTTTTCGACCTGCTGGTCGTCGGTCTCGACACCGCTCGGCGATTCGCGGAACTTCGACGCGAGTTGAAGGTCGCTGGAACGCCGATTCCCAGCAATGACGCTTGGATCGCCTCCCTGGCACGTAAGGACGGCCTTCTTGTCGCAACCCGCGACGTTCACTTCCAGGCTGTCCGCGGATTGCATGTCCTTACCTGGTGACGCCTTCCTGCCCACCCGTGCCTAACTAAAAACGAGTAACCAGAAACTAGAAACTGGAACGCAGTGATAAGATTGAATCATAGAAGGTCATTCCTATGGATTCCCGCCGTAAGTTCATCGGCACGATGGCCACTGGTCTCGCCACCACCCTTGCTTCACCGCAAGGCGTCTTAGGGGCCAATGATCGCGTCCGCATGGGCATCATCGGCGTAGGCGACCGCGGCACCGAACTGGTCCACTGGGCGCTCAACTGCCCCAATATCGATTTCGTGGCCTTCGCCGACATCTACACCAAGCGCCTCAACGACGCCAAGCGGCTGGCCCCCGGCGCGGCCACTTATCTCGACCATCGCCGCCTGCTCGACGACAAGTCCATCGACGCCGTCATCATCGCCACCCCGCAGCATCTGCACTGCGAGCACTTCGTCAACTCCATCCAGGCCGGCAAGCACGTCTATCAGGAAAAGACCATGGCTTTCACGGTCGATCACGCCAAGCGAATGCGGGCCGCCTACCGGAATGCGCCGAAACTCACCGTTCAGGTAGGCCATCAATCCTGTTCTTCTGGCCAGATGCCCGACGCTCTTAACTTCCTAGCCACAGGTTACGTCGGGAAAATTACTGCCGTGCACATGCACATGTATCGCAATACGCCGCATGGGAAGCCGCAGTGGGCGCGGCCAGTGTATCCCGACATGAATCCTGAGAACGTTCTCTGGAATTCCTTCCTCGGCGAGGCGCCCAAGCGCGATTTCGACGCCAACCGCTACATCAATTGGCGATTCTTCTGGGACTATTCCGGTGGCAACGTGTACGAAAATATGTGCCACCAGCTTTCTTTCTGGTACAAGGCGCTCAACCTGCAAATTCCGAAGGCCGTCAACATGACCGGCGGCATCTACCTGTGGAAAGATGGCCGCGAAGTTCCCGACACCATGAACGTGTCCATCGAGCAGCCCGAAGAGATTCTCATCAATTGGGATTCGGGCTTCGGTAACAACCAGCTCAGCGTGACCGAAGATGTGCTCGGCACGGACGGAACCATCTCTAAAGGCCCGTCCATTCGCTATGTGCCCCAAAAGGTCAATCGCCCGGATGGGACCGAGATGCTGGGCCGCACCACCGCCGCCGGCAACGCTCATATGCAGAATTTTCTGGATTGTATCCGCGACGGCCAGGAACCGAATTGCCCCTTCGATGTGGGGTTCCGCGTTTCCATCGCTTGCCGCATGGCGGTGGAAAGCTATCGCCAGAGCCGCACCATGCGCTGGGATCCGCAGAAAGAAGTGATCGCCTGATCAGCGATGGAATTCGATTACACACAGGAGCAGATCCATCTTCGCAAAGCTGTCCGTGAATTTGCCGAAGCCGAGATTGCACCCCATGTTCTCGAGTGGGATGAAGAGCAGATTTTTCCGCTCGAAGCTATCAAGAAGGCCGGCCAGCTCGGTTTCTTGGGAGCCATTTTCCCGGAAGACCTCGGCGGCGCGGGACTGGGCTATGTCGATTACGCCATCATCATCGAAGAGCTGTCGCGCGTCGATCCCTCGGTCGGCCTGATCGTAGCGGCGCATAATTCGCTCTGCACGAATCACATTTTTATAGCCGGCAGCGACGAGCAACGTCAAAAGTACCTTCCTAAATTGGCTACTGGCGAGTGGATCGGCTCCTGGTCGCTGACCGAAACTGAATCCGGCTCCGACGCCGCCGGGACGCGCACCAAGGCAGTGAAGGACGGCGCCTGCTGGGTTCTGAATGGCAGCAAGATCTTCACCACCAATGCACAATACGCCGATGTCTGCGTCGCTATGGCGGTTACCGATCGCGGCGCATCCCAGCATGGCATCTCCGCGTTCATCCTCGAGAAGGGAGTGCCCGGCTTCCGCGTCGGCAAGAAGGAGAACAAGCTCGGAATGCGTGCCAGTGCGACGGGCGAAATCGTGTTCACCGATTGCCGCGTGCCGGATTCGCAACTGCTCGGTAAGCGCGGTGAAGGCTTCATCGATAGCTTGCGCATTCTCGATGGCGGCCGCATCTCCATTGCCGCGCTCGCGGTCGGAACGGCACAAGGCGCTTATGAAGCCGCGCTGAAGTATTCCAAGCAGCGCAAGCAATTCGGACGGTTCATCTCCGAGTTCCAGACTATCCAGAATAAGCTCGCCGACATGGCCACCGAGATCGACGCCGCGCGCCTGCTTACCTATCGCTCCGGCTGGATGAAGGATCAGGGCCAGCGCGTCACCAAGGAATCCTCGATGGCCAAGCTGTTCTCGTCCGAGGTAGCCGTGCGCGTCACCAACGAAGCCGTCCAGATCCACGGAGGCAATGGTTTCATCAAGGATTATCCCGTCGAAAAGTTCTATCGCGACGTCAAGCTCTGCACCATCGGCGAGGGAACGAGCGAGATTCAGCGCCTGGTCATCGCCCGCCAATTGCTAAAGAGTTGATGACCGAATCTGCTCAAAAGATTTTGGGCGGCGACCTCCGCGCCCTGGCTCGCGCCGCCACCTCTATCGAGAACCGGTCTCACCACGCCCAGCCACTACTCAAAGAACTCTTCCCGCACACCGGAAAAGCAACCGTGATCGGCATCACCGGCTCACCCGGCGTCGGAAAAAGCACGCTGGTCGATCGACTGATCCACGAACTGCGCCGCGAAAACGAACAGGTCGGCGTTATCGCTGTCGATCCCACCAGTCCTTACACTGGTGGCGCGATTCTGGGCGACCGCATTCGGATGCTTACCCATCACGCCGACCCCGGAGTCTTCATCCGCTCCATGGCTACTCGGGGCTGGCTCGGTGGGCTCGCTGCCGCCGCCACCGATATGGCCGTGCTACTCGACGCCGCCGGCAAAGACGTCATCCTCATCGAAACCGTGGGCGTCGGTCAGGATGAAGTGGAAATCGCCAAACTCGCCGACGCGACTGTCGTGGTCCTTGTGCCAGGAATGGGCGACGACGTGCAGGCCATCAAGGCCGGTATCATGGAAATCGCCGACGTTTTCGTGATTAACAAATCTGACCAGCCTGGCGCGGACCAGCTCGAGCGTGAGATCAAAGCTATCCAAAGCCTTTCGACCCGCAAAGACGGCTGGGTGCCTCCGGTGATTCGAACCACCGCCACCGACGGTCAGGGAATCACTGAGGCTTTGGCCGCGGTACGATCATTTCTGGCGCGTTGGGGAGCGAAGGACCGCGCTGTGGCAAACTGGCATCTGCGATTGCGCGAGATGCTGCGAGAACGGTTGCTGGAACGTTTCTCGGATATTAATTTCCAGGCCGCCGCCGAAAAGGTCGCGGCGCGGCAAGAGGATCCTTACTCAATCATCGATGGCTGGCTCAAACATTCTAAAGATTGATCATCTCGGCATCGCCGTGCGATCGCTCGACGCCGCGCTCGCCTTCTACGAAAAGCAACTCGGCTTCGCGGTTGGCCTGCGCGAAACCGTCGAGCAAGAAAGAGTGAACGTCGCCATGTTGCCGGCCGGCGACTCGCGCATCGAGTTGCTGGAAGCCACGGAAACGGATTCGGTGATCGCCAAATTCATCGACAAGCGCGGCGAAGGGCTGCATCACATAGCCATCAAAGTACCCGACCTCGCGAGCGCAGTCGCGCGTCTCAAATCCAGTGGCGCGCGTTTGATGAACGATCCGCGGCCGGGCGCCGGCGGCCACCTTTACGTTTTCGTCCATCCGTCATCCACCGGAGGCGTTTTGCTCGAACTTATCCAGGCATGAAACACCAGGCATGAAACCAACGATTGGGATTATAGGCGGCAGCGGATTGTATTCGATGCCGGGCTTTGAAGTACAGCAGGAGTTGACCATTGACACACCGTGGGGCAAACCTTCCGATCCGTACGTCGTCGGAAAGCTGGCCGGCAAGGAGGTCGCCTTTCTGGCACGCCATGGCCGCGGCCATCGCATCTCGCCTTCGGAGCTAAATTTCCGCGCCAACATCTACGGCTTCAAGTCGCTCGGCGTCGAACGGATTATTTCGCTCAGCGCGGTCGGGTCCCTAACTGAGAAACACCCACCGCTGAAATTCGTGATCCCCGATCAATTTTTTGACCGCACTCGCGGCCGCGCCTCCACCTTTTTCGGCGAAGGATTGGTAGCACACATCAGCTTTGCCGATCCGGTCTGCCCGCAGCTTTCCGAGGTCGTAAAGAAATCGTGTATCCAAGTCGGCGTCGACGTGGCCAAGGGCGGTACTTACCTTTGCATGGAGGGCCCGGCTTTTTCGACCAAGGCCGAATCGAGCGTCTATCGCAGTTGGGGCATGGACGTAATCGGCATGACCAATTTGCAAGAGGCCAAGCTGGCGCGCGAAGCCGAGATCTGTTACGTAACAGTCGCCATGGTGACCGACTACGATTGCTGGCACGAAGAGCACGACGCCGTGACCGTCACCGACATCCTCGCCAACTTGAGCAAAAATGCCGACCACGCGTGCAAAGTGGTAGCTGCCACCGTTGCCGGCATGCCGGCCAAGCGCGAATGCAAATGCGGAGCGGCGCTCGCCCACGCGTTGATTACCGATCGCAAGGCTATCCCGGAAGCTACCCGGAAAAAGCTGGAGCTGTTGGTTGGAAAATACCTCGGCTGATTCTTTGGCTCAGAAACTCCTGGATCACTGCCTGGCCGGCACCCCTTTCCCCGAACGGCTCCTGGATGATTTGCTCGAAGGAGACCGCAGCCGCGCTTTGTTCCGCGTCGTGGTCGAGCGCCTCGCCGACCTGTTCGAGCCGAGTCTTTGCGAGGTCTATGCCGATCTCTTCTCGGAGGTCATCGCGCGCCGCATTCCCGACTTACATGCCGAACACATGCTGGCACGATATGCACGCGTGCGCCGGCCGCGGAAGTTCGATCGCGATTCTGCAGCAATTCGAAATGTTTTCGTGCTGTCGCGCGTCACGCTGGGCGCCGACGTGGCCATCAC
>DATHOT010000423.1:0-22465 GCA_035484655.1 Bryobacteraceae bacterium | reverse complement strand
AATCACGGAACAATGTCGAAAGTGACGCGACCGCTCCCCGCCGGATCTGGTTCCTTTATTTCGCAGGCCCGATCAGGTCCAACACTCCCCCGCGCCCTCCGCATCGCTGCTCCCCACCCGAATTCTTATACTCAGGGCAAGAGCAGGGCCATGTTAACGAAAGAACAGAAAACCGAAATCCAGCAAGAAGTGGCTCGCGTTTTGGAGTCGCTGGCGATGGAGAGGAAATGGATTGGGTCCACTCTGCTCCAGGGACAATTGAGGGCCTCGCTGCTTGCCGAAGGCGAGGGAAATTTCGTCAAGTTCTTGCTCCCAGAGACTAAAGCTGACCCACTTTCCGCTAAGTTAACTGCTGACCTAGCTTCGATGATGGCTCCATCGTCTTCACAAGTGCAGCCCCTCGAGCCCTTGGTTCGAATCATTGCAGGTGCCGTTGAGGTCCTCGGAAATAGCGAGAAAGCTCTCCGATGGTTAAAGGCCCCGGTTCGATCGCTTGGCGACCAAACACCTGTATCGCTTCTCAGCAGTCCGGAAGGAATAGAACGCGTCGAGGATGCTCTCGGTAGTATCGAGCATGGCGTCTGGTAGGTGGTCGGCAGCTGCCGGCATCCTGCAAACGATGGAATGGGAGCGAGCCTTTACCCTGGCCGCTGGAATCACAAAGGGACGCCGGTTACGGCTGAAAGCTGGCCGACGACTACGTCAGCATTCCAATCGAAATACCGGACGATCTCGCTATCAAGAACCTTTCTGTTGCGGATCTTCCGGCTGGCTGGGACTCCAAACCTGCGCCGGATACAACCCGGGACGCGGGAACATATTGGGTCAAGGAGCTGATTACCGCCGTGCTCTTGGTGCCCTCGGCTGTCATTCCGCGCGAGCGCAACTACATCCTCAATCCCACCCATCCGGATTTTGGGCGAATTCGGTTCGCGAGCCCCCGAACCGTTTTACTTCGATGAACGGCTTGGCCGCGCGTGGGTGACATCCGTTCCGCAAGCATCAGGGTTCTTTGGGTCCGGTGCAATACTCTGGAGTCCTTGCGTAGGCGATTAACCGGCAAGCGCCCGTGCTTTCGACTGGCTACCTTTCCCGACTGGCAGATTTTTCCTCTACGGCGCGGTCAGCCCGGCCATGGACCAGTAGCCTTCGCGTGTTTTTGCTTGAAGGTCCGGCCTGTCTTTCACCGCGGCCCGGATCGCATGAAACTTCCCGGGCTCGCCTCCTTTCGGTTCGAAGCTGAGAATATACTGTCGATGCACCTCTTCGCTCACCTGTTGAATGGCCTGTTCCAAAGCATTTTTCTTCAGGAAATTCCGCGCCCGCCCGCCGGTGGTGTTCGTGAACAGGGTGGAAAGATCCGGCTTGTGCAAGCGCATCAATTCGCCGATCGCATAGATCGGGCTGCCTGGTCCTAAGTCAGGTGGAACTGGCGTTTCGTCCGGCGCAGGGCAGAGGGCGCACTTTTGGACCTTGATCCTTTCCTCTTCTGGTTTCAAATCCTCACCCGTCTTGGGCTTTACTGTGAATGGCTGTAGGAGGGGCGAAAATGTCAGCCAATAGACCGCGACGTTGAGCTGTTGCACTCGCTCCATCACTTCGGCGAGCTTGGCTTTGCTCGAACGATCACGCCTCTCTGCAATCATAAGTATCATCGGCCGGTGTCCGGGAGGCCGCCGTTCCAGCATGAGAAGAGCCTGGCGCAGGCCATCCAGCATGTGGGCGTCGTCGCCTTCCTTGCGCAGCATTCGTAGCGCGTGAATCACCGAATCCGGGTTGCCGGTGAAGTCCTGGTGGACCTTCACCTCGTCGCTGAAAGAGATCACCGCCGTTTCTCCCGCGTCCGCTGCCAGCAACTCGGTAAACAGGATGCCGCTGCCGCCCAGTTTATCGATCACGGCTCCTGAATTCGCGCTGGTCTGGACCGCGACCACCAGGTCAATCGGATAGGTAGTCCAATCCATCTGTATCCGCTGAGGCACATTGTTGTCATAGAGAATCAGGTCCTGGGGCGTTAGCCCGTCGATGTAATGGCCCTTAGGATCCGTGACGGTGGTGGGCGCGACAACCAGGGGAACGGTGCTTTTGAACTGCGCCCAGCCGCTCGAAGTAAGCAGGACAATAGCGGCGGCAAGACGCATCGGCCAAGGGTTAGCAGCTTAAGGGCCACGGGCGGCAACGCAGATTCCCCTTGCTTACCGAGAGAAGGTCCTATATACTCATCTCGGATACCGATATGAGCAAACCCAACGACCTGGTCCAGGGCACCCTCGATCTGCTTCTCCTGAAAATGCTGGCGCTGGAGCCATTGCACGGGTGGGCCATTAGTCTGCGGCTGAAATCGATCTCCGGAGACGTGCTACAGGTTAGCGAGGGATCTCTCTACCCCGCCTTGCACAAGTTGGAACAGGAAGGCTGGATCACTGCCGAGTGGAAGCAGACCGAAAATAACCGGCGGGCAAAGTTTTATTCGCTTACCCGCCTGGGCAGGAAACAGCTCGAAGCGGAAGCGGCGAACTGGCAGCGGCTCTCGTCCGCGATCTCGCAAGTCATCCAGCTTTCGGAGGCTTAGGAAAGTTATGTCGCTGGAGCAGGGGTGGTTCAAGGCGCGCTTAAGGTTTAGATCCATTCTCCTGCGCACTCGTGTGGAACAAGAGCTGGATGAGGAGTTGCGGTTCCACCTCGAACACAAAATCGAGGAAGGCATCGCTAATGGGCTCTCACCCAAAGAGGCGCGCTACCGGGCGTTGCGCGCGATGGACGGACTGGAACAACGGAAAGAAGAGATGAGAGACATGCGACGCATTCATTGGCTGACGGATTTCCTGGACGATGCCCGCTACGCGATACGGAGCCTGCGCCGTACGCCCGGACTTACCGCGTTTGTGGTGATCACGCTGGCGCTCGGGATCGGATTAACCTCGGGGACTTTCAGCATGGTGGACGCGCTAATTTTCAGGCCTTACGCCGTGCCGCATCCGGGCAGCGTGGTAACTCTGGTGGGGACGACACACGATAGTGGCTTCGACGATTTCTCCTATCGCGAATACCTGGACATCCGCCGTGAAACCAAGACCTACGACGGCGTAATCGCTTACGCGGATATGGAGGCGGTCGGCTTCAGCGCCGAACCGGGAGCGACGCCGCGGGTCCGGGGCGGAATGATGGTTTCCGGCAACTACTTCCGCGCGCTTGGTGTAGAACCGAGGCTGGGGCGTGGTTTTCGGGAGGACGAAGATCAGGTACCCAGCCGAAATGCCGTACTAGTCCTGGGGCCGGAATTCTGGAAGCGTGAATTTGCAAGCGATCCTTCCGTGTTGGGCAGGAATGTTCGTCTGAACGGCACGGATTTCACCGTGATTGGCGTAGCTCCTGAAACCTTTCCGGGGATGCAAATATTCCAGCATCCCGATTTCTACATGCCGCTGGCGATGGCGCGGGTGTTTTCGACCGATCGCCAGAAGAATTTTTTCGAGGACCGCGACGATCGTGAATTGAATATAAAGGCGCGATTGAAACCGGGCGCGACGCTCGAGCAGGCGCAGAATGAACTTGTTGTGCTCGCGAAAAACTTCGAGCGCGAGTATCCGAAGGTCAATCGCAGCCGAGGCGCGGCAGTACACACCCAGTTCGAAATGCGGACTCGGGACGACGACCAAAATTGGAAATTCATCGTGATCTTTGTGATTCTTGCCCTGGCGGTTCTGTTGGTGGCCTGCACCAACGTTGCGGGACTTCTGCTGAGCCGCGCCCGCACCCGAACGCGCGAAATCGCGGTCCGGTTGGCGATTGGCGCCGGCCGTTTCCGGCTCGTCCGGCTGTTGTTGACGGAAAGCCTGATTCTGGCGTCGTTGGGTGGATTGGCCGGGATCGCGGTCGGGTACGGTTTCGTGGAGTGGTTCCACACCAAACAAAGTATTGTACTCATGACCGACTTGCCGGTCTCGCTCCCGTTCCGCATGGACATGCGCGTGCTGTTGGCAACCCTGGCATTGACCGCGCTGAGCGCGCTTCTTTGCGGCTTGGCGCCGGCACTGCAGTCGACGCGCGCGGACCTGGTGAACGGACTCAAATCGGCGGAGGCGGATGTACCCGGACGTAAGCGGCTGTGGGGCCGGAATGTGCTGGTGGTGGCTCAGGTTTCGACGTCTCTCATGCTGCTGACGGCGTCGCTCCTCATGGTGCGGGGTTTCCATCATATCTTGCTGGAAGGAACCGGTTTCAGGAAGGATCATCTGCTGATGACCAGCTTCGATCCGCGTCTGGTGCAGTACAACGCAGCTCAGACGCAACAGTTCTACAAGCTGCTAACCGAACGTGTGAGGCTAAAGCCGGGAGTTCAGAGCGAGGCTCTCACTCAGAATGTTCCGATGGGAACGGACGACTTTGACAGCCTGGCATTCGTGCCGGACGGTTTTCAAATGCCGCGTGACCGCGAGAATTTCCATTCAACCATGGACACCGTTGATGAAGGCTATTTCGAGACGATGGGGATTCCGATTTTGCGCGGCCGCGGCTTCCGGGGCTCCGATAGCGCGGATGCGCCTCGTGTCGCCGTGGTGAATGAACAGTTCGCGAAACACTATTGGCCAGGCGTCGACGCGGTGGGCAAACACATCCGGCTGGATAACCGAACCGGCGCGCTGGTGCAGATTGTAGGCGTCGCCGAGACCATCAAATATCAAAACACCTCAACGCCCATGGATTTTATCTATATGCCGCTGGCCCAGCATCCTATAGCGCGAATGGTCTTGATGTTGCGGTCGAGCGGCGATCCGTTGCAACTGGTTCAGTCCGTGAAAGAGGTTCTCCGGACCCTCGATCCGAACCTGCCGATGTTGCAGGCCAGGTCTTATGAGGATTTTTACTTGAACCAGGCTGTGAGAGGGCCGCGGATTGCCATGGACCTGGTGGGCAGCATGGGCGGGGTGGGCCTGCTGCTGGCCATCGCCGGTTTATATGGATTGGTCGCGTACAACGTTGGTCGAAGAACCCGCGAGATCGGCATACGCATTGCCATTGGCGCTGGGCGCTCGGACGTGCTGCGCCTGGTGATGGGCAAAGGCTTGGCGCTGGTTGGGATGGGAACGGTGATCGGGCTGGCGATGGGTTTCGCGGTCGAGCGGCTCATGAATTCCATGCTGTTCAATGCCGGCGGAGTCGACATCGTCGCATATGTCGTCGTGGTGCCGTCGCTGTTGGTGGCGACGATGCTGGCGACGTACTTGCCCGCGCGAAGAGCAGCCCGGATTGCGCCTACACAAGCGCTTCGATATGAGTAGCGCTGCTTCATTGGGCACAGGAGATGCTAACAAGAGTCCGGAACACTAGTGGCCTGTCGCAAAGAAAACGTTAGCATCTCTTCGTGGCGCGCGCGCCTACGCGTGCCGCGTCGGGTTTCAAGCCGACGCTTGTTAGTCGCGAGGTGTCGCGATGAGTCGCGACACGGCACGCATGAGTGCGTGCGCCACAGGTGCTAACGCTATCTCTGCGACAGGCCACTAGTCGTTGCGCAGACTAACCGCCGGATCGATTCGCGCGGCGCGCAGGGCCGGCAGATAGCAAGCCATCGCCGCGACGGCGAGCAGAATAAACGGCGCCAGGGCAAAGGTGACCGGATCAAAGGGTGTGATTCCGAACAAGAGCGCTTTGAGCACGCGACAGGTCGCGGCCGCAACCGGCAATCCGATCAGCATCCCGGCGATAGCGGGTTTCATCCCTTCGCGCAAAATTAACGCGGCTACACTCGAACTGCTGGCTCCCAAAGCCATGCGCACGCCGATTTCCGCGCGGCGTTGGGAAACAGCATAGGAAAGCACGCTGTATAACCCGAACGCGGCCAGGAACAATGCCAGGGCGGCGAAGCTTCCAAACAGCAGCGTATTCGACTGGTGACTGGAAGCTGATTCGCCGAGTAAGTCGCGAATGGTCCGAATCTGATCGATGGCCAGATCGGGATCGACCCGGTTAATCTCGGCGCGCGCCGCCGCCACCTCGGAACGTGGGTCGCCGGTGGTGTGGAGCACTGCGTAGATCTGGTCGTAGTTGGTCTGATCCGCGATCGGCATATAAAACGTCGGCCCGGACTTGCGATCGATGGCGTCCGGCGTGTCGCCCACCACGCCGATGATTTCGTAGTGCGGGGCTGGAAGGCCCTGGAGCTTTTCCTGCTGCAGTTCGGCCTCGGTCGTCAACCGCCGTCCGATCGGGTTTTCACCCGGGAAGTAGGTCTTCGCCAGCGATTCACTGACGACGATGGCCGGCCGGCGAGGATGCTTGCGGTCGGGCCCAATACCGTCCTCGAGCGAAAAGGTCCGCCCGCGCAGCAACGGCAGCCCGATGGCACTGAAATAGCCAGGATCGGCGTTGCGCTGAAGCGCGTCCATTATATGACCTGGCAGGCTGGGCCGCCCGTCAATGTAAAAGAAATTGTCGTTGCAGTGGCCGGTGGCAGGCAGGCACGACGTGAACCCGGCGCCCACAACTCCTGGAATCGATCGAAGGCGCTGGGGCAGGTCCTGGAATAAAGCGAATACGCGGGCATCTGGTCTCTCGATAAAGGGAATCATTATAGTGATCGTATGGTCGAGCCGTACGCCCGGGTTGACTTGCATGAGCCGCGAAAAACTGCGCAGCAGCAGCCCGGCGGCAATCAGCAGAACCAGCGAAACCGCCACTTCCACTGCCGCCAGCGCTGCTCGAAAGCGGCCCTGGGCGCGGCTATCAGTGCTCGATCGGCCACCATCGCGCAATCCCTGCGCTACGTCCGCCCGCGAAAATTGCAGGGCGGGAAAAAGGCCGGATGCAACCCCAACCACCAGCGCGGCAGCGAAGGCGAACAGAAAGACGCTTACATCGAAAGGGACCGCGGCTGGCAGGATGGCCGCGGCTCCGGGCGCGCGTTGCGCCACGACATCCGCGATCGAAACAGCCAGCAGGAGTCCCAGGGCCGCGCCGCAAACTGCCAGCAGAATGCTCTCGATCAGGAACAGACGCACCAGTCGCGACCGGCTGGCGCCAGTGGCGGCACGTATCGCGATCTCACGCGCCCGGCCGGACGCGCGGGCCAGCAGTAAATTCGCGACATTCACGCACGCAATCAGCAGAACGCAACCCACCGCCGCCCAGAGCAACAGCAGAGTCGGACGGCTCTCCCGCACCAGCGCGGACTGCAGCGGCAGAGAATTGGCTCCCGGCGCAACGGCGTCATCGGGATGCGCCTGATGGTAGCGGGCGCTGATGGCATCAATTTCGGCGCGGCCCTGATTGAAGCTCACGCCGGGTTTCAATTGCCCGATCACATGCAGAAAATGAGTGTCGTGGCGCTGCATGCGTTGCGGAGAGAGATAAGTTCCCAACGGCTGCCAGACCTGAGTGGTCCGCTCAGGGAAGGCGAAGCCGGGCGGCATGACGCCCACTACTTCGCAATCCGCTCCGTCCAGGTGAATCCGCTGGCCTACAATGTCTGCCGTGCCGCCGAAGCGCTGCTGCCATAGACTATAGCCGATGATGGCAACCCGGGCTGCTCCGTACCGATCTTCCGCCGGAGTGAAGAAGCGGCCGGCCACGGGTGTGACGCCGAGAATCGTGAACATCTGGCGTGATGCGGCGGTCGCATCCACGCGCTGGGGGATCCCGCCTCTCTGCCAGACGCCGACCGTGATCGGACCAGTGACGTAAGCGCCGATCTCGTCGAAAGTGGTGGAGAATTTCTGCCAGTCGCCGAAAGTGCCCGGCGCCGTCTCATTGTAGATCTCGTTTCCGCCGCCGACATTACGCTCATACAGAGCGAGGATCCGGGTGGTGTCACGGTAGGGAAGCGGCCTTAACAAGAGGGCGTTGACCACGCTGAAAATGGCCGTATTGGCGCCCAGTCCGAGCCCCAGAACCACGACTGTTGCCAAAGTAAAGGCGCGGCGTCTGTGAAACTGGCGGAAGGCGAAGCGAAGATCCTGAAGAAGTGCCGACATCTCGTCTGATGATGGCACGCGGAGTGCCGTGCTAAGTCATTGAATCGGCAGTGAGCGCGTAGCCAGGCGTTTCACGGCTGGGATCAAGTGTCCGGACTTGAACAAGCAGAACGGACAACCGCAGGCCGGCACTTTGGAAGATAAGCCTGGGGAGAATCCGGCGCCTGAGCGCCAACCGGATGCTGGTGGAACCGATCGAGAATGGGATCGCAGCCGAAAAAACAGAACAGCGGGAATTCTTCGATCTTGCTGAGCAGTGATTGGCGACATCTGCCGACCACCGTCGCCAGCAGGGGGAAGACAAACGGGTTGCCGAGAGCGAAACCTACTGCAGCTTGCCTCTTCCTTCAACCCGCCAGGTCTGCTCGATTACGCC
Source organism: Bryobacteraceae bacterium (assembly GCA_035484655.1). GTDB lineage: Bacteria > Acidobacteriota > Terriglobia > Bryobacterales > Bryobacteraceae > Palsa-89. The sequence continues at coordinate 14,119 of DATHOT010000423.1, read as the reverse complement.
GCCTCGGATTCCATAGACGCACTCGTGGAGGTTCATGGCCACGCAAATGTGATTGGGGATAATCCGAACGCGATCGCCGACATCGAACCGGTGGCCGGCATTGCGAAGGTCGACGAAGCCGTGCTCCTCATTCATCTTGGTGAACACGGCCTGAGGAGTTTCCACTACGTGGCCGAAGCTGACCTCGCTACCCGCGGTTGGGCGATCCGAAGAAAAGGTCTTGGAACCGCCGTCGACGATCATCTGTCCGGCTTTCGCGGTGGACACGACCGTGACCATAATCGAGGCCGCGCATTCGTCGAGCGTGCAGGCGCCGGCAAGAACTGTATTGCGGTCGTTGAAGATATATGTGCCCGGCCGGACTTCGTTCAGGCCCGGCAGCAGGTGAGAGTAGAACAATGTCGGCGTCGATCCTCCGCTGACTATGCGGGGATTGAATCCGGCCTGCCCCAAATCATCCAGAATTTCTTCCAGAAGCCGCGCAACTTTGTTTAAATCCTCGCGGCCTTCTTCGTCGAGCGACTTGATCTGTCCGGGATAAAACGCGATCCCGTCGAAGCGCAAGTTCGGCAACCGCGCGATGCTTCGGATCAACTCCAGCAGCGCTTCGCCAGGGGCCACTCCGACGCGGCCCAATCCGACGTCGACTTCCGCCAGGACGCCTATTTCCACACCGTGCGCGCTGGCCGCGATCGAAAGTTGCTGGGCTACAACCAGGCTGTCGAGCGACATGGTAACGGCGGTTTGTTTGGCGATATGCATTAAGCGGTCGAGTTTTCGGGCGCCCACGGTCGGATAAGCGATTAAAAGATCCGCCGGTCGTGCCGACAGCATCACTTCGGCCTCGCCCACTTTAGCGACGGTCAGCCCGGCGGCTCCCAGTTCAATTTGCTTGCGGGCGAGCGCCGGGATCTTATGGGTCTTGGTGTGGGGCCGGATGCGTAGGCCATGCTCGCGGCCGTAGTCGGCCAGCGTGCGCAAATTGCGCTCCATGATATCGAGGTCGATGAGGATGGCCGGGGTGTCCAGGTCGGAGACGCGAACCGCGGCAGGCGCCGTCATGGGCGGAATCGAAGGGCCAACTGTCCGGCTGGTCCCTTGTAGTGAAGCTCCAGATCCTTGGGTTTGATTTTGCCGGCCATCTGGAAGTAGAGGAGGCCGGAAATGGGTTCGGTTATCTCTTTTTCTTGCAGAACTTTCTCTTTCAGGACCGCCAGCAGGGGATTAGGCTTATCAGAATGGACGCTCTCTACTTTGGTGTCCGTAGCGCTGGATGTTCCGCTGCTCCCCGTGCCCATGCCAAAGGGTCCCGCTAAGCCACTCCACTTTGGCCTATTGCCTCCCATCCCGTTCTTGGCGCCTTGAGGCGTGAGGACGAGAGCGGTGTCTCCGGCAATCTGGCTGGGGGCGAACGGCTGGGAGCGCTGGCCGTCTTTCCCTGAAACCAGCAAAAAATCGTCCAGGTTGATTTTGACCGGTTTGTCGCTTACCGGGCGAACCTGGACGCGGACCAGGACAATGTCGCCTCCCAGGTCCGACCCTAGCTCTTGCCGGATCTCATCTTTGTCGATGACAGGGGTGGCGGTTATCTCGATCATATCGTTCGAGGTTTGCTCGATCGGCAGCTTCTTTTCGGCAGCTCCGAGCGCAGCAAGAAATATAAGGAAGGGCAGCCCGATCCGCAATGACATGAGTGCTCCCGAAACCATTATATGGCAAAGGTTTCCGAAACATCCGGGTGGGCAGGAAAGGTCTTGTCCTTAAAACCTAAAGCTGCCTCGTACTAGTGCCGATGTAATTCATGGTGTCGTCTATGAATCGGCTTTCCCTCCCAGTACTTCTATTGCTTGCCGGACTATGCGCGAATGCGCAGACTTCGGGGACTATCACGATTTCCACCGTGCCCTCCGGAGTGAGGTTTATGGTGGATGGTCAGGTGTATTCGCAAGCAGTGACGCTCAATTGGCCGGCGGGAAGCAAACATCTTCTGGCATTTCTGACTGATCCGCCGGTTCCGGGTCAACCGGCCAACACGTCGATTCAAACCGCGAGTGATGGCTCGGCCCAGTATGGCTTCACTGGATGGGTTGACAACGCGAATCTTCTCGTTCCCAGCAGCGATCCGGTTCAGACCATTACGGCCAATCCCGCGATTACTTCTCTCACCGCCACTTTAACGGTCAACTATCGGATCCAACTGAACTTCTTTGCCGCACCGGATAATACGCTTCCGGTGACGTGCGGCGCGCCTGGCGCCATTCCACCTGGGATATTCCGGCCCGGCGTGGTCTTTTTGGGCTCTCAATGCTTCTGGGCTTCGGCTAACGTATTCGTTCCAGCCAACCAGACGCTCAATTTGAATGCCTTCCCCTATCCTGGGTTCGTTTTTATAGGTTGGTCGTTGAACTCCGGTCCACTCGCTCCGTATCTGACTAGCATCAACGTCAATAGCCCCATGACCATTGCGCCCCAGTTTTCGCCTGGCAAGCGCGTTCACTTCCTGACGAATCCGCTGGGGCTTAATGTTCTGGTAGATCATACGTCCACTCCTACGCGAACCACCGCGGACGTGACCGGACCGTGTCCGTTCAATGAGACGGAGCCCATTTTTCCGCAAACCGGGTTTCCGCCGGTGTGTTTTGGCGACTTCGATTTCGCGCCCGGTTCCACTCACGTGATCAGCGGTGCTTCTCCTCAACTCGACAACTTCGGAAACTACTGGGTCTTTGGTTCGTGGAGCAACGGCACCGGACCCAACGCTCTTTACACCGTGGATAAAAACACCGGGACTCCCGATACCCTAACAGGCACGTTCCTACCCGGCGCGCATGTAGGCTTCTTGACTCAACCGACGGGGCTGAAGTTAACCATCGACGGAACGCAGAACTGGCCGCCCTCCTACGATTTCATCTGGGGACTGGGCGAGACCCACACCGTATCGGCCGCAGCCACACAAAGTGACGCCAAAGGACGGAAGTACACGTTCCAAAGCTGGTCCAACGCAGGAGGGGCGGCGCAAACCATCACGGTGAATCAATCGGCAGTCAGCAACGGGCTATTGATGATCGCTTCCTATAGCGAGTTGAGCAGGGTCGTGGTACAAAGCTCACCAACGGGAATGACGGTCCAAGTGGACGGCGCCAACTGCCTGACGCCCTGCAATATCGACCGGGCGAGCGGCACGCAAGTACACGTCACCGCGCAGACGCAGATCGGAATGGGACCCAGCGCGCGGCTGGATTTCGCGGCGTGGTCGGATGGAGGCGCCTCCGATCACACTTTTACGGTGAACTCCGACTACTCGGTCCTCACAGTCAACTACACGAACTCATACCAGCTGAGTGCTAGCTCCCAGCCGGCCAATGGTATTAGCTTCCAGTTTTCCCCAGCTTCGAGCGATATGTTTTACGCCAACGGGACGCAAGTCACGGTGACCGCTACTCCGAACAACGGTTTCAAATTCAGCCGTTGGGCCGGGGATCTGAACGGATCGTATCCCTCGGGCACGGTTACCATGTCCACGCCCCGAAATGTGATTGCGATGACGACTGCTGTCCCGTATCTTGCACCCACCGGTGTCAGCAACGCCGCCGGCACCACGCCAAGTTCTACGGTAGGCCCAGGATCGCTCATCGCCATCACCGGCCAGAATCTTTCGGCCCAGACGGACGTGGGTCCTGTGAACCCGCTGGCCCAGACGATCGACGGTGTGACGGTGACTGTCAACGATTACATTTTGCCGCTGCTGTACGTATCGCCTCAGCAGATCAATGCACAAGTGCCGTTCGAATTACCCGACGGCGATTACACCCTGTTGGTCCAGTCGCCAGGTCAACCAGTCGTATCGGCAACTTTCACCGTGGCGCGCAACTCGCCCGGGTTGTTCGGTCAGAGCCTGAACTCTCAAACGTACGCCATCGCTCTTCACGCGGATGGCTCCTTGATTACGCCAGGCAGTCCGGCGCAAGGCGGGGAAACGATCTCATTGCTCGGGACCGGCTTCGGGCCTTATTCGACGCCAGTGATCGACGGATTCTTCCCACCGGCTCCGCCTCCCGCTCTCACAGATTCAGTGAGCATCAGTGTTGGCAACCAGAATCCAACGCCAAGCTGGTCCGGCGCTGCGCCCGGATACGCCGGCGTCAGCATGACCACGTTCCAAGTTCCTCCCACGCTGGCCGGCAGCGGAACGGTACAGTTGACTGTCAGTGTGAACAACTCGAATAGCAACACGGTGATGTTGCCGATTCAGTAGGCGGGGCGGCTTAACCAGTTGCGCGTTGTTCTTAAACCGAGAGGTGAGGAACGGTCCCCAGGATCAGGGCGATCAAGTTCCACGCGATCACAAGCGCGAACATAACGTTGATTCTGGAAAGCAACCGCTGGCGTCCCATGCGCCAACAGTAAATCCCCAGCATCACCGCCAACAGTTTGACTCCGATAAGGCTGCCAATCGGGTTGTGGCCGAGATTTAAGGCCAGCCGAACCAGCGGATTAGCCTCCTTGACACCGTTTACCATGAAGGCAACGGTCGTCAGGAGATCCAAGACCTGGAGGTAAGAGTAATGCAGCAGAAGTTGATTCACTGCGATTGCCTCCAGGATAGAAATATAGTGCGGTGCTCAGTCATTCGCCTTAATCAGCATATTAGACAAAGCCTGAGAGGGAAAGGTTACTAAGGTCCCGGTACCTAAGGCTTTCACCTTAGTACGACACGATGGATGGTACTGTTTCAGAGATCGAAACTGGCGCCGCGCTCCGGCACCACTACTTCCAATCCATACCGTTCACGAATCGCGGCTTGGAAGGCGTTCTGCTGGTCGGGCTCCCCATGCACTAAGAACACCTTCTTGAGGCCCGCCGCAATGGGTTTCATCCAGGTAAGCATTTCCTCGCGGTCCGCGTGACCGCTCAGGGCATCCAGTTCCTGGACATCGGCTCGAAGGGGCATCGGCTCTCCGAAAATCGGCACTTGCTTCCAATGCTCCTTGATTTTTCTTCCCAGCGTGTTCTCGGCCTGGTATCCGGTGATGAGGACGGTATTCCGCGGATCCCCGATATTGTTCTTGAGGTGATGAAGAATGCGGCCGCCCTCGGACATTCCGGAAGCGGAAATGATCATAAATGGACCGCGCAGGTCATTCAGCGCCTTGGACTGATTCACATCCCGCACATAGGTGAGGCGCTTGAATCCGAAGGGATCCTGATGGTTAGTGAGGAACTTCGCGGCTTCCTCGTCGAACAACTCAGGGTGCTTGCGAAACACGTCGGTTACATTCACGGCCAGCGGGCTATCGACGAAGATCGGGAAGGGCGGTATGGAGTTGGCATCGATCAGCTCGTGCAGCATGAGCACAAGCTGCTGCGTCCGTCCTACGGCGAAGGCCGGCACGATCATCTTCCCGCCGCGCTGATAGGTGCGGTTGACTATTTCCGCCAGCTTCGCGGCTACCGACTGGATGGGCTCATGGATTCGGTCACCGTAGGTGCTCTCCATGATCAGGTAATCCGCCGGCGGCAGGGGTTCCGGATCGCGGATGATCGGCAATCCGGGCCGGCCCAAGTCGCCCGTAAAGCCCAGGCGGACCTTTTTGCCATCGGATTCGAGATCGAGGAGCATGCAAGTGGAGCCCAGTATATGTCCGGCTTCGAAAGATTGGTAACGGAGGCCGGTTCCGATCCCGGTGGGGGTGTGCATGGGAGTCGGACGGAACAACGGAAAGGTCGCTTCGGCGTCTTCGACGGTGTAAAGCGGTTCCACCATTGGCTCGTTGCCGGCGCCCCTCAGGTTGAGCGACTTGCGGCGCAGGTTCCGCTTGTTGAGATACTCCGCATCTTTTTCCTGCAGCGACGCCGAATCCAGGAGCATGGGACGGCACAAATCGGTGGTGCCTGGACTGGCGTAGATCGGACCGCGAAATCCGTTCTTGACCAAGAGCGGAAGATTGCCGCTGTGATCGATGTGGGCGTGCGAGAGCATGACAGCCGAGATGTCCCGGCACGGAAAAGGAAAATTCTTGTTGCGCGCTTCGGCTTCTTTGCGCCGGCCTTGAAACTGTCCGCAGTCCAGCAGATAGGTTCGCCCCTCGATAGTCAGGTGGTGCATGGAGCCGGTGACGACCCTGGCCGCGCCCCAGAACGTTAATTTCATCTCTTCAAGAATACTGAGTTCTAAGGTGAACGCCTGATTGGTCCTTTGTGTGCTTACTGTTAGATTCAGGTTGGATGCTGATAAAGCTGACAGCGATGGGTGTGTTCATGCTGGCGCTGGCGCCCTCGGCTTACCTTGCCTGGACGCTGCGGGACATGCCGCATTTGGGCTTTTATCACGACGACAGCATCTACTGGGTGTCCGCCAAAAGCCTGGCCGCAGGAGACGGCTATCGTATTTCGAGTCTGCCGAATCGGCCGTATCAGACCAAATACCCGCCGCTCTATGCAGCGCTATTGGCGGGAATCTGGCGCATCAATCCGAATTTTCCGTCGAATCTCCCGCTGGCTACGCTGTTGGCCTGGGTCTTGCTGCCCGTTTATTTGTTGACGGTGTGGATCTTTCTTCGGCAATGTGAGTTCGACTGGCGAGTGCAGTGTTTGCTTTTTCTGATCGCCGGCTTGAGCCCGGTGGCGGCGGTGTTCAGTTTTTCATTGATGCCGGAGTTGCTGTTCACGGCGTTCCTGCTGGGAAGCGTGACCTTGGCCGAGCGGGCCTCGGAATCCAACGCGGCGTGGTGGCTTCCGGCTCTGGCTGGTATCGGCGGGGCGCTCGCGTATCTGACCAAGTCTTCCGCCGCTCCCCTTCTCATCACTGTTCCTTTGTGCTTCGCGTTGCGGAAACAGTTCAGCAAGGCGGGACTCTACGCCGCGGCGATGTTACCCGCCGTGGTTGGCTGGCAATGGTGGGTCTCCGGACATCTTTCGCGATCCTGGGACCTGGTGACGCTCTACTATACGAACTATCTCGGCTTCCAGATCTACAACGTGAGTCTCGCTGACCTGCCGCTAGTGATGTGGCATAACCTGGACGGGTTCCTGATGGGAGCGGGCACGCTACTCACCTTCGATGTACCATTTGGGTCGAAACACCTGGAACGCGTAGCGGCCGTCGCCGCGATCGCCGGCTGCGTACGCCTGGCTCGGCGCACAAACCAGCTGCAGTATCCGCTGGCGGCATGCGGATTTTCGATGGCTCTGCTGGTGTGGCATTACACGCCCGACCAGCGCTTCGTTTTTCCGCTGTACCCGCTGTTGTTGGCCGGATTATGGACAGAGCTCGCGAATGTTTACCAGGCTCTCCGCGCGTCATGGGGAAAACCGGCTTTGGCCGATCGTACGGCCGCGCTGGCCGGAGCGGGCGTGTTGGCGTCGTTCGCGCTATTCATCGCCTTCACGAGCACGTACGGGTTGTTCCGATTCCTCCCTGACCTGTTCGCGTCGTATCGCGCCGATTTTGCGGCGCGGCGTCCCGCTTACGAATGGATCGCACGCAACGCGCCACCGGAAGCGAACGTGTTTGCTTACGACGATCCGCTTTTGTACCTTTATGCGGGCCGGAAATCCTGCAACCTTCCGATCCCGCCCAAACTCTACTATCACGACGATCAGGCGGGAATCGACAAGCTGCTCTTCGCCCTTCCGGATTTCGCCCGTGAGTACGAGCTCGGCTATGTGTTGATAGCGCGCGACGATTTTTACCGCGATCTGCACGACCGCGGCGCCCGCTGCTTGAAGCAGGCGGTGGAATCGAACAAGGCATTTGAGGAGTTGTATAAAACCTCCGACGTTGCTGTTTATCGTTTCAATGGCCACGTCGATGGCGCTGTTCAGTCACGGGCCAGCCTCGGCGCCGGTCTTTAGCGTAAAATCACAGTCAAATGCCATTGCGCTCTTTGCTGGTGTTCTTAGCCTGTTCCCTCGGCCTGTTCGCTCAAAAAAAGCCGATCACGCTGGAGACGATCACACAATTTGACCGGGGCGGCGGGCGAGGCGCTGGCGGTGGGCCGCCGGTTTGGGCCCCCGACGGAAAACACTTTGCGTCTATCCGAGGCGGCCAGGTGATGCTCTACGATGTCGCCGCCAAGCAGGAGAAGGAGCTGCTGTCGCTCGATCCCCTCCAGAAGGCCGCGGTTCCGATGCCGGAAGCCCAGCGTTTCGATTGGCAGAACAGGCGTGTCAGTGAAGACAGCCTGCAATGGTCGGATTCCGGCAAGGAGCTACTGCTCAGCGTGCGCGGCGATCTGTTTCTCTTCACGCTCGATTCCGGAAAGTACGACCAACTGACTGCTACCGCCGAGCCGGAGCACGACCCCAAGCTATCGCCGGATGGGGCGCGCGTGGCTTTCCGCCGGGGACACGACCTTTACAGCATGGATCTTGCTTCGCGCCAAACCACGCGCCTCACCGAGGACGGAAATCCGACGCTGCTGAACGGCGAGCTGGACTGGGTCTATCCGGAAGAACTGGACCTGGGCACGGCGTACTGGTGGTCGCCCGATTCCAAGCACATCGCATATCTTCAACTCGATACCGCGCGCGAAATGGTTTATCCGCAGGTGGCCCTAACCGGATTGCGAGGAATCGCCGAGCCGGAGCGATATCCTCAAGCGGGCACCGCGAATGCCGACGTGCATATCGGTGTGATAGCTGCCGCAGGAGGAAACACTCGCTGGATGGATTTAGGCGAGACGCGCGGGTACTTGATCGCGCGCGTGCATTGGACGCCTGATTCGTCCAAGCTGGCCATCGAGCGTTTCACGCGCGTGCAGAACGAACTCGATCTCACGCTCGCCGATGCTTCTACGGGCGCCGCGAAATCGATTCTTCACGAGAGCGATCCGTATTGGATCAATCACAACGACCTGTTCCATTTCCTTAAGGACGGGCGATTTATCTGGGGAAGCGAGCGCGACGGATTCCAGCATCTTTATCTTTATGAGCTGGACGGGAAGCACAAGCGGATCACGGAAGGCAATTGGGAGGTGACCAGTCTGGCGGGCGTCGACGAGTCGCGCCAGATATTGTACTTCGTATCGAGCGAAGCCAGTCCGCTGGAGCGGCAGCTCTATTCGATCAAGCTCAACGGCAAAGACCGGAAACGCATCAGCCAGGGCGCTGGTACGCACAGTATCGCGATGAGCCCCACCACCGGATATTATCTGGACACGTTCTCGAGCCTTACGCAGCCCTCCCGTCGGACCGTGCATACCAGCGATGGAGCGGAATGGGCGGTGTACCGCGAAATTGATCGCCGGTTGATTGACGAGTACGAGGTTCTGCCTACTGAAATCGTCACCTTCAAAGGCTCGCAGGGAACTCTTTTTTACGCGCGGCTTATCAAGCCGGCGAACTTTCACGCCGGCGAAAAATATCCGGCCATCGTTATGGTCTATGGGGGGCCAGGAGCGCAGAGCGTTCGCAACTCCTGGTCTGGAGCAACCTGGGACCAGGCGCTGGCGCAGCGTGGTTTCGTGATCTGGCAGATGGACAATCGCGGGTCCAAGGGCCGCGGCCACGCTTTTGAAGCGCCTATCTATCACCGGATGGGCAAGATCGAACTGGCCGACCAGTTGGAGGGGATTCACTACTTGGTGGGACAGGGGTATGTCGATCCTGCGCGGATCGGAGTCTATGGCTGGAGCTACGGCGGATACATGACTCTGTACTCTCTGCTGAATGCCCCGGATGTATTTCGGGCCGGGATTGCGGGGGCTCCAGTGACGAACTGGCGCAATTACGACACTATCTACACCGAGCGCTATTTGGGACTTCCGGCGGAGAACGCCGAAGGCTATCGAGCCAGTTCAGCGATGGAGTACGCTGACAGACTGAAAGGCAAGCTGCTGATGGTCCATAACATCGAGGACGACAATGTGCTTTTTCAGAACTCGATGCAAATGGCCGAGGCGTTGGAACGATCCGGCAAGCTTTTCGATATGGTGGTCTATCCTCAGAAAAGCCACGGCGTCACAGGGGAGTTACGCAGACAACTTCTCGAGAAGACAACGGACTTCTTCGAAAAGAATCTAAAGTAGCGGGACTGGGCGCTAGTTAATGGCCGCCGCGGCTTCCGGCGCCTCCACCCATATGCGCGCCGCCGCCTCCTCCGCCACCACCGAATGATGCACCACCGCCGCCGCTGACTGCCGCACTGCCGCCACCGCCGCTAAAGCCACCGCCACCACCACCAGTGCTCGCCGCGCCGCCTCCAGCCGACAAACCTCGCGTGGCAGGACTTCCGGAACCCCACCGGCTTCCGGTATAAGGGCTGAAAGAGACGGTTCGACCGGCCGTACCACCTGAGTAGCCGTAGCCTCCGTATCCGTAGGGAGCATAGTAGTAAGGAGAGCCGAACACAGAGTAGGGGCTGTAGAAGCCCCATCCGAACGGGCTGTAGGCCATGCCGCCGTAAGGCACGTAGGTGAACATTCCGAACATGGAGTTGTACTGCCAGGGGCTGTATCCACCGCCGGACGAGTTGCGCAAAGTCGTCGCCGAAGAAACGCTGGCTTTCGCGAGGTAGCTGGATCGCTGGCTGCTCCACAGATACAGGTCATCCACCGACTTCTTGTCGAAGTTTTCGGCCATCAGCACGCCAGTGAGCGCGGTCTCTTTGCCGGACCTCAATGTGACCTGGCCGGAGTCGCCCTTCACGATCGCCTCGCCGTCGTACACCTGGAAACGCGCCGGATCGGTATCTACGCGATACAGGCCATGTTTTACCAGGACCATGGTATCGCCCTTATAGAGCAACATGACCGCGTTGTCTTTGGCGTCATTCTTCTGAATTTCGTCGCATTCCACCATTACCGAGCCGCTGAAAACTTCGACCCGCGTATCGGTCAGCTTATTGGAGACCATCTGAATGGAGCTGTTTTCGCCCATTCGAAGGAAGACGCCAGGCGTGAGGAGAATCTCGGCGCGCCCGTCCTCGGTACGGAACTTCTGGTTCTCCTTGATGTCCGGGAATTGCCCGAACTTCGGCTGAATGGGCTGGTCTTCCAGATACGCACGACCGTCCACCGACTGCACGACGCCGGAATGGGCGGAAATCATGTATTGGGCGAACGCGGAACCCGAAAGCAAAACCCCGACGGCAAGGCTGGCAGCGAGAAGGCGCATGAAAAACTCCTGTAAGTATCGTGCTCTTTTTTTGTTCATATGTCAACCCCGACCGGTGACGTAAGTTGTGCGTTTTTCAAGGACATAGGTGACTGCCGGATCGAACCCGCTGAACGTCGCGACGTTGTCCGGCTCGAATCAGAATCTCCACATCATCCAATACCAGCTCGCGGTCGGGGAAATTCCCGGCGACTTCCTGCCGCTTCGAGTACAGGTGCTACGATACTGGTTAAGACCGGTTGCCCTTCGAAACCATGCTTAAAAGCCCAATTTTCATACTAGTTTGCCTTACTTGCCTCTGCTCCTCGCAAATCGCTGCTCCTCCCAAACCGGGCATTGCCGCTGATCTTCAGACTTCCATCGATCAAATCCAAGCCGCCCCTCTGCGCGGAGATCTCTCGTTCCTTGCCTCGGATTTGCTCGAAGGACGCGACACGCCCTCGCGCGGGCTGGATATTGCGGCCGAGTACATTGCCGCCCAGTTCCGGAGCGCCGGTCTTGAAGCCGGAGGCGACGAGGGCTATTTCCAGTCGGCTCGAATGCAGGTCAGCGAATCGAACCAGGAGGGCCTCGATCTGAAGTTTTCGCGGCCGGAAGGAAGCTTCACGGCGGATCCGAAAGACGTCGAGGTCGATTCGACCGGTGCGCTGGACGTTTCCGGCGCGCCCGTGTTCAAGCTGGATTTGAACGACAGCTCGCTGCTGGAAGGGTTCAACGCCGGCCAGGTGGCGGGGAAAGTGGTTGTGACCGAGTTAGTGCGCGGCGGAGGGGCCAACGCCCGGTCCGCTTTCGGGAAGCTGCGCGAGGCGAAACCGGCCGCGATTGTGACCATTGACCGCAGAGCTGCCAGCGATGAACAGCAACCCGGAAGGCGATTGATTGATCCCGATATGCCTGCGGCTCGGACGCCGCGCATCCGGCTGACCGGGCAGGATGCGGCTCGATTTTACGCGGGGATGAAGGCGGGAGCGACCGATGCCGTCGCATCGATTCATGTAGCGGCGCCGCGCCAGACTCCGGTGACGCTGCATAACGTGATCGGCATTTTACGAGGTTCCGACCTGGCGCTGAAAAATACCTGCGTACTCTTGACGGCGCACTACGATCACCTCGGCAGATTGGCGAACGGACCCGGCGATCGCATTTACAATGGCGCCAATGACGATGGCAGCGGCACCGTTTCAGTGATCGAAGTAGCACGCGCGTTGGCGAGCTTGCGTCCACATCCACGGCGGAGTATCGTCTTTATGACCTTCTTCGGGGAAGAGGAGGGATTAGTGGGATCGCGCTATTATGCGCGCCACCCGGCGTGGCCGCTGGACAAAACTATCGCGCAATTGAATCTCGAACAGGTGGGGCGGACCGATTCGAGCGAGGGGCCTCAGATCTCGAATGCCACGCTGACGGGATTCGACTACTCCGATCTTTCGACATATTTGTCGAAAGCCGGCGAGCAGACTGGAATCAAGCTTTACAAACATCCCCACAACAGCGATCCGTACTTTCGGCAAAGCGACAATCTTTCACTAGCGGAAGCCGGCGTGCCGGCGCACACGCTCGCAGTTTCGTTCGAATTTCCGGATTATCACGGGCTGGGCGACGAGTGGCAAAAGATCGATTACGACAACATGGCGAAAGTGGATCGCATGATTGCAGTAGCGCTGGTGATGGTCACCAATTCGGATGAGCCGGTGCGCTGGAACGAAAAGAATTCGAAAGCCGCGCCGTTTGTTAAGGCTTCGAAGGAACGCCATCCATAGCGTCCGCGCCAGACTCGGCGGGCTCCGTGCTCTGAATTCCTTGCCGCGGAATTGCGACGGTGATGCGGCACTTTGTTCCCGGGCAATCGGGCGCTGCGACTAAAACGTCGGAAGCCGCGAGTCCCATGAAAGGCAAAGCGCCGGCATCGGGGACCGTGGTCCCGTATAGAACCAGGTTGCGAATCGCTTCTGGTTGGTAGGCGTTCAGAGCGCCCCAGCGCGCGGCTTGATCGACGAGCTCGGCGAAAGTCTGTCGGACAAAGAGCGACTGACCGATTCCCACAATTCCCAGCAGCAGCCCCATAAAGGCCGCGAGAATCAGCGACGTCTCGATTAGCGCCTGGCCTCTACGTTTCATTTTGACGTGGTCCCGGTCAACGGAAAAGTAACGGTGGGCCGGCCATTTAGGTTGATCTTCGAGAATATTCCTGCCAGCTCAAAGCCCGTTATAGAAACGGTTGCGGTCCCTGGATCGAGAATCAGCTCGACGTTCTCAGGCGTGAGGCCGGGCGCCACTGGTTTGGCGGAGGGGTTGGGCTCAGGTTCACCATATATAACAACATTGCGGACTGACTGAGCCAGCTCTGGACTTGGCGGTTGCAGCGATGCGTAGCGCGCTCCGGCGCGGACGGCATTCACCAGCGCATGATAGGTCGACAAGCCATAGCTGAGCTGGAAAATGCCGGTGAAGAATGCCGACACGACAATCAAGGACCAGGCAAATTCGATCAGTGCGCGTCCGGCACGCGGGCTCTTCACTGGATCAACCTCGCGCCACCGGCTGTCTTGACTGCGACACTGGAAACCGCGACGGTGGAGAAGCCGGCTTTTCCGGCTAGGAGCGCTCGCAAAAAGATCAGTGGCGCAGGCGCGCTTACTGTGACGCGGACTGAATGGGTGTCGAAGCTGGTCTTAATATCGGTGATGGGCTGCGACCCCAGGTCCCACTTCATGGCGTGCGGTCCGGTGGCAAATTCGGACGCGGCTTGCTGAGCGCGTGTGACGCTACCCGCGGTGCCATCCCACTGAAGCGCGGCAGGGCCGCGGCGTCGGAAAAGGCCTGCAGTTCGCTCTGAATGACGTACATTCTTCCGATGTCGATGTCCAGTCCTGCCAGAGCCAGCAGGATGGCGAGAAACGATGCAGGTGACGATCAGGACAAACCCCTTGTCCGATCGAGAGCTCGCCATAATCTATTATTCGGCCAGGGAAGTGCCTTTCGTTAGGACCCGCCGCTCAGTGCG
>DATHOT010000422.1:0-42388 GCA_035484655.1 Bryobacteraceae bacterium | reverse complement strand
TTCCGCTTCAGAGACCAGGTTCTGCATTTGCACTCCCCGCAGTTGTTCCACTTGTTCGACCACGGCCGCCTCCAGGCGCGCCAGCACCGCGAAGTCCTCGCTCAGGTAGCGGCGGCCGCCATCGCGTGGGCCGAGCAGAAGATAGCGGGCGTCTCCACGCGAGAAGCGCAATGGAACCACGGCCTGAACCCAGGCCGGCAAACCCCAATTCAGCGGGTCCAGGACCGCCAGAGGAATCGAATGGCCGGTCATCGAAGCGCCTTGCTCGGTCAGCGCAAAGCGCGCCGCGTGAAGGAAGTGGGCGACTGTTTCAGCGGAATGATTGAGATATTGGACCTCGCTCCCGGCCGCGCGCCCCAGCTGCTGAAGTTCCCGCAATGCCTCATCCACGTTGGAACGCAAGAAAATGACCCTTGTCAGCAGGCCCTGCATCCGGTTGCGCGCGTATACAAAGATCGTAAGCAGCAAGCAAGCCGATACGAACAACAAGCCTGCTTCGAACGGATGCTGCAAGTGCTCGGTAAGCTCCGGCGATCGGATCACCGGGATGGAAACGAGCACCGCCGCTGCCGCGAGCGTAGCATTCACGATAAACCGAAGGAACGCATCCAACAAAAGAAAACGATAATCCTGCAGCAGCACGAGGATCGCCAGCGGAATACCGGCATGGTGAAAGGCGATCTCTCCAGACCAGGCTTGCCGCGGATGATCCGAACCGAAGTGAGCAAAAGATATTGCAAGCAGAAACAGTCCCATCGCGCCCGCCAGCCGCGAACCTGCCGCCCGCTTCTCTTCCCGCAGCTCCAGCAGCACTGAAATGATGGTGATACAGGCAAAGCCCGCCGTCACTAGAATTAACGCGGCGTAGTGGAAACGCGGCGCTGCGGTCAGCAGGTCGACGACATGCAGCGCGACGGCGATCGCACTCAGCATATAGCCGCCCACCCACAACGGGCGATAATCCGACCCGAGCGAAATGTGAAGAAGCACGGCCGGCAGGACGCTCAGCACCGAAAAGCTGGCGGCGACAATGATGTCGGCCACCGGACCGCTGGAGGGTCCGCTCGCGAGCGCGATCAGCGAACCAAGATTCCACAACATGGCCAGGGCCGCGGCCACGGCGGGCAAACTGCTGCGTTCCTCACGCGCCCGCCGCCAGTTCACCAGGAAGAGATAAAGCAGAATGCCGAAGATCACGACTCCGGCGCTATGCCCGATCGTATTGACGATGACCGGTTTGTGAACGCTCAGCCAGTCGGGCATTCTAATTCAACGATATCCGATTTCAATTAGCGTTGTAATTTCAGGCTGTAGACTGGTAACTTACGAAGCACGCACCGCCAAACCGCCCCGAATCACGCCAGCCCCGCAGCCTCCTGGCCGGTTTCCACCCGGTACGGGAAGCGTTGCGCGCCGCGCGGCCGCTCGACCGCGTTCTGATCGCTCGCGGAGCCGGTGGACCGCGTGTTCAAGAGATCATCGATCTGGCCCGCGAACGTTCCGTGTCGGTACGCTTTGAGCCGCGCGAGGCACTCGACCGCGCCTCTAACAGCGCCGCGCACCAGGGGGTCCTGGCCTTCGGAGCCGCCCAGCGCTATGCCGAGCTCGACGAAGTTCTCTCGGGAGCCGGAGTCCAACTGCTGGCGCTGCTCGACGGCGTTGAGGATCCACATAACCTGGGCGCCATTGTTCGCACCGCCCATGCCGCGGGCGCATCCGCCGTTCTTATTCCCGAGCGCCGGGCGGCGGGACTCACCGAGGTAGTCGCCAAAGCTGCCGCCGGAGCCCTCGAGCATCTGCCGGTGGTTCGCATCGGAAACGTCAGCCAGACTCTCGAAATGCTCAAGAAGCGCGGCTTCTGGATTTACGGGCTGGACCAGCGCGGCTCCCAACTGTATAGCGAAACCGATTATGCCCGGCCCACTGTGCTCGTCTTGGGCGGCGAGGGCCAGGGCCTCCACGAACTGGTCAAGAAACACTGCGATCTGCTGGTGCGCATCCCCATGGCCGGAGCCATCTCGTCGCTCAACGTCTCGGTCGCCGCCGGCATTGTGCTGTTTGAATGGCGGCGCCGGCATTCCGTCGAAGCTAGCCGGTAGCCTCACGTCCCAACTTGTGGTACCATGAATTTTTCCTTCCGACGAGGTTTCGATTGGACCGTCTTACCCGCAAAGAACTGAAAGGCGACCGTTTCGCGCTGGAAGTCCAGCACAGCATCCAAGTTGTTTCCGAGCATCGCCAGCAGCTTACCCGCTGGGGAACAGTTGTCGGAGTCGTGGCAATCCTGGTGATTGCGGTGGTGCTATATCGCAATCACGAGCATACCGTCCGGCAAGAGGCGTTGCATGACGCTCAGCAGCTTCAGAACGCTACTATTGGCCCGCAGGTGAACGAATTCAACGTCACTTTTCCGACGCAAGCGGAGCGCGACAAAGCGGTTAATAAGGCTTTCACCGAACTCGCGGCGAAATACCCGGGAACCGATGAAGGGCTCATCGCGGAATTCTTTCTGGGAACGAACGCCGCCGATCAGGGCAGATTGCCCGAGGCAGAAAAACGCCTGAGAGAAGTGGCGGATTCGAGCACTCCTTATTCCGCGCTGGCCAAAGTGTCCCTCGCGCAAGTATATGCGGCAGAAGGCAAACTACCCGACGCGGAGAAACTCCTGCAGTCCTTGATCGATCACCCGAGTCCGCTTGTTTCCAAGGAAGCCGCCACGATCGTGCTGGCCGAGTTGATCCAATCCAAAGATCCGCAGCGCGCGCGCAAGTTATTGGAACCGTTGCGCAGCAACCCGCGAAGCAGTATCAGCCGGGTAGCGATCAGCGCACTTTCCGACATGTCCCAGAAGTGAACTCGCTCGCCCGCCTGCGCTTCCCGGTGGACCGAAGCCGCGGCCGGCGCTATCCCGAGCTTCCGCACCCTTACCGAAACGAATTTCAACGCGACCGCGATCGCGTCATTCATTCCCGCGCTTTCCGCCGGCTGGAGAACAAAATGCAAGTCTTCCCAGCCGGTATTTCCGACCATTTCCGCAACCGGTTGACCCATACCATCGAAGTTTCACAGATCGCGCGCACAGTGGCTTCCGTGCTGGCTCTGGAAGAAGACCTGACCGAGGCGCTGTCGCTCGGCCACGACATCGGCCATCCGCCTTTCGCGCACGCCGGCGAGGAGGAGTTGGATCGCCAGATGCGGCGATTCGGCGACCGCTTCGATCACAATCTGCACGCGCTCCGGGTGGTGGAAACATTCGAGCACCGTTATGCGCGCTTTTCCGGACTGAACCTGACCTTCGAGGTGCGGGAAGGGATCGTCAAGCATTCGCGCGATTTTGAAAAGGGCGAGAATCCGGCGCTGGATGAATACCTTCCCGGTTCGCGCCCACCCCTCGAAGCCCAGCTCATCGACTTGGCCGATGAGATTGCCTACAACACCGCCGACCTGGATGACGCATTTTCGGCGCATCTTTTCACAATATGCGACATTCGTACCGCCGTGCCGGAGTTCGAGCGGCGATACCAGGAGGCGGAAGGCCATTTCCCGGCGGCGTCCGAGCGGGAGCTGTTTCAGGAGGTGGTGCGAGGACTGGTCGACTGGCTCGTGTCGGGACTCATTCAAGGAACCATGGACGCGGCCGCACAGGCCGGCGTCGCGGATTCAGACCAGGTCCGGGAGCACCCCCGGCGCCTTGCCTCGTTCATGCCGGCGGCCCAGGCCACCAACCGGCAGCTTAAGCAGTTTCTTCATCACGCCGTCTATTTCTCCGAGGCGATGGTGGAAGAGCGCCGCCGCTCAGCCGAGATGGTCGCCGAGCTGTTTGAGTTCTATACTACGCATCCGGATAAATTGCCGGAAAATTACATCGAACCACTCGAGCATTGGCCGGTTCACCGCGTGGTCTGCGATTACATCGCGGGAATGACTGACGGCTTCTTCCTGCGCACCTATCAGGAATTCGCCGGGCCGCACCCGTAAGCGAGCGATCCAAGCGGTACAATGGATTCAACGACGAGATAGTTTTAAAGATCCCGGATGAGGCCGATTCATCGCGGCTAGCTTTTTCTCGTGTGTGACCCCCAAAGGTCGTGCCTGATGACAAAGCTAATCGATCGCGATGTGCTCTCCGAGCCTGACGAAGCCGCCGGATTCCTCGAAAATATCCTCCAGGCTTCCACCCAATACTCCATCATTGGTCTGTCCGCCGACGGGACCATCCAACTGTGGAATGAAGGCGCTCGCCGTTTGTATGGATATGAACCGCAGGACGTAGTAGGTTCGAAGAACGTCGCGATTCTGCACACGCGCGAGGACGTCGAGTGTGGGAAACCGGGGGAGATGATGGCTCTGGCCCTCGGGGAGCAAGTGGACCGGGTGCCTGGCCCGGGTGCGCCAGGACGGCACCAAGTTCAGAGCCTCCATCGTGCTCACGGTTCGAAGGAACGCGTTTTGCGATACGCGAGCTCCAAATCCAGAAGCCGAATACGCTCATTGAAGTGCCTCGCGATGGAGAAGAAGCTTTGGATTTTCTGTTCTGCCGGGGTGCATATTCGGATCGCTCCCCATCTCATCCGCCCAAGCTGATTCTGCTGGATTTGAAACTGCCCAAGATCGACGGCTTGCAGGTTCTTCGCGAGATAAAGAACAACGCGCAGACGCGCGCCATCCCGGTGGTGGCGCTGACATCTTCCCGGGAGGAAAACGACCGCATGGAGAGCTACCGGCTGGGTATCAACAGCTACGTTCAGAAACCGGTCAATTTCGAAGAGTTTCGGCGGACCATTCAAACTGTGGGACTTTACTGGCTGAACATTAACCAGCCGCCACCCGAAAGAATAAATCGGGAATGACGCAATCACAATCATTGGGAACAATCCGAATCCTGCATCTGGAAGACGACCCTCGAGATGCGGCGCTGCTCCGGAGGCAATTAGAACGAGCGGGTTTCACTCCTGAGGTTACGATCGTTGCCGACCAGCTGGAGTTCCTAAAAGCCTTACGCTCCAAACCTTTCGACATCACTCACCGACTATAGCCTTCCGACTTGGTCGGGACTTGGCGCTTTGGAGTTGCTTCACCAAGAAGGCTGCGAGATCCCGTGCATCCTGGTCAGCGGCACAACTGGAGAGGAGGCCGCGGTCGATTGTATTAAGAAAGGAACGGGCGTTAAGGGAAGAGTCGCCAGCGATCGACGCAAGCAAATTGAACAGAGCCGCGACCGTCTGGCTTTGATCGTCGAATCGTCGGAAGACGCCATCGTTGGTTTTGCTCCGGAGGGCCTCATCCTGAGCTGGAATCGGGCGGCGTCGCGGATTTTCGGCTATTCAAACGACGAAATTCTCGGTAAGCCGTTAACCATCCTGTTTGCTTCCAAGTGCATCCAGGAAGTGAACGATGCCTTGGAGACACTGCTACGTGGTGAGAATCCTGAACATTTCCAAGCTGCCGGAATTTCCAAAGACCGCGGCGCTATCGATATCGCCGTGACGCTGTCCGCGATCCGTGAAACAGACGGCACAGTTGCGGGCGGTTCGGCCATCATTCGCGATATCACCGAGCATTGCCGCCTGGAAGAGCAATTTCGACATTCTCAGAAGATGGAAGCGGTCGGCCGGTTGGCCGGTGGCGTAGCTCATGATTTCAACAATTTGCTCACCGTGATTTTGGGCTATTCCAGCGTGCTCGAAAAACGGCTTGGCTCAGCAGATACCCTCTCCGATACGGTGGCGTAAATCCGGCGAGCGGCGGAATACGCTGCCTTGTTGACTGCACAGCTGCTTGCATTTAGCCGTAAAAAGATCAGTGAGCAGCGCGTTCTCGACTTGAATAACCTGGTCCTGGGATGCAGGGAATGGGGCAACGACTGATCGGCGCGGACATTGAACTGCGCGTTTCCATGGATGCGTCCCTGGGATTGGTGCAGGCCGATGCCGGTCAGCTAAACCAGGTACTTATGAATCTGGTCGTCAACGCGCGGGACTCAATGCCCAATGGCGACAAGCTCATGATCGAAACACATGCCGTGCTACGCGAGGGCGAGGATGCGGGTCGCCATGAAACGCGTCCGGCCGGCCGCTATGCCACGCTGACCGTAACTGACACCGGCTCAGGAATAGATGCCTCAACATTAACCCAAATCTTCGAACCGTTCTTTACCACCAAGGAACCCGGCAAAGGCACAGGGCTCGGTCTATCCACTTCTTATGGGATTATTCAGCAGCATCACGGCTGGATCGATGTCTACAGCGAAGTTGAGGATGGCACAAAGATCACTATGTTCCTCCCGGAGGCACCCGGAGATGCCGCTGGCGACGTAATAATGCCCAAAATGAACGGTCCGGAACTAGCCGCACACCTAAACCGGTCACACCCCGATATCATCGTGCTGTACATGTCCGGGTATACAGATCAAGCCTTGCAAAACCGGGGAATGATCGAGACCGGCACGGCCTTCCTGCAAAAACCGTTCCTGCCGGAAGCTCTCCTTCAGGAAGTAGACCGGCTGCTGGCAGCCGGTTCCTGAAACTGGTACTGAGCCGCGCCGTTCAGTAAGCGGTTAACTTCAAGAAACAATCCGTCCCCGGCGCCATCCATAGATTGGGGTGCCCTCGGTTGGCAATCCGCAAGAGATTTTGGCTGGCCGGAGTCGGACTGTTGACCGGTCTGGCGATCGTGGGCGCTTTCGTCGCGGCATCGATAATGGCCAAGCGCTTCGAGCCCATGATCCGCGAACAGGCCATCCGCTATCTGAGCGAGCGGTTCCATAGCGAGGTTGAAATCGCGTCACTGCACGTCAACCCTCCCAAAATGTCGATCTTCCAAATCCTGTTGCGGCATGGCCGGGGAGCGATGGTGGGAGTGGGCGGCCAAGGAGTTTCGATGCGCTTCGGGGGAGAGCGCGACTTTCCCCCGCTCTTCCAGATCAAGAAGCTCTTCTTCATCGTGGATCTGGGGGTGCTCAGCGAACCTCGCAAAACCGTCGAATTCGTTTCGCTCGATGGGGTGGAAATCAACATTCCGCCCAGGGGACAATTCCCGGACGTGGAAGTGTCCGATGGCTGGGGCAAGGACAAATCGGGAAAACTCAACGTGCTCATCAAAGACGCCCAGTTCAATGATGCGCTGCTGGTTCTTCATCCCCGGGACAAGAGCAAGCAGCCGCTGCGATTTGAGATCGAACATCTTCGTCTGAAGTCGGACGGAATCGATTCGGCCATGAAATACACCGCCGCCATGACCATTCCGAAACCACCGGGCACGCTTCATAGTGAAGGAAGTTTTGGCCCGTGGCTGGCGTCCGAGCCGGGAGACACGCCGCTGGTTGGCGATTACCGCTTCGACAAAGCCAACCTGGGCGTCTTTAACGCCATTGCCGGCACGCTGAATTCAACCGGCAAGTTCGATGGGACGCTCGACACCGTTCGGGCGCGAGGCGAAGCCGACGTACCAAATTTTCATCTGAAAGCGGTGGGCAATGCCATCCCGCTTTCAACGCACTTTGAAGTTCTCGTGGACGGAACCAACGGCAATACGATCCTGCAGCCGGTGAAAGCGAAGCTTGGTAGAACAAACTTCACCACTACCGGCACCGTCATCAAACATGAGAATCAGGCTCTCCGCGCGATCAGTCTCAAGGTATCGATGCCGCATGGAGACATGCGCGACCTGCTTCGGCTGGCAACCAAAGGGGCGCCCTTCATGGAAGGCGAGGTCAATTTGCGGTCGCGAATCGACATTCCTCCTTTGACCGGCCCAGTCAAAGAGAAGCTGCGGCTGGACGGAGATTTCGATATTACCGACGCCAAGTTTCTGCGCTCCACCATCCAGGAACAGATCGATCAATTGAGCCGCCGCGGTCAGGGGCAGCCGAAAAATCAGGAAATTGAAGAAGTGGTTTCGAACATGAAAGGCTCATTCCGGCTGGAAGACCGGCTCATGACCTTCCGGTCGCTGTCGTTCGACGTCCCCGGTGCGAATGTCGAAATCGCCGGTGATTACGACTTGGCTAAAGATGTTATCGATTTCCATGGAGCGCTCAAACTGGACGCGAAGGTGTCGCAAACCATGAGCGGGTGGAAGCGCTGGGTGCTGCGGCCCGCGGATCCCTTCTTTGCCAAGCATGGGGCGGGAACGTACCTGAAGATCAAAGTGGACGGGACCGCGAAGCAGCCGAAGTTCGGCCTCGACCGCAAGCGAGGCGCCGGTACAGGGCCAGATCCGAAGACCGCTCAAAACAGCAAGCCCGGCTCTAAATAGAGCGTTCCACACCGATGCTACGATGGAAGTGACCGGTCCTTCCATCATGAAATGCAAGATTTGCAATGCGCGTAAGCCGCGCCGTTACTGTCCTGGGGTAGGCGGCGACATATGCTCGATTTGCTGCGGGTCCGAGCGGGAAGTGACGGTGAATTGCCCGTTGGATTGCGTCTATCTGGTGGAAGCGCGCCAGCACGAAAAGCCTCCGGTTGCGGTGGAGGGACAACAAATTCCCAACCAGGATGTCCGCGTCACCGAGGAATTCCTGCGTGATCATGAGCCGCTGCTGATTTTCCTGGGAGCAAAGCTGCTTGAAGCTTCGCTCGAGACGGCCGGCGCCGTGGATTCGGACGTTCAAGAAGCGCTCGAGTCACTGATCCGCACCTATCGTACGCTCGAGAGCGGCCTCTATTACGAAACTCGGCCGAATAACCTATTGGCCGCGGCCATCCATCAGAGAATCCAGGATGCGGTTACCGAGTTGCGCAAAGAGCTGGGCGAAAAAGGATCGACGCCCATCCGCGACAATGAAATCCTGGGGATTCTCGTGTTTCTGGAACGCGTCGGGCTGCATGAGAGAAATGGACGGCCGCGCGGCCGCGCGTTTATCGACTATCTGCGCGGCTATTTCCCGCAGAAGCAGGCCGGCCCTGCGGATGCGCCTTCGCTGATCCAGGTATGACCGGTTTCATCGTATTCGCTCACGGCTCCCGCATCGAAAGCGCCAATCAGGCTGTCCGGGACATCGCAACCCGAATGGCAGCTTCGCGTGGTGACCTGGTAGAAGCGGCCTTCCTGGAATTAGGCAAGCCGGATCTCTCCGGAGCAACCGCGCGCCTGATAGCTCGGGGCGCTTCACGCATCATCGTTATCCCTTATTTTCTGACCCTAGGTACGCACATGCAGCGCGATCTGCCGCGGCTAGCGCAGGAGGCTGCCCGCCAAAATGGCGGCGTCGAGATGGAGATAACTTCGCCGCTGGATGGACATCCCGCGCTGCTGGAGGCATTGCTCGATCGCGCGAGTGAAGCGCTGGCGCCCGGCCAAGATCGCCCATGAAGGCCACGCTGGTCGAATCGCGCGAGATTGCTCCGGAAGTGCGGCACTTCGTGTTCGAAGCGCCGGGAGTGAAGCAGCTCCACTTCAAGCCGGGCCAATTCGTTTCCTTCAACGAAATGCTGGGCGGTAAGAAAATCACACGCGCTTATTCCATCGCGTCGCTCCCGGCTGGTAATCACTTCGAGCTATGCCTGAACCTGGTGCACGACGGCAGTTTTTCGCCTCACCTTTTTGCAATGAAGCCAGGTGATTCGGTGGAAATGACCGACCCGCTCGGTTTTTTCGTAGTCCGTAATCCCGCCAAAGACGCTGTGTTTGTTGCCACCGGCACCGGGATCGCGCCTTTTCGGTCGATGGCCCCCGATTATTTGAGCCACCCGCAGGCCAAGGAGCTGACGCTGATTTTCGGTGTGCGGCATGAGCAAACCATTTATTATCGCGACGATTTCGAAGCGCTCGCCGAAAAGCATCCGAACTTCCGTTTCTGGCCGACACTGAGCCGCGCGGAAGGATCCTGGGGCGGCCGGACGGGGCACGTTCAAATCCATCTGCTCGAAGCGATCGGCGAGCGGCGCGACCTGGATGTGTACATCTGCGGCCTGAAGGCGATGGTGGATGACGTCCGCGCCATCCTTAAAGGCCTAGGCTTCGACCGCAAGCAGATCATTTTCGAAAAGTACGACTGATGAACCGGACACTGGCACTGGCGGCGTTGTTGGTCCTGTTGTTCGCCGGCACGGTCGCGGTGCTGGTGAACGTTATGCCCGGGCCGCACAAGCCGATGGATTACCTGGTAATCGGCGCGGTGGCGACATTGCTGTGCCTGCTGGCATTGTTCGTGGTGCTGATCAAGATGCCGCAGAAGCGCAAGCCCGACTCTGAAACGTAGCTATCCCGCCACCCGCACTTCCACCGCCTTGTATATTTCTTTGGTCTGCTCCAGATTGGCAAATTCGAGCCCAGGGAGCTTGGCAGATGCAGTGCCGGCCGCGACGCCCCAACGAACACAATCGGCAAAGTCTTTCTTTTTCGTGCTTGCCCAGACATAGGCCGCTGCCAGAGCGTCGCCGGCGCCGAGCGGGGATACGGCATCGATTCGCGGGGGCAGCACTTCCATCAACTGATTCTCGTTGGTCGCAACCACACCGCGGCTGCCGAGCGATAGCAATACGGACTCCGCGCCCATGGCCTTGATTCGAGTCACCGCTTCGACGAAGTGCGCGCGCGTAATCAGAGCACGGTTCAATAGGCGCTCCGCTTCCGGCTGGTTCGGCGTCACGACCGTGGGCCCAGCTTCCACTCCGTGCAAGAGCGCATCGCCGTCGGTGTCGAGCAGGGTCTTCACCTTGTGTTCGCGCGCGCGCTGAATCAGCTTGGTGTAAAAATCGGAAGCAACACCGGGCGGAATGCTGCCGCAGAGCATCAGCCAGGAGGCGCCGGCGAGCCGGCTGTCGACGGTCTTTTCAATGCTCTTCAGTTCCTCGGGCGTGATCAGCGGTCCGGGTTCGTTCATCTTGATCGCCAATCCCTGCCGGTCAGTCACCGTGAAGTTGTTTCGAATCTCGCGACTGATGCGCACCAGTTTTACCGGGAAGCCCAACTTAGCCAGGAGCTTTTCGAATCGTTCGCCGTTGACGCCTCCGGAAGTGGCGATGGCCAGCGTTTTGGCGCCATAGCACTGCAGGACGCGCGAGGCATTGATGCCCCGGCCTCCCGCCGAATCGCTGCGCGAGAGAATGTATGCTCGATCCTCGAATACCAGCCGGTCCACGAAGACATTGCGGTCGATGGAAGGATTGATGGTGAGGGTGATAATCAACTCCCAATGTTAACCTGAACTATTGCGGCGGCATTCCCAGTTCCTGGCGTATCTGGCGCTGGGCGCCGTGTGTTTCTTCTGGGGAACAACTTATCTAGCTATCCGGATGGCGTTGGAATCGCTTCCGCCGCTCATGCTGGTCAGCCTGCGATTTACGGCCTCGGGAACGATCCTGCTCATCGCCGCATTTTTCGTCAAAGCGCACTTCCCGTCGGGCAAAGAGCTTTTCTACACGGCGCTGTTCGGAGTGATCATCATCGGACTCGGCAATGGCTGCGTGGCTTTTGCCGAACTTTGGATTCCGAGCGGCCTGGCGGCGCTCTTCATCACCACGACGCCTTTTTGGATGATCGGCATTGAGGCATTGATTCCCGGCGGCGCACGTTTGCATGGGCCTACCCTGGCGGGGATGCTTGTGGGATTCGCCGGCACGCTGCTGCTGGTAGCCCCCACGGCGATTCAACAAGGACTCAGCGGCCCGATAGTGCAAGCATTTCTGTTACTGCAGTTCGGTTGCTCCGGCTGGGCGTTGGGTTCGATCCTGCAGCGTCGTCACATAACCACGGCCCACCCGGTGGTGAGCGGCGCGGTGCAGCAATTGGCGACCGGTCTGACATTACTTGGTCCAGCCCTGCTCACTCGGACGCAGCCAATCCCGTGGACCGGCCGCAGTTTGGGAGCTGTGATTTACCTGATCATCTTCGGCTCGGTGGTCGGCTATAGCGCCTACTTGTACGCTCTCGATCAGCTTCCGGTATCGATCATCAGCATCTATAACTACATCAACCCGATCGTCGCGCTTTTCCTGGGCTGGCTGATTTACCGGGAGCCGGTGGGGATTCGCGAAGTCGGGGCGATGCTGGTTATTTTCCTGGGCGTGACGCTGGTGAAGCGCTCGGCCGGGGTCGTCCGGAAAGCCGCTGTTCAGAAGGCTCTCACGGGTTGACCAACTGCCCCATCCGCTCCAGACTCGCCTCGATTCTCTGCTTGTTGGTTAGAACCGGCGCAAATAAATCGCCGACTCGCTCGAAACGATCCAGGGCATTATGGATGTTGAACTGGTGCGGCTCAAGGCCGTTCTTCAGTTCCGACCAATCGAGCGGCGTGGAAACGGCAGCTCCAGGATACGCGCGCGGAACGTAGGGAGCGGCGATGGTCTTAGCGCTCGAGATCTGCAGGTAGTCGAAATAGACCTTGGCCTTCTTGCGGCGCGAGACGGCGCGCGGCGTAGTGAACAGCTCCGGATTCTGGCGAATGACCAGGATCGACAAGATCTCGGCAAACGAGCGCACCTGCTCGTAGCTGTAGACCGGCTCAAGGGGGATGTAGATGTGCATTCCGTCGCCGCCGGTGGTTTTCGGATAGCCTGCCAGTCCGATGGAATCGAGCGTCTTCTTGACCAATTGCGCGGCCTCTACAATCTTTTCGTAAGGACAGCCCTCGGTGGGATCCAGATCGATCAAAGCGAAGTCGGGATTATCGAGCGAGCCCAGGCGGCTCATCCAGGGATTCTGATCGATGCAGGCCAGGTTGGCGAGATAGAGCAGAGTCGCGCGATCGTTGCAGACAATGTAGTGGATCTGGTCCTGATTGTGCTCAGAAAAAATCGGCTCCAGCCGGACCCAGTCGGGAACTTTATCCTCGGCGTCCTTCTGGAAGAAAAAATCATGGTCGATTCCATTGGGATAGCGCTTGAGCGACAGCGGACGATCGCGCAGATGGGGAATGATCAGGTTCGCGACGGCGTCGTAGTAATTGATGAGGTCGCGCTTGGCAATACCTTCGCCAGGATAGAAAACCTTGTTGAGGTTCGTAAACTTCAGTCGTTTGCCTTCGATGTCGACCAGCATCTCCGCGGGCGGTTTCGGCGGGATCAGAAGGTCGCGCTTGATGAGCGGCGGAGCGGTTTCTGAACCAGCCGGCTCCGTAGTTTCGCTATCTTCGCCGTCGTCGCCGGGACTCTCGCGCGCACATTCTTTCGGATCTTTATCGAGCCGGAGCCCCAGGAACACGGGGGCTCGAAGTAGGCCGTCGGCCGTGATTTCTAAAAACTTAATTTCGGCAACCAGGTCGGGTTTCACCCACGTGACGTCGCGAAGCGCTTTCACAGACCCAGAGAACGGGCTCTTCTTAGTGATAAGCGGTTCGATCCGCGAGTAAATTTCGCGCAGCGACTTGTCGTTGAATCCGGTTCCGACTTGGCCGACATGGACCAGTTTTCCGTGCTCGTAACACCCCAGGACCAGCGAGCTGAAATAGTCGCGTTCGCCATGAGTGAAACCACCGATGACGAAATCCTCAGTGGATACTACTTTGATTTTGAGCCACTGCGGACTGCGGCGGCCTTCATACTTACTGCCAGTTCGCTTGGCCAGGATACCTTCCAGGCCGAGCTGGCGCGCGGCTTCGAGCATGGCGTCGCCCGGGATCGAGAAGTGGTCCGAGAGCCGGATGCGTTCGGTAGGCGTCACTATTTCAGCGAGCAAGCGCTTGCGCTCTTCGAGCGTCACGCCGCGCAGATCGTAGCCATCCAGATAGAGCAGGTCGAACAGGAACAGCGTCACGGGAGTAGAGCGTGCCAAGTGCGCGATAGTGTTCGGATCTCCGACCGAGATGCGGGGCTGGATCAGGTTGAAGCTAGACTTTCCCTTCTCGTCCACTACCGCAATTTCGCCGTCCAGCACCGCGGTCGAAACCTTGAGAAAGCGCGGCAGAACGCTGAGCTCGGGATACTGCTGCTCGCAGCGCTTCTGATTGCGCGTGTAAATGCAGAGCTGGCTGTTCTCGACGAAGCACAGGGCGCGAACACCGTCCCACTTCACTTCATACAGCCATTGGTCGCCGGCCGGCGGTCTGTTCGCGATCGTAGCGAGCATCGGCGCGACCGAGCGTGGCATCGGCGATTTCACAGCGCCTTTCAACTCGGCGACGCGTTCCAATCCCGCGGCTTGCTTCGTTACCGCCGGGATATTTTCCGCGATCTCCTGCTGGCTGCGGCCAGTGAGCACGCTGCGGGCATAGTCCTCAATGTTCCATCCCGGCTTGGCTTCGGTATCTTTTTTCTTGATCAGCAGCCACTCGTTGCCCTTGCCCCGGCCGCGCATCAGGACGAGGGCGAACTCGCCGCGCAGTTTTTCGCCATGCAGGCGGAATTTCAGGTCGCCGCGCTCGATCTGCGCGCCGGCAGGTACACCATCGCCCAGCAGCTCGTAGGTGCCGCGATCCCACAGCATGACGCTGCCGCCGCCGTACTCGCCTTTCGGAATATTGCCCTCGAAGCTGCCGTAGTCAATCGGGTGATCCTCCACATGGACAGCCAGGGCTTTCGACAGCGGCTCCAGGCTCGGACCTTTGGGCACCGCCCAGGATTTGAGCGTGCCGTCCACTTCCAATCGGAAGTCATAGTGCAGGCGCGTAGCGTCGTGACGCTGGACGCAAAAGTAGTTGCCGCGCGATTCAGCCGGTGTCGCGGGCTTAGGTTCCGGTGTCTTATCGAAGGACCTCTTGCGCTCGTATTCCTTCAGCGACATTCAAGCACTATCGTGCCATGGGCGGAAGCGCGGAATCCATCGGGGCACGTGGCCACAGAAGGTTTTGTACTCCTCGCCGAATTTGGCTTCGAGGCTTGGCTCCTCGTATCCGATGACAAACACGTGAGTGCACAGCCACACGATCGCGCCGTATTCAAGAAGATGAAGACTGCGAAATAATAATGCCTGGCCCGTGACTATCAGCAGCAGTGCAACGTACATCGGGTTTCGCACGTAGCGATAAAGCCCTTCGACGACCAGGTGGCGCGTGGGGAAAACCGGCGCCGGCGTCCCCAGGCCCTGGATGGCGAAGCGGGCGAACGAATCTAAGAGCACCGGGACTCCCACGAGGATGAGCAGAACGCCTACGATGCGCTGGAGAGCGGCGCCTCGCAGCAGAGATTGATCAATTCGCCAGCGAGTGATCCAGAAAGGGATCAGGCCCGCAACCGTCATGGGGGCGATTAGCAGAAAGATCACGGATCCCAGTATGGCGAGCGCCCGCCTGGTTCGATCCTTCACAATATTCTATTAACCCATTTCTATGAAACCAAGGAGGAGGAACTGAATGGCGGAAGACCGGTATTGGATGGGCGATGATTTTGGCGATGGCGGAGATGGCGGTGATTTTGGGGACGACGGCGGCAACGGCGACGATGGCGACGACGGGTACGCCGACGATCAGGACGATCAGGATGGCGATGATCAGGGCGATCGGGATGACGATCAACCCGATGACGAGGGCGGCGCCGGCGATGGCGGGAATGGAGGCGACGATCAAAATCTCGATGATTATTTCGCCTCCGATGAAGACTTGCCGCCGGTGGATGACGACGTGTTCGGCAGCGCCTCCGATTTCCCCAACGCCGACGCCAGAGACTTCGAAGACGACCAGGGTGACTGGACACCCGCCGATTATCAAGAATCCGCGCAAAACCTCTTCGGCGATCATGAATTCTTCGGCGACACGCTGATCCAGCAAAAGACCGACGAAGGTTTTCAGCCCTATCAGGACCAGCGCTTTAACAGCGCTTTCGAACAGATAGCACCTGGCACCTCTGATACCGTGCATTTATTCGAGCGTGATGGCAAACTGTTTGCCTTCGGCTTGGTCTCACAGGCCGTACTGGAAATGTTAATGGCGCGCTATAGCGGCATCGATCTCAGTGGTCTTGAAGTAGGCGTGCCACCGAAGGGCGACCCAGTGCCGCCCCAGCCGCTGCCGCCGGCCTTCGCCAACGTCGCTGAGCAAGACGCAGTGGATTTGAGGAAATACTGCACGCCCATCGGCGATCAAGGCCAGACCGGCCGTTGCTCCGCATTCGCGTGGACCCACGCCACCGAGATGTCGCGCAATATTCTCCAGGAGGAATCGCCGCGGCTGAGTCCCAACTTCACCATGCTCGAGTTTCAACGCATGCAAGGGGACGCGCAGGATTATCAATATGCCTATTCGGGCGGCGATGGCACCATCAGCGGACCCGATCCGGGCGGTGTGCTGGTAGAGCATGGCACCTGCCGCCAAGAATTGTGGCCGGACGATCGTCCTCAACCGGCTACGCGCGAGCAGCAGTTAGTGGCCGATGCAGAGCGCTATCGGCTGGAAGGCGTGCCGCTACCGATCGCACTGGACGACGTGCGCAAGGTTTTAAGCGCCGGTTGCCCGGTCCATGTGTCGATGAACACCGGCTCGGCATTCTCGGATGTCGGGCGCGATGGAGTGTTCAATGCGGCAGAAGCGCCTTGGGGACGACACGGACGGCACGCCATGTTGATCGTGGGTTATACAGGGAATTTCTTTATCCTGAAAAACTCGTGGGGGACGGACTGGGGCGACAAGGGATATGCGTATGTACCTAAGAATGTCCTTGCCGCCTCAGATCCCGAATTTGTGGCCGTCCTGTTAAAGAGACCACAACAATAAACTGTTAGCGACGGTCTCGACCCCAGTCGTCGTGGTGTTCGCGAAATTGACGGAGCCGGCCCATATCATCGTTCAGGATGTCCCGGTCCCGGTTCGATAGCCGATTATCGCTTACCACTCGCTGCATAGCGGCCAGCACGTCATCGAGTGCGCGCTCATCATAGCGATGGTCGGCCATCGCAGCTTGGAGCTCGCTCAACTCCTGTTTGGCTTTGGCGAGCCGGTATTGATCGCCGCTAGGGAACCAAGTGGTTTGAACATGGTCCAAGTCCGCTCGAACGCGGTCGAAAAGACGAGCGCGCCACTGATCACCCCGATAATAGTCGTCCCGATCGCGATGATATGCATCATCATCACGGGGTGGCTGGGCCTGCATGCTGGCGCTAAGCCCAAACAACATCAAACTTGTACCTGCAATAGTTCTTAATAGTAAATGCTTCATTGTCGAGGTACCTCCTCGCCCTGTTGACGCCCTGGGCAGAACCCTTGCTTCATCCGGAACCTAATATTTCCCGTTAAGAACCGTGAGAAGAAAGTTAATGCGAAGTTAACGCCACCCGTTACGCGCGCGGAAATCCTGCAATTGGTAGAGATCTCGCGCCAGGATTTCGCGATCGCCGTAGACCAAGCGGTTACTGTTGACAACATGCTGCAACGCCGAAATCGTGTCATTGAGTTCGTGCCTGTTGCCAGAGCGCTGGAACTCGCCGAGCTCCTCGCGGACCTTGTTAAATCTTCGGCGATCGCCGCCGTTCCAGTTGGAATTCGCCTCGGCGCGTTCTATATCGGAGCGCAGGCGATTGAATAGGTCTCCAGGGTTGCGTTCGACACGGCCGTAATAAGAGCCACGGTCGCCATAGCGGTCGCCGGCGGGCGGAGGGCCGGGATAATACTGCGGTTGCGCGCTAGCGACAGCCGCGAACAGAGCCACGATTGCTAAAACTGGGAGATGTCTCATCGAAAATGCTCCTCGGCCATTTCGACGTATCGAAGGACCGGCGAAGATTCAGATCGATGATTATTTGCCCTTAATGCTGTAGCGCGAACCGATTACTGCTTTTCGATGCGCATCCCGTAGAAGGAGCGCCACACGAAGAAGATGGAGATCAGCAGGAAAACTGCCGCCAGGATATTCGTAAAAGTGGCCCCTTGGTCATGGGTAAGCGACACAGCCAGTTCTACCGCGAGCAGGCCGAACAAGGTGGTGAACTTGATGATCGGGTTCAACGCCACCGAAGAAGTATCCTTGAATGGATCACCAACCGTGTCGCCGACCACCGTGGCATCGTGCAGCGGCGTGCCCTTCTGCTTGAGTTCCGTCTCCACGATTTTCTTGGCATTGTCCCAGGCCCCGCCCGCATTGGCCATGAAGATGGCCTGGTAAAGCCCGAATAGCGCAATCGAAATCAGGTAGCCGATGAAGTAATAGGGCTCGACGAATGCGAATCCCAGGGTGGCGAAGAACACGGTGAGGAAGATGTTGAACATCCCCTTCTGCGCGTACTGGGTGCAGATTTCGACGACTTTCTTGCTGTCGGTAACAGAGGCCTTGGTGACGCCTTCGAGGTGGATATTGGCCTTGATGAACTCCACCGCGCGATAGGCTCCGGTGGTCACCGCCTGCGTCGAAGCACCGGTAAACCAATAAATGATCGCGCCGCCGGTGATCAGGCCCAGCAGGAATGGCGGATAGAGAATCGAAAGATTCGACAAACGCTCGGGTTTCAAACCTTCGGTGAGCGCGACGATGATAGAGAAGATCATAGTGGTCGCACCGACTACAGCGGTCCCGATCAGTACGGGCTTGGCGGTGGCCTTGAAGGTGTTGCCGGCGCCATCGTTCTCTTCGAGATTCTCCTTGCCCTTCTCGAAGTCAGGCTTAAATCCGAAGTCTTTCTGTATCTCGCCCTCGATGCCCGGGATCTGCTCGATGGTTGAAAGCTCGAAGACCGACTGCGCGTTGTCCGTAACGGGGCCGTAGGAATCCACCGCAATGGTCACCGGGCCCATGCCTAGAAAGCCGAATGCGACCAGGCCGAAAGCGAACACCGCCGGGGCGATCATCAAACCGCCAAAGCCTTGATTGCTGATCAGGTAGGCGATTGCCATCAGGGCCATCATTGTTAATCCCAGCCAGTAAGCGCTGAAATTGCCGGCTACGAAACCAGAGAGGATATTCAGCGATGCGCCGCCCTCGGCAGAGGACTTTACCACTTCGCGCACGTGCCCCGAATTCATCGAGGTGAACACCTTGACCAACTCCGGAATAATCGCGCCAGCCAGCGTGCCGCATGTGATTACCGAGGATAGCTTCCACCACAGCGTGGTATCGCCGCCAAGATCGGGAATGATCTGGCTGGAAACGATGTAAGTGAAGATAATCGAAACGATCGACGTCAGCCACACCAGCGAGGTCAACGGTCCCTCGAAATTCATCTTGGCGACGTTACCGTAGCGACTCTTGGCAATGGCGCCGTTGATGAAATACGACAAAGCCGAGGAGATAATCATCACCACGCGCATAACGAAGATCCAGACCAGGAGCTGGACTTGAACCATCGGATTATTCACCGCAAGCAGGATGAAAGTGATCAGCGCGACGCCGGTGACGCCGTAGGTCTCGAATCCATCCGCGCTCGGCCCCACCGAATCGCCAGCGTTGTCTCCGGTACAATCGGCAATCACGCCTGGGTTGCGCGCATCGTCTTCCTTGATCTTGAACACGATCTTCATCAAGTCGGCGCCGATATCGGCGATTTTGGTGAAGATACCGCCCGCTACTCGCAGCGCAGCCGCACCGAGCGACTCGCCGATCGCAAAGCCGATGAAGCACGGACCAGCATAATCGCCCGGAACAAACAGCAGGATGAACAGCATGATCACCAGCTCGATACTGATCAGCATCATGCCGATGCTCATGCCGGCTTTAAGAGGAATCTCGTTGCAGGGATACGCCTTGCCTGTCAGGCTCGCGAACGCGGTCCGCGAATTGGCGAAGGTGTTTACGCGTATACCGAACCATGCGACGCCGTAGCTTCCGGCAATGCCAACCAGGCTAAAGCCCAGGATGATGGGCAGCGTCACGCCCACCGATTTGCCAGGCACCGGCGCCAGCCAGCCAAAATACGCGGCGATGATCACCGCGATGAACACCCAGAGAATCAGAAGAAACTTGCCTTGCGTAATCAGGTAGGTTTTGCAGGTCTCATAGATCAGTTCCGAGATCTCGAGCATCGAGCGGTGCACCGACAGGTTGCGGAGTTGTGTGTAAGTGACGAGTCCAAAGAGCAGACCGAGCGCGCAGACCGCCAAGCCCCACATCAGCAGCGACCGGCCGTTTGTACCGCCCAAAAAAGTGGCCTGGGAGAGGTCGGGAATCACCAATTGAGCTTCGCCGCCGACGGTGCTGGAGGCCTGTGCAAAGGCGTGCGAGGGCACGCTCATGAGTATCACGGCCGCGACGAGAAGCGGCAAAATCAAACATGCGGCGCGCCGGAACGAGGGCACGCGAACGATCGGCATTCGATCCAATCCTCCTGAGATTAAAGGAGATCCCCCCGGTGGAGAGACCCAAGGACGAGTATTACAGCAGCCTGAATACCTTGGATCACGATAGCGCACTGGGAGGCTATTCGCAACTTGAGGCACTGCCAGTATCTAGATTCGAAAAAACGAAGCCAACGCTGGTTGACGCATCTCGCTGCCGCGCGGGAGGCGGGACACGGCGATTCGAAAAAACGAAGCCAGGTGCCTGACGCATCGTGCGGTTGCATGGTCGGACCGAAGTGATTTTGAAAAAACGAAGCCAACACTGGCCGAAAAATGACGAGGCTCATTACTTTCGAATAACACGCCAACTGGGTGCGCAATACGGCGCAGATTGGGAAGTCGCTGAGAGCGAACGAAAAAAGGGGGCACTCGTGCGGTGAATCGCCGCTTCTTTCGTGCCGTTTCGAATACTTCCGCGTGGTCGACGCCAAAAAGCAACCCACAACGAGATTGGCGGCGGAACAAATGAGGCGAGATATCAACGTGCTGAGATGCGGATACTATATTCCAGGACTGCTCTAATATTAGCTGCGCTCGGACTGTTCATCACTGCTGCGATCTCGCACAAACGCCGGAGCTTCTTCCTTGGTGAGGCGGACGACTATCGGTATTGGCAACCTCAGTCCGCCACGGGTGCAGACCAATGTTCAAGTGCCTTGCGTCAATATGGGGCGGGGCCAGTTGTACTTCCTACCCGATACAATCCTCTATCGGGACGACAACGGCTACGGGGCGATCGCATATATCGATTTCCGATTGGCGCAAGGATTTACTCGGTTCATCGAGAGCGACGGGGTTCCAGCCGACGCGACTGTTGTCGATCACACCTGGCGCTACGTCAATAAGAACGGCGGCCCTGACAGACGGTTCAACAACAATCGACAATTACCCGTTTTACAACTCGGCGACCCCATGAACCACGGGTGCACTCCCAGTCACCTCCACGACCCGCCGACCTGCCCCCTAACCAAACAACGGTGGCGCGAAAAATACTCGGCAGGCTTGGCACCGGAATTTCAGACGCTCGCCGAATCCGGAAGAGACTACTGCCGCCGCGCTCCGCCCGGCGAATCGGCTCCCGCCGGCGTTACGCAATGGACCATGGGAACTTATCCGTCTCGCGTGACCGCCGGCGACAGACAACGCAAAGCATAAACGCTCTCTCACGGTCGCGTCTCAGTGACAGATATCCGCAACTTAAGGGTATGGCTGCCGACGTCTTACCCGTAGCGCGCGAGAACGCGCCGGCGGGGACGTCGATCGAGGCGCAGTAAAATGTAATTGGAATGAAATTTGCCGCCTGGATCTGTGTTTTCGCCTGCATCGCGTGGAGCGAGCCGCCGGGCGCTAGAGTGGACCGTGTCGGGGCGACCGGCTTTTTGCAACTCGAAGCCGACAGCTTCCGTACTCTAACGCCCCAACAGCAGGTGCTGGCCTATTGGCTCACCGAGGCCTCGATTGCCATCAATCCGATCATCTACGACCAGATGTCGCGCTTCGGTTTGCGGCAAAAGGCGATCCTCGAAATGGTCGTGGCTCATCCGGATGGAGTGAATCGCCCGAGTTACGACAAGATCCTGGCGTTCGCGAAATTGTTCTGGGGCAATCACGGCAATCACAATGAAACCACCGCGCAGAAGTTCCTGCCGGAATTCACGTTCGAGGAGCTGAGAGACGCGGGACTGGCCGCCATTCATCATGGAGCGCTCGGGTTCACCGAGGCGGCGTTTCTGAAAGAAATCAACGAGCTCAAGCCTTCGTTATTCGACCCGAACTTTGAGCCGTTGATCACTGCCAAGAGCCCGCGCGGAGGTCTCGACATCCTGCAAGCCAGCGCGAACAATTTCTATTTCGGCGTCACATTAGCCGATCTGAAGGGATTCACCGAACACTACCCGCTGAATTCGCGCCTCGCCAAAATCAATGGCCACTTGGTGGAGCAGGTTTACCGCGCCGGAACGCCGGATCATCGCGTACCGCCGGGGCTGTATGCCGAGTATCTGTCGAAGGCGAATTTTTATTTCGAGAAAGCGGCGGAGGTGGCCGAGCCCCAGCAGGCACAGGTGATCCGCGACCTGGTCCGCTACTACCAAACGGGCGATCCAAAGGACTGGATCCATTTCGACATCGACTGGGTGCGGAACAATGCCCCGGTCGATTTCGCGAACGGTTTCATCGAGGTTTATCGCGACCCGCGCGGAGCCAAGGCCACTTCACAGAGTTTCGTCACGGTAACTGACCAGCGCGTCAACTCACTCATGGTGAAAATAGCCGACAACGCGCAATACTTTGAAGATCGCGCGCCGTGGAAGGCGGAGTATAAGAAGCAAGGCGTGAAGCCGCCGCTGGCGAAGGCGGTGGAGGCGGTCATCGAGACCGGCGATTTTCATGTCACCACGGTCGGGGACAATCTTCCCAACGAAGACGAGGTCCACGAGAAGTACGGCAGCAAGAGCTTCTTATTCACGGGCAGTTCGCGCGCCATTTCGCACGCCAGCGGGAACGGTATGCTGGATGAGTTTGCGGCATCGAAAGACGAGATCGAGATCTGCAAGAAGTATGGCGACGAGGCAGAGGATCTCCTCACTGGACTCCACGAGATCATTGGGCATGGCTCTGGCAAGTTGAGCCCGAAACTCACGCATGAGCCGACCTTTTATCTGAAAGAGTATTTCTCAACCCTGGAAGAGGCGCGGGCGGACCTGATGGCGCTGTGGAATGTTTGGGATCCAAAGCTGCGCGAGCTGGGGCTGATTTCGAATCCCGACGTGGCCAAAGCGATGTATTATTCGTCGGTGCGCGTGGCTCTCACACAACTCCGGCGGATTCCCAAGGGCGACACCATCGAAGAGGATCACGAGCGCGACCGCCAGCTCATCGTCAATTACATTCGAGACAAAACCGGCGCCATCGCCGAGGAAAAGCGCAATGGCAAGACCTATCTGGTGATTCGCGATTTCCAAAAGATGAAACAGGGAGTTGGCCAACTACTAGCCGAGTTGATGCGCATCAAGGCTGAGGGCGATTACGCCGCGATCAAGGCGCTGGTGGACAAATACGGCGTTCACTTTGATCCGGCGCTGCGCGATGAAGTGGTGGAGCGCTACAAGAAGCTCGATATTCCGACTTATTGGACGGGCATCAACCCGGAGCTAAGCGCCACTTTCGATTCAAAGAAGAATGTGTCGAAAGTGGAAATTTCGTATCCGCGAGATTATGTGAAGCAGCAGCTCGGGTATAGCCAGATGTACAAAGGCGCGAATTAAATCAGTCCGAGTGCAGGGCCTGCATGACGTCAACTCGCGCGGCGCGGGCCGCCGGCAATAGAGACGCAACAACCGCGGCGGCCAGCAGGACAATCGCCGAGCCGACCACTGGAGCCGCGCCCGGCATCCGTACATCGGTGAAATAGCTGCCCGCCAGACGCGCCAATGCGAATCCGCAGGCCGCGCCCGCGACGACGCCTGCTACGGCCATCACAGCTCCTTGCGCGAGGACGCCTGTCACCAGTTGCCGGGGCTGCGATCCGATGGCCAAGCGAATGCCGAATTCGCGCGTTCGTCCACTGACTGAGAATGCCAGCACGCCCGCAACGCCGACCACGGCAATCGCCAAGGCCACAGCCGCGAAACCGCCGAACACCAGCGCGTTCAGCCGATCGGGAGTGAGGACCTCGGCGCGGACATCCTCGAGCGTAGCGGCGCGCTCCACAATTTGGTCCGGGGACATCTCCCGAATAATACGCGTCACGGGCGACACCAACGCATAGGGGTTGACGTGAGCATGAATGAACAGACGTTCTCCTCCGAATTCCGCTCCGAAGGGATGGTAAACGCTGAGCGCTGGTCCGGGTACGACATTCTCGTCGTCGATATCGGCAACGATACCGACGATGCGTCTGGGCGCGGGGCTGACATTGATGAACTTCATCACTGGATCGGTCCACATCAAATGGTGGTTCAGGGCATCCTCATTCGGGAACATGCGCTGTACGACGCTCTTGCTAACAATGACCACGGGCTCGCTCCCTTTTCGATCCAGGTCGTTGAAGTCGCGTCCAGCAATAATGGGAACGCCCAGCGCCGCGAAAAATCCAGGCGAGACGGTACGAAACCGGGCGCGCGGATCTTCTTCAGCGGGAGCGCGAACGTGGCCCTCGGCCGAGAACTGGAACGGAAACGAATTCCGCGCGTCGCGCCACGGAACGATGGTACCGACGGCTACAGCGTCCACACCGGGCAGCTCTTTAATGCGGCGGATCGCTTCCTTGTAAGCTGCGACGTTCTGTTCGTCGGTGCGTCCATAAGTCGTTGGAGGCACATTCAACGCCAGAACGTTGCGGGTATCGAAGCCGGTCTGTACGGATTGCAATGAAAGCAACGTCTCAATCAACATGCTGGCGCCCGCGAGCAGCACGAAAGACGCGGCGATCTGTGTCACAGCGAAGACCCGCAGCCGGCGGTTGGTACTGCCAGTAATCCGGAAGCTGCCACTCGACAGACCAGGGCCGTGCGATGTATCCGCTGAAGGCAGGCGCGGGACAAACGCCAAAAGGACGGCCGCGAGGATTGCCAGCACAGCTCCGACCCACAACATGCTCGAGTCCACTGTCAGATCGAGCGCGCGCACTGAGAATCGGGAAGCATAGCGGGCCAGGACAGCGACCATTGGCCGAGCGCTCAGGACGCCCAGGGTCGCGCCGACTCCGCAGAGCAGCAGGCTTTCGGCCAACAGCGTCCGACGTAGCGCGCTGGAGCTTGCGCCCAAAGCCGCACGGATGGCCAGTTCGCCCTCCCGCCGGACGGTCCGCGCCAGGATCAGGTTGGCTACGTTCGAGCACGCGATGACGAAGACCAGCCCCGAAGCCGCGAGCAGCACCAGCAGAACTGTCTTGGCGCGGGAGGTGATCTGGTCGCGCAGACGCACGGCGTCGATGCGAAAGTCGGCCTTCGGCGAATACGCTTCGGGATGGGCTTTGACCATCGCCCCATGGACCACTCGCAGCTCGGCCCGCGCGGCCTCGAGATCCGCACCGGGCGCGAGCCGTCCAAACAGTTCCGTCATTCGATGGACGCGTCCAGTCACCATTGTGGCGGACAGATGGTGCGGGCTGGTCACGACGTTGGCGATGATCTCAGTTTCGGCTGGATAGGGAACCGACGGTTCCAACACTCCGACGATAGTGGCGGTGCGCGAGCCGAGCCGGATCACCTTGCCGAGAACCGACGGGTCGCTCTTGAGCCCAGTGGTCCAGAAACGATAGGTCAGCACCGCTGCGCCGGCTGCAGCCGGACCGTCATCACGCGCGTCGAGCAGCCGGCCCAGCACCGGGTGCAGCCCCATTACCTCGAAATACGATCCGCCGACGACTCCGGCGCGGACTTCGCGCGGCTCGCCTAGCCCGACCATGGTGAAGCCGATGGTGGAGAAGTCGCCGAACGCATTTATCGTTTTGACGCGGTCCCGCAGATCGTGGATCTCCGGCACAGAGAACGCGGCGTTGTCGAAACCGATTCCGCGCGCGCTTTGGCGGATATAGATCAACCGGTCCTCATCACGATTGACGAGCGGGCGCAGGAGCACGCCACGGACCAGGCTAAAGATCGCGGCATTAGCTCCGATGCCCAGCGCCAGGGTGAGTACCACGGTGATCGCAAGCCCCTTGGTGCGCGAAAGCGACCGGGCCGCGAATTTCAGGTCGTGCACAAAGGTCAGGATGGAATCGATCATGGTGATTAATCCTTTGATTCTATCGCCACCCGTTGCGGCGACACGTTCCCTATGCCCATGCTCAGACTTTCGATCGAAGAAGGGCCGGAAGATCGGCCACGCTCGGCAAGATGTGAGTGTGGGGCTCGGGCTGCAACAACTCGGCGCGGGAAGCTCCCGAGAGCACTCCGACCACCGCACGCAGACCCGCATTGGAGCCAGCCTGAAGGTCGAGAGGCGTGTCCCCAACGGCCATTACTTCCGCCACGCTATTCACGCGGGCCGATTCCATGGCGTGAAACAGCATGAACGGAGCAGGCCTGCCCTGCGCAACGTCATCGCTGCAGACGATGGCCACGAAGTATTTTTCCCATCCCAGGCGGTGAAAGATTGGGATGGTAATCCCGCGATCGAAACCCGTGGTTGTGGCCAGAAGATAACCGCTTTGGCGAAGATTACGAATAGCGTCTTCGGCGCCGGCTATGGGCGGCACGGTCCGGTAGATTTCACTCAAACGCGCGCTGAAGTCCTGGTAAATGGCCGTGGCCAGCTTTTCGCGATCGCCGCCAGGGGCTTGCCGTTCGACGAAATGCCGGATGATCTCGCGTTTGGAAGCGCCCCTCCACTGACTGATCTCGGCCGGAGTGGCGGTGATGCCCTGCTTGGCCATGGCGCTTCGCAGCGTTTCGGGGACGTCGCCGCGGTCCTCGATGATGGTCCCTCCGACGTCCAGAACAACCAGCCGGATGGCGGGCGGATTCTGAACACGCTTGGGAGAAGTCGCGGCTTTAGCAGCAGTCGACCGCAGAGCACCAGCCGCCGCGATGGTTTTCAAGGTGTCTCTCCTGGATAGTTTCAAATGATCCTCCTGCGATATTGATCAACGCGTTTGCGTCGACAGGGCCGGCTGATTCAGCGACACAGGCTGCCTGTAAGCCCCGGCGCCGGCCGAGTCCCATACTGCAAAACGAACCTATTTCTTCCCCGCGCACCGAAGGGGATCTTGAACTTATGCGATCCGAAAGGCGGCATTTCGATGGCCGGAACGATCTGACGGTCGACCTTTGTGCCATCGCTCCAGACCAGCTCCGCGAATTCGAACTGATTGTGATTTGCGCGCGCAATTGCTGATCGCCTTCCCACGCCAAGCGAACTCCAGCTCGCCTCCATGGTTAGAACTTCCAACCCGCTAACTATTTGACCGCAAATTGGGGAAGAGTGGAGGCACCCGCAATGCGACCGGCGACCCCATAACCACCGATGGAGGCATGGTAGTAATCGAGATAAATGACTGCCGTGAGCCGCGAATGTCTACTGAGACCGTCGATTCAACGCTGCCGGCCTGCAATCCGCTCTCGACATCCAAGGTGACGGGCGCAATCAGTACGGCGCTGAGGGGCGACCCAGCTCGGCTCGCATACGAGCCAACAGTTGACGTGAGCCGGATGTGAAGTTGGGAGCCGGGCGGAGAGACGCGATTTGTAACTGAGCTAATCGAGAACAGGAGGCTCAGCAGCGCGGGCGTTATGTCCTACAGCATTCTTGCGACAGGTGCTCGTCTGCGCGTGTTCGTATCAACATTGTTACGACTCAGGTGCCGTGACGGCGCGGCACCTGGCATGCTGGTTTATCACGCAGCTCAGTCCGGCGCGCCGAAATCCTCGCCGCAATCCTCCAACATCACCGCGGGACCATGAGCGGGGCTCCGAATCGTCGCTGAAGGCGCTGGCGAACGTCTTCGGACAAAACTATCGGATTGGACGTGCTTTGTGAGGCAGCCGAGAGGCCCTCGCCAGCGGCTTCGCCATTGACGGGGGTAGCCAGATAGCCGTGCAGCGCGCCAGTGCTATCAACGGCTATGCCGATGATCTGCCCCTGAGAATTGATGGAACATCCTGTGATCAGGAACAAGGGCGAATCAGCAGGAGTCAAGCTGTTGAGGTCGGTCATCACGCCGTTCCGCCAGAAATATGCGCGTGGGTTAAACTCTGCGTCCAGTGACACGCCAACCAGATCGCCTGCGTCGTTAATGCCGATGGCAAGGCTGTTGACGTCCCCGGAAAGCGTGCCGAGGTCCTGCATACCCGTAGCCTGGGTCCACAGGAAGCCATGAAAGTTTGTGTCTCCGGCCAGGTCCGAATTACCAACCACCTGACCTTTGTTATTGAGGTTTACCGCTTCAATTCCATTGCCGTGCCCCGTCCCGCCGAGCGTGCCGAGGTCGGTCACCGTACCTGCTTGCCAGAGCAAGGCGTGAAGCGGCGAAAGATTGACCAGGGTAATCGTGCCGAAGGTTGTGCAATTGCCCGAAGCGCCAACCACCTGGCCGCTGTCGTTGATCGCGAAGGCGACTCCGTCGGGATCGCCGGCGACGGTCGGGAGTTGCTGGATCTTCCCGTTTTCCCAGACGACAGGCTCAAACTGCAGTTTTTGGGCGCCCGTAGCGGGGCAAGTCGGGTCCGTCGTGGCATTCTCCGCCATCCCAACTATTTGGCCTGCATTGTTGATGTTGTTGGCGCTGCCGTTGTTGCCCCCCAGCGTTCGGAGCGGAGTCATCACGCCACCCTGCCACAGGAACGGTAGACAGGTGGTACCTTTGGCGGGAAGCCCCAGCGCCTTGGAACCGCAAAAGTCCTCACTATTCGGGTCTAAAGTGGCGGTTTCAGCTTGGCCAACGGCTTGCCCATGCTCGTTAATGCCAAACGCTATGCTGTTCTGTCCGCCGAATGCCGGCGGGCCGAAATCCCCTCTCCAAATGTCGTACCAGAAAACAGCCTGCTCGGTGCCGTCGGGAAAAAGCGCGTCTCCGCTGACCAAGCCATTATTGGTTATCACGAACGGCTGGCCAGCCGCTGAGCCTACGGGACCGAGATCCCGGACGGTATAGCGTGGGGCTGGCTGTGCTATTGCAAGCGCGGCGAGCAAGCTGCTCGCGGCAATCAAAGTCACGATTGATTTCATATGTCCCTCCATTTAGAAAAGGCGCAGAATGCGTCCGGAAACTATCATCCACAGGCGCTATAATTCAGCC
The DNA here is from genome assembly GCA_035484655.1 of Bryobacteraceae bacterium. Classification (GTDB taxonomy): domain Bacteria; phylum Acidobacteriota; class Terriglobia; order Bryobacterales; family Bryobacteraceae; genus Palsa-89. Next base: position 13,511 of record DATHOT010000422.1, on the reverse strand, counting down.
GATAGACAATGCAGAACGCGAAGCAAGAGTGCGACGACGTGAGCACCCTGCTCCGTGCCTGGAGTGAGGGTGATCACAGGGCACTCGAAAAGCTGACCCCCATCGTCTATGACGAACTGCATCGCCTGGCAAGCCGCTACATGAAGCGCGAGCGTCCCGGCCACAGCCTGCAGACCACAGCTTTAGTGAATGAGGCCTATATGCGCCTGGTGGATTACAAGCGCATGCAGTGGCAGAATCGCGCTCATTTTTTCGCAGTTTCGGCCCAGTTAATGCGGCGTATTCTGGTTGAACGTGCGCGGCGGCATAATTTGAAACGCGGGGATGGCGTGCCGCACGTTTCCTTGGAAGAGGCTTCCATGGTAGGGGGCGGCCGGGGCCGGGATCTGGTAGCGCTCGATGACGCGATGAACGCGCTGGCACGGCTCGATCCGCGCAAAGTGCAGGTGGTGGAAATGCGCTTCTTTGGCGGACTCAGCGTGGAAGAGACGGCCGAAGTGCTCAAAGTCTCGCCTGTCACCGTGATGCGCGATTGGAGCACTGCCAAGGCCTGGCTCTATCGCGAAATAACCGGCGGGCCCGAAATAACCGGGGGCGCGAGTTGACCGGCGAGATACTCGATGGATTCTGAACGGTGGAAACAAGTCGATAGCTTGCTGCAGGCGGTGCTGGAGCGTCCGCCTGAGGAGCGCGATGAGTTTCTGCGGGGCGCGTCCGCTGGCGACGAGGCGCTGGAGCGGGAAGTCCGGTCGCTGCTGGCCTCGCAGCGAGCGGCAGGCAGCTTCCTGGAGAGTCCGGCGATCGAACTGGCCGCGAGGGAGCTAGGCGGCCAGAGCCCGCGCGAGCAAACGCAAGCAGCAAGCGATCTCCCGATCGGCCGGACCGTCTCCCACTACCGCCTGGCCGGAAAGCTGGGCGACGGCGGGATGGGCGTGGTCTACAAGGCCGAGGATCTCGAGCTGGGCCGTTTTGTGGCCCTGAAATTCCTGTCCGAAGAGTTGGCTCGAGATACGCAGTCTCTGGAACGCCTCCGCCGCGAGGCGCGGGCGGCCTCGTCTCTCAATCACCCCAACATCTGCACCATTCACGAGATCGGAAGAACGGACGAACGGTCCTTCATCGTCATGGAGTTCCTGGATGGAACTACCCTGAAGCATCGCATCATATCTTCGGCCGGGGGCCGCTCACTAGAAATCGAAACCCTGGTTTCGCTAGCGATCGAAATCGCCGACGCATTGGAGGCGGCGCACGCCGCCGGCATTATCCATCGCGATATCAAACCGGCGAATATCTTCGTCACCAAACGCGGTCACGCCAAGATTCTCGACTTTGGATTGGCGAAGGTGAGTTCCGTCCACGACCATCGCGCAGAGAGCGGAACGGCGGGCCCGACCATCACCCTGGAAGAAGACCTGACCAGCCCTGGAGGCGTAGTGGGGACCGTGTCGTACATGTCGCCCGAGCAAGTCCGGGCGAAACCTTTGGACCCGCGCACTGATTTATTCTCGTTTGGCGTGGTGCTGTATGAAATGGCTACCGGCAAGCTGCCATTTCGCGGGGCAAGTTCGGCGGTCATTTTCGATTCCATCCTCAACCGCGCTCCGGCTCCTGCGGTGCGACTGAATCCGGACTTGCCGGCGGAATTAGAGCGCATCATCGACAAGTGCCTTGAAAAAGATCGCGACCTGCGCTATCAGCACGCTTCGGAAATTCGCGCCGACTTGCAGCGCCTGAAGCGGGACACGTCGACACCATTGTCGACGCAGCACGCAAGAGTGCATACGCCACAAAACTGGAAGGTGATGGTCCCGGTTGCAGGGATTTTGCTGGCGTTTTTCGTGGCCGGTTACTTCTATTTTCACCGCACGCCCAAACTCACGGATAAGGACACCATTGTCCTCGCCGATTTCGTAAACACGACCGGCGATGCCGTATTTGACGGAACGCTGCGCCAGGGGCTCGCCATCCAACTTGAGCAATCGCCCTTTCTGAAAACCATGGACGACGAGCAGGTACAACAGGACCTGCGGTTGATGAGCGTTGCTCCCGCGAGCCATATCACAAACCAGATCGCACATGACATCTGCGTGCGCGACGGAGCGGCGGCCACGATCGACGGCACCATCGCCAGCCTGGGTAAGAACTACGTCATCACGCTACAGGCAACGACTTGCCGGGGCGGCGCCACGCTGGCTCGGGAACAGATTCAAGCGGGCGACAAAGAGCACGTGTTGAACGCGTTGGGAACCGCCGCCACGGCCATGCGCGCCAAGCTGGGAGAATCGCTCAACTCGATCGAGAAGTTGAATCGTCCGCTCGAGCAAGCGACCACTCCATCGCTCGAAGCTCTCCAGAGCTACACCGCGGGTTCTTCCGAGATGGAACAGGGCCAATTTCTGGCCGCTGTCCCGTTGTTTGAGCGCGCCATTGCACTCGATCCAAATTTCGCGATGGCTTACTTCATGCTCGGCGTCGCATTCAACAATGCCGGGGACATAGAGCGCAGCCGGGAATACACACAAAAAGCTTTCGGTTTGATCGACCGGGTTTCCGAGTATGAGCGGGACCTCATTGCGGCTACCTACTACTCATATGATGGCCAGTCTGACAAAGCGATTGACGCGAATCGGTTGGGTATCCAGAACTATCCCCGCTATTGGGGATTCCATAACGGGGTGAGTGTCGAGTACATAGACCGGGGGCAATTCGAAGAGGGGCTCAAGGAGGGCCAGGCAGCGACTGGGCTACAAGCCAACGTTGAGCCTCCGTACCGGCGCCAACTGGACGCCTACATATGCCTGGATCGGCTCGCCGAGGCGAAGCAATTAGCGCAGACACTGCGGGCGCAGGGACTCGGCGGAGCGAGGATCCACCAGCGGTTCCTCGAAATCGCTTACGTCGAGGGCGATGATGCGGCCGCTGCGCGAGAGATTCAATGGTTCGCAGGCAAGCCGGCGGAGTACCTCAGCTTCGGTTTACAGGCGGCCAATCGGAATGTCCATGGCCAGCGTCGTGAGGCAAGCAAATTGTACCAGCGAGCCGCGGAAACAGCGCAGCGCCAGGGGCTCCGGAACGCCGCCGCCGAATTTGAAGAGGCCGATGCGCGTGCCGATGCGCTGTCGGGTAATTGCCAGGCCGTGCCGCGACTAGGGCGTCCTGCGCTGGCACTGGCCATGTGCGGCGATGCGGCCCAAGCGGAGAAGCTTGCCGGGGAGACTTCCAAGCTGTTTCCAAACGGAACCCTCTGGAATGCGGTGCAGCTACCCGCGATTCGCGCTGCGATCGCGCTCCAGCACGATCAGCCAGCCAAAGCCGTGGAGCTGCTGGCATCCGCCTCGCCATACGAGCGTGCTTACCCCGATGCGGCGTACCTGAGGGGCTTGGCTTACCTGGGCCTCCGTAAAGGCTCTGAGGCAGCGGCTGAGTTCGAAAAGATCCTGAATCACAAAGGCTCCAATTGGGGCAGTGCCTGGCAACACCCCTATTGGGGACAGTTCTATTCGCTCTCCTATCTGGGCCTGGCCCGCGCCTCCGCGCTGGCGGGCGACACGGCGAAGGCCGGAAGAGCTTACCAGGACTTCTTTACCCTCTGGAAAGACGCCGACCCCGACATCCCGATCCTCAAGCAAGCCAAGGCGGAATACGGCAAGTTGCAGTGAGCCGCGAATGACAACCCTTGCTAGCGTTGGCCGCGAGGACCGCTGATGGACTCTGAACGGTGGAAACAGGTCGATAGCTTGCTGCAGGCGGCGCTGGAGCGTCCGCCTGAGGCGCGCGATGAGTTTCTGCGCGAGGCCTCCGCGGGCGACGAGGCGCTGGAGCGGGAAGTCCGGTCGCTGCTGGCCTCGCAGCTGGAGGCAGGCAGCTTCCTGGAGAGCCCGGCGATTGACATGGCCGCGCAGGCCATCGCTCTTCAGAAAGACAGACCCGCGACGGTCGGCCTCTTTACCGGACAGATCATTTCCCATTACCGCATTGTCGAGAAATTGGGCGCTGGCGGAATGGGCGTGGTGTACAAGGCTGAAGACATCCGCCTGCACCGGTTCGTGGCTCTCAAGTTCCTACCGGATGAAGTCGCCCAAGACTCTCGTGCGCTCAGCCGTTTCCAGCGCGAGGCGCGGGCCGCATCTGCTTTGAACCATGCCAATATTTGCACGATTCATGACGTGGAAGAACATAACCACCGGCCGGTGATTGTTATGGAGTGGCTGGAGGGGGAAACCTTAAAGCAGAGAATCCGCCGGGGGCCAATTCCAACAGATGAACTTTTGGATTGGTGCATCCAGACATCCGATGCTTTGGAAGCTGCCCACGCAAAGGGAATCATCCACCGGGATATCAAACCCGCGAATCTCTTCGTCACCAAAGGCGGTCAGGCGAAGATTCTCGACTTTGGATTGGCCAGCATGGATTCCGTCCTCGATCGTCGCGCCGAGGGCGGGACGGCGGGACCTACGCTCACCCTCGAAGAAGAACTGACCAGCCCTGGAGGCGTGGTGGGGACGGTGTCGTACATGTCGCCGGAGCAAGTCCGAGCGAAACCTTTAGATCCGCGCACGGATTTATTCTCGTTCGGCGTGGTGCTGTACGAAATGGCTACCGGCAAGCTGCCATTTCGCGGGGATAGTTCGGCAATCGTTTTCGATTCCATTCTCAACCGCGCGCCTGTGCCTGCAGTACGACTGAATCCCGACTTGCCGGAGGAACTAGAGCGCATCATCGGCAAGTGTCTAGAAAAAGATCGCAATCTGCGCTACCAGCACGCTTCGGAAATTCGAGCCGACCTGCAACGCCTGAAGCGGGATTCGTCGACACGAGTGTCTACGGAGCACGCAAGAGTGCGTGCGCCACTACGCTGGAAGGTGATGGTCCCGGTTGCCGCAATTTTGCTGGCGTTTTTAAGCTACTTCTATTTGCACCGGACGCCAAAACTCACGGACAGGGACACCATTGTCCTGGCGGACTTCGTGAACACGACCGGCGATCCGCTGTTTGACGGAACTCTGCGGCAAGGATTGGCGGTACAGCTCGAGCAGTCGCCGTTCCTGAGCCTGGTATCCGATCAGCGAATCCGGCGGACGCTCGGTCTAATGGGTCAGCCCCCAAGTGCGCGACTGACTCCGGAGCTCGCTCGAGAAATCTGTGAGCGAAACGGTAGCGCCGCAGTTCTGGATGGTTCCATCGCAAGTCTCGGGACTCAGTTTGTATTGGGGTTGCGCGCCCAAAACTGCCACAGCGGAGACGTCCTCGACGAGGAGCAGGCGCAAGCCGGCAAAAAAGAAGACGTCCTGAAAGCTCTAAGTCAAATTGCCAGTAAGTTCAGAACCCGAGTCGGAGAGTCGCTCGCAACGGTCGAAAAGCACGACACTCCGCTGGCCGAGGCCACCACGGCGTCGCTGGATGCCTTGAAGGCCTATAGCGCCGCCGAGAGGGCTCACCTCTCGGGTGCTGCTCCCGCTCTGCCCCTTTTAAAGCGCGCCATCGAGATCGATCCCAAATTCGCGGTGGCCTATGCGTATGTCGGGCAGGTGTATGGCGAAATTGGAGAGTCTGACCTCTCGGCGGAGAGCATCAGCAAAGCCTACGAACTGCGGGACCGCGCGAGTGACCTGGAGAAGTTCTTTCTTACCCTTTCTTACGAGTTTCGAGTAACGGGAAACCTGGAAAAGGCGCAACAAACCTGCGAGTTGTGGGCACAAACTTATCCTCGCGACGTGAGGCCTCACGCATTCTTGTCGGTTATCGATCAAATCAACGGCAACTACGAAAAGTCGGTCGAAGCAGGCAGGAAATCGATCGAGATCGATTCGGATTTTGTCTTCGGGTATGCCAATCTGGCCTACGGATATCAAAAGCTTGACCGCCTGGGAGAAGACGAGAACATCTTGCAGCGAGCTTCCGACCGCAAGCTGGATCTTCCCGATTTTTTGGTCATGCGATACGACATTGCCTTTTTGAGAGGTGACCAGGCGGAAATGGAGCGACAAGTGGTCCTGGGTCAGGGAAAATCGGGAGCACAAGACATGATCGCCGACAAAGGGAGTTTTGTCCTGGCGTATTCCGGCCACTTGCAACAGGCCAGGACAATGTCACGGCGTGCGTCGGACTTGGCTCAGCAAGCCGGCCAGCGGGAAAGTGCGGCTCTGTGGGAGACCGGAGCGGCCCTGCAAGAAGCTTTTTTTGGAAATAAGCGTGAGGCAAGCCGGAGCGCAATGGCCGCGCTCAAGCTTTCCAAGGACCGGGAAGTGGAGTATGGCGCCGCCTTTGCGCTGGCCCTTTCGGGAGACTTTTCGGGTTCTCAAACACTCGCAAATGATCTGGAAAAGCGCTTCGGAGAGGATACTTCAGTCAGATTCAATTACTTGCCGGCGCTTCGCGCACTTCTCAACCCTAATGGGCCTGCCAAGGCTATCGAACTGCTACAAATTGGCACTCCATATGAACTAGGCACGCCGCGTAGCAGCATACATGGGTTTTTCGGGGCCCTTTATCCGGTCTATGTGCGTGGACTGGCCTATCTGACTGCACACCAAGGCGCCGAAGCGGCGGCGGAATTCCAGAAGATTCTCGATCATCGCGGGATCGTGGTCAGCGACCCTATAGGCGCGCTAGCGCACTTGCAACTTGGCAGAGCGCTGGCGGTGTCGGAAGATAGGGTAAAGGCGAAAGCCGCGTACCAGGATTTCCTCACGCTCTGGAAGGACGCCGATCGCGACATTCCAGTCCTCCAGCAAGCCCGCGCGGAATACGCCAAGTTGCAGTAATTCATTTTCACTGAGAGCGACCCACTCACCTCACTAAGTCGCGCCCGCCACCGCCACCTGATACTCTGAAAACTAGCAGGAATGCGAATCCGTTCCGTCCAAGCACACTTACTCTCCTACCCCTTGCCCGAGCCGATGAAGGTCAACCATCATGGCGGCGAGCAGACTATCGTCAAACGCGACGCCATGCTGGTTCGCGCCGAGGCCGACGATGGACTAGTCGGTTACGGTCCGGCGCCGGCCACCGAGCAAGCCAAGGGCGCCATCGACAAAGTGATTGCCCCCTTTCTCAGCGGACGAACCTTGGCGGACCCGGACGCGTTGCGCGTGCAATTCCTCGAAGAGACCGGCCGCAATTCCGAACTTCAAAGGTTTTACTGCGCCGTCGAAATTGCGCTCTACGATCTGATCGGCAAAGAGCGCGGTCTGCCCGTCTCGGAATTGCTGGGCGGCCGGATGCGCGATCGCATTCGGCTCTACGGCAGCGCCGGGATGCACATGACACCGGAAGAACATGCCGCGGAGGCGCTAGCCATTTCTCAACTCGGATTTCGCGCCTACAAAATGCACTCCGGGCTGGGGCCTGACCAGGATCTCGAAACTATTCGCCGGATGCGCGAGGCGGTGGGACCGGATTTCGACCTCATCGTCGACGCTCACACCTGGTGGCAGATTGGCGATTTGAATTACCTCGAAGCCACCATCGACAAATTAGCCGAGCAACTGGGCGAATACAACATCGCGTGGCTGGAGGAACCCCTTCCGCCCGGCCATCACGAAGGCTACCGCCGTCTCAAGGAACTGGACTTGGTCGCGCTAGCGAGCGGCGTACACGAGCCCGACGAACCGAGCTTTTTGGATCTCATCTTGGCCGGCGTCGACTATTTGCAGTTAGACCTGGTTTCACAGGGCGGTTACGCCACGGCGCGTCGCATGCTACGGGAAGTCTCGCGCGCGGGATTGAGATTCGCATTCCACAGTTGCGGAACGGCGCTGGAGGTGATCGCGGCCGCGCACTTGGGAGCCTGCTGGCCGGACCAGGTGGTCGAATGGCTGGAGTACCCTTGCTATTCCACGCCATCCCAGGCAGGAATGTATCCTTTTCCGCTGGCGGGGGAAGTGTTGAAGGCGCCTCTCCAACTCGATAATGGCGACCTGATTCTGCCGAAGGGTCCGGGACTGGGCGTCGAGGTGGATGAAAGTGTTGTAGGGCGTTACCCTTGGATCCCCGGACCTTGGTCTATGGTTCGCACCGATTCAAAGCCTCCTGGCGTGGCGGGTTCACGAGGCGCCAATCGCCAGGCATCGTGATGGATGTAACCGGATTGGTCGCCAGCGCCGGCACCGCCGCGGTCTGCACATCGGCGGGAGTGTTAGCCTATGCAGTCCGCGTACCGTCGTCCTCTTTGCTAGCGCCCTCAGTGTATAAAGGCGCCGGCGCCCGGTCCGCGATTGCGCTTACCTTTGACGACGGACCGAGCGAGTCCACTCCCGAAGTGCTGGAGATCCTGGCCCGGCACGGAGCGCCGGCCACTTTCTTTCAGTGCGGCGCCAACGTCCGCCGTCTGCCGCAGGTTTCGCGCGAGGTGGCCGTCCGAGGGCATGAGATCGGCAATCACACCGATACGCATCCGAAACTGTATTTTCAATCGGCCCGTTTCATCTACGGTGAGCTGGCTCGCGCGCAAGAGACGATCGAGCAAACTACCGGACTCCGGCCGCGGTTTTTTCGCGCACCCTACGGGGCGCGCTGGTTCGGATTGCGGCAGGCCCAGCAACGACTCGGGCTGCTGGGGGTCACGTGGACGACGCTCGCGCTGGACTGGAAATGGCCCGAGCCACGTGTAATTCAACGCCTTCTGAACGGATCGGGGAATGGCGCGATTTTTTGCCTGCACGACGGCCGGGGGCTCGAATCCAGACCTGATATCCGCGCCACCCTGGGAGCTTTGCGCGCAGTTCTGCCAGAATTGATTCAGCAAGGTTTTCATTTCGAAAAGGTGACCGACATTTTATGTCCCACGCGGAACTGACCGAGCGAGTCAGAGGCATCATTGCCACGGCCCAGCATCTCCCTCCAGAGAAGGTTACGGCCGACAGCACCTTCGCGGAGCTCGGCATCGATTCATTGGACGGGATCAACATTCTTTTCGCGGTGGAAAACGAGTTCAACATAAATATTCCCGACGACGCAGCGCAGAACATCAAATCGGTGCGCGATGTCGTGGATGGGATCGCCAAGTTACTCGAAAGTGGCCAGGGAGGCCAAACGGCCGTAAGGGCCTGACATGCAGCAGCGCGTGGTGGTGACGGGCGCCGGCGTCCTATGCGCGCTGGGGCATAACTGTGGCGAGTTTTGGCGGGCGCTCGCCGCCGGCCGGCCGGGCATCCGGCCCCTTCAGGCGGTCGATCGCGGGCTGCTTCGATTTCAAAACGGCGCGGAAGTTCAGGGTTTCGATGCATCGCGGCATTTCGAAGAAAAAGAAATAGGGCTGCTCGATCGCTTTGCGCAATTCGGCGTGGTGGCGGCGCGACAGGCGATCGCCCAGGCCGGCATCGAATGGACCGCTGAGCTGCGCGAAAATACCGCGATCATCACCGGCAGTTGCGTGGGCGGCCAAAGTACCGAGGACGAAGGGTTCGTCAATCTTTACCGCAAGAATATTCCGCGAGTAAATCCTTTGACGATCCCGCGCACCATGGAGAATGCGGCCGCCAGCCGGATCTCGCTCGAAACGGGCGTGGTGGGCCCGACCTATACGGTATCGACCGCTTGCTCATCGGCTAATCATGCCATCGGGCAGGCGTTCTGGATGGTGCGGAGCGGCGCTGTTCGCATGGCCATCACCGGTGGAAGCGAGGCGGTTTTCAGTCTCGGCTTTCTGAAAGCCTGGGAGGCGATGCGCGTGGTCTCGCCCGATACCTGCCGTCCATTTTCCAAAGATCGGCGCGGCCTGATTTTGGGGGAAGGAGGCGCCATGCTGGTGCTGGAGCCGCTCGAAGCGGCGCGGGCTCGCGGCGCGAAAATCTACGGCGAGATCACCGGCTTCGGGATGTCGTCGGATGCTTACCACATTACCCAGCCTTCCCCCGATGGCGCGGCCCGAGCCATGCGAGCCGCCCTCCGCGATGCCGCGGTTCAGCGGGAAGAAATCGGCTACATCAACGCGCACGGCACCGCCACGCAAGCCAACGACGCCACCGAGACGGCCGCGATCCGCCAAATGTTCGGCCCGCATGCCGATCGGCTGGCGGTCAGTTCCACCAAATCGATGCACGGTCATACGTTGGGTGCGGCTGGAGCGATCGAGGCGGTGGCCACGTTGCTCTCTCTGTGCAACGGCGTCCTTCCCCCGACCGCCAACTTCACCGAGCCCGACCCGGCCTGCGATCTGGATGTGATCCCGAATCAAGCGCGCCAGATGCAGGTGGAGTGCGCCCTGTCGAACTCGTTCGCTTTCGGCGGACTGAACGCTGTTCTCGCCTTTCGCCGCGCGCCCTAAGGTCCAGAAACTAGAAACCAGAAACCAACCAGCTATCATGGTTCTTGGGTTATATGCTCGCAGCCTCCCCGGAAACTCGTCTTCGCACGCGTGTCTTTGCTCTAATCACGATTCTGGTCTCACTAGCAGGCTTGGGATGGGCGTTGCATGGGGTTGTTTGGAGCGAGCTAGGAGAAGAGATCCGCGAGCTGGACTGGCGCTGGATCGCCGTCGGCGCCCTGGCCGACCTGTTAGCTTATGTGATTCAGGGCTGGCGCTGGAGCCTGATGCTACGGCCGCTTGGTCCGGTATCGATCTGGAGCGCTACGCGGGCGATCTTTGTCGGACTGTTCGCTAACGAAGTTCTGCCGCTGCGCGGTGGCGAATTGATTCGATGCTTCCTGGTCACCCGTTGGAGCGAGATTCCGATTTCGGTGACGCTGGCTTCGGCTGTGATCGAGCGCATCTTCGATGGCCTGTTGTTGATTGCCGGGCTGTTCTTCTCGTTCCGGTATCTACAGCACTTCCCCCTGAACCATGGCCAAGCTCGCGCGCTCGGTCTGCTGACCGATGGCGCTATTTTTCTCGGAATATTTATTCTGGTCTGTGGTGCGGTGCTGGCGGTCGCGATGTACTGGCGCGAACAGGCGCTCGAAGTGATCCTGGATTCACGGATGTTTGGTTGGGCGCATGTCTTTATTGAGGATCTGCACCGCATCGGTCATTCGCGTTATCTCTACCTATCCGCGCTGGTCAGCATTCCCCATCTGCTGATGCAGGCAGTGCCGATTTACGCGGTAATGCAGGCTTACGGACTGGACGAGGCCTCGTGGAAAGGCGCTGCCACGTTAATGATTCTCTTGCGGCTAGGCTCGGTGGCGCCGCAGGCTCCCGGGAATGTGGGCCTCTTCCAGGTCCTCTCTACCCTGGGTTTGACGCTGTTCGGCGTTCAACAGGCTATGGCCCGACGGTTCACGCTGATCCTGTGGGGGATGGTTACGCTTCCACTGCTGATCGTCGGTTTCTTCGCTCTGGTCGCCACCGGCGCCAGGATGGGAGAGATCCACCGGGAGGCGCGGGCCGAAATGCGAGCGCGCCAGAATGAATTGGCCCGGCCTTAGAAGCAGCGCGAATTCCACCGTCGACCCTCGAGACCAAATCCGATTCCTGGATTCGCGGAATTCGCGTGATTCACGGACACGGGGCCTCGATCTATCTCCGTTTTTCCTTTATTTTCATAGAGTAGGAAATGGCAGTAGTTTTGCACTCCCTTAGATCGATCAGCGAGCTGGCGCGACCTGATCAATGCAACTAGAGGGAGGAACAATGAAGACAGCAAAGCGGCATGAGTTACGGCTGATTTCTAAGCCTTCCTCGACGTGCGAAGGCCTCCGCCGGCTAAAGGCCCGTATCGAGGCTGCCCTCCGCAATGCTCCGAACCTCTACAGGGCCGCAGGGACGGCGATCGATTCGGGGGCTTTGCAGAATCTCGAAGAAGAATTGAAACAGATTTCAGCCGTGCACAAGCTGGTTTGGTACGCGGTTAGCGCCCATTTAACGAATCAACACTCCCGGACGCGCGGTGGCCGCTTGGCGGCTAACGGTCCGGGAAAGGAGTCATGAAATGAAGAACTTAGCGGAGATAAAAAGACGAACTAGCTCACGGATTCCGGAGAACCAGACGGGGCTAGCATTGCTGGATGCGACCGTGACTGGAAAGCAAGCGAAGGAACTTGAGGAAAAACTTCATCGCCTCGTCATAGGGCAGGAAGAGGCAATCCACGAGATCGTTCGGACTTATCAGACTTATGTCGCCGGGCTCTCACCGGAGGGCCGACCGATTGGAAACTTCCTGTTCCTCGGGCCTACGGGTACCGGGAAGACACGGGCAGTGGAGGCGACCGCCGAGGCGCTGCTCGGCAATCCGCGGGCTGTCATTAAGATCGATTGCGGCGAGTTTCAGCACAGTCATGAAATCGCCAAATTAATCGGCTCTCCTCCGGGTTATCTTGGCCATCGAGAAACGCACGCTCTTCTCTCCCAGGAAGCGCTCAATCAATATCACACGGATTCTGTGAAGCTCAGTTTCGTGCTGTTCGATGAAATCGAGAAGGCGAGTGACGCCCTCTGGAATCTGCTCCTCGGGATCCTGGACAAAGCTACGCTGACCTTGGGTGATAACCGCAAAGTGGACTTTTCGAACGCGTTGATTTTCATGACCAGCAATATCGGTGCTGCTGAGATGAGTTCGCTCGTCAGTCCGAAGCTAGGTTTCCATGTTTCGGCGCCGGACGATAGTAATTGCGCGCCCACACTGGCGGCCAAAGTGTCGCGCACCGGCATAGAAGCGGCGCGCCGTAAGTTCACACCGGAGTTTCTCAATCGTCTGGACAAAATCGTCGTGTTCAGGTCTCTGGGCGATGAGGAACTAAACAGAATCATTGATATCGAGCTCGAACGCGTGCAACATCGCGTCCAAACGGCTACCGCCGGTAAGCCTTTTCTTATAAATGTGACGGATAGTGCCAAAAAGTTGCTCCTGACCCAGGGTATCGACCTCAGATATGGCGCCCGCCCCCTAAAGCGCGCTATCGAACGACTGCTCGTCCATCCGCTCTCGAATCTTATGGCAAGCGGCCAGATTCAGCACCATGATCGGATTCGTGTCACACATAACGGCGAATCTCCGTCCTTAACATTCTTCCGTGAAACAGAGACCTGGGAGACTTGGAAAACCAATGGGGTTGCTGCGGCGTGAGTGGTGCGCCAAGAGCTGGGCTCGGCAGACGTCTTTAAGAAATCCAGTACGTCCCAAACCCGATCTAGACGCTGGAAGGAATGGAAGGATTGAACCGAAAGCCAACAATGACAACGAACTGCAGAATCGATCGAGTCGTTAGCTCTGAAAATCTCGTGGTGTTGTTTGTAAGTGGTTGTGTTACAGGGGAACATGTCGACATGCTTCGGGACGTACTGGGACAGGAATCGGGCAGCTTCGCCATCGATCTCAGAAACGTTCTTCTAGTCGACCGAGAAGCCGTGAAACTCCTTGCTCTCGGCGAGGCCAACGGAACGGAACTCAGGAATTGTCCGCCTTATGTCCGTGAATGGGTCACGAGAGAGAGGGCGGAAGCGGATGGGCGCCGGCTGCAAGGGCTACAAGGAAGTGAGGAAATCGAACATGCATGATACGAACCGTGGCGGCCTGTACCGTCATTCGGACAATGGTAGGTCGAAGGTTGCTACAGAGAGACCCCCGGCGATC
>DATHOT010000421.1:0-22415 GCA_035484655.1 Bryobacteraceae bacterium | reverse complement strand
ATCAACTCGCTGCCGTCGATCCAGGATCATTTGTGCGAGCCGTGCCGAACGCATTTCGCTGCCGTGCGGGTGCATTTGGACGATCGCGGAATCCCTTACGAAATCAAGCCTCGAATGGTGCGCGGCCTCGATTACTACATGCGCACGACGTTCGAGATCGTGCACGGGGCATTGGGAGCGCAGAATTCGGTGCTGGGCGGCGGGCGCTACGATGGACTGGCCGAAGCGCTAGGGTCGAAGGTTCCCGCGCCCGGCATTGGATTCTCGATCGGCGAGGATCGGCTGGTGATGAGCGTGGAACAGGAGCATCCGGAAAGCCACAAACCGGCCTTGGACATTTATATAGCTCCCCTGGGCACGGTGGCGGAGCGGCACTCGGCACAGATCGCGCAGACTTTGCGAGCGGCCGGCTGTTCGGTCGAACTGGGGCTGGATGCGAAACTGAAGCGCTCGCTCGAGCTGGCCAACAAGATGGGCGCGCGGTTCGCTTTGATCGTCGGAGAAAACGAAATCGCCGCCGGCAGTTACACGCTCAAGAATATGCAATCGGCCGAGCAGCAGACGGTTGGCCGCGAGGAAATAGTTCAGCGGATAAAATAACTCATGGAAACAGTACAGCTCGATTTTCTAGGCGATCTTCGCCGCACGCACACCTGCGGTCAGTTGCGCGTCACCGATACGGGTAAGCGGGCGCTGCTGATGGGCTGGGTTCACCGGCGTCGCGACTTGGGCGGTGTTTTCTTTATTCACCTGCGCGACCGCGAGGGCGTCACGCAGATCGTGTTTCACGCCGACGCCGACTCGACGGTACACAAGAAAGCGGAGATGCTCGGGTCGGAATACGTGATCGCGGTGGAAGGCACAGTGGCGAAGCGCTCGCCGGACACGGTGAATGCAAATCTGGCGACGGGCGAAGTGGAGCTGGTGGCGGAGAAACTCTGGATACTGAATGAATCGCGCACGCCGCCGTTCCCGATGGAAGAGGAAGTGGACGTCAAGGAAGACGCGCGCCTGAAATATCGCTACGTCGACCTGCGGCGCCCGCACATGCAGCGCAATATGATCCTGCGCTCGCGCATGGCTTTCGCGGTACGGGAGTTTCTTTACAGCCAGGGATTTCTGGAAATAGAAACGCCCTTCATGACACGGTCGACACCGGAGGGCGCGCGCGATTATCTGGTGCCCAGCAGAGTGCAGCCGGGTTCATTTTATGCGCTCCCGCAATCGCCGCAGATATTCAAACAGTTGTTGATGGTGAGCGGTTACGAGAAATATTTCCAGATCGTGCGCTGCTTCCGCGACGAAGATTTGCGAGCCGACCGGCAGCCGGAGTTTACTCAAATAGATCTCGAAATGTCATTTCCGCAGCAGGAGCGCGTCTTCGAAGTGGTCGAGCCGATGCTGCAGCGGGCGTTTCAAGTTGCGGGATATGAGGTCCCTGTGCCGTTCCCACGCATGACCTACGCGCAAGCCATGAAGTCATACGGGATCGACAAGCCGGATCTGCGCCTGCCGCCCTTTCACGTCCTCGATGAAAGCTGGCAAATCGGCCTGGGATTGACTTTTCCTCCGGTCGCGATTCACATTCCGAAGGTCGGCACGCTCAGCAGCAAAGAACGGAATGAGGTGAAAGATTTCGGCAAGGAGAAGGGCCTGCGAGTATTCGACGATCTCAAGAAGCTGGATCCAAAACTGGTGGAGCAGGCACGCGCGGTGACGGGCGCGGCGGACGAAGACTTGCTCATGATCGCCGGCTGGCCAGGCGCGCCGCAGGGACATCGTCCGGAAGAGACGTTTTATCAGGCGTGCGGACAATTGCGGCTGTATCTAGGGCAGAAATACAACGATCGGCACAAGCTGCTGGATCCCAAGAGTTTCAAAATGCTGTGGGTGGTGGATTTCCCGATGTTCGAATGGGACGCGGAAGAAAACCGCTGGAACGCGGCCCATCATCCATTCACGTCGGTACATGACGAGGACATCGAAAAGCTGACCACCGATCCGGCACGCTGCCGCGCCAAATCGTATGACGTGGTGTTGAACGGCGTCGAACTCGGGTCGGGTTCGATTCGTATCCATCGCCGCGACGTGCAGGCCAAGGTCTTCGCCGCACTCGGTTTCAGCGACGACGAAGCCAAGCGTCGATTCGGATTTCTCCTGGAAGCGCTCGAATATGGCGCGCCGCCGCATGGCGGGATTGCGCTGGGTCTGGACCGGCTGGTAATGATTCTGGCGGGTGAAAACTCGATTCGCGAAGTGATTCCGTTTCCCAAAACCGCGCGCGGTACGGATATGATGTGCGATGCGCCGTCGACTGTGCCGGAGCGGCAGTTGCGCGAGTTGGGTATCCGGCTGATCACGGGCGACAAACCGCAGTAGAGTGGAAGAACAGGGAGGGCTCCCATGTATCACTACGACCCCGCGACGGCGCTCGAGGAGCTGCAGGAGGACGCCATTCTGCCGAACCCGGTGCATATTCGGGACATGATCGTCCGTTCCAAGCTGCAGCCTGATCAGGCCCTGGAATTAAACCGCAAATTTCAAACCTATCTGCAGGCTTTCGGCGACGCCCAGCAGCTTGCCAAGCTGATTTTGCAGCAGTTAGCCGGGCCCGCCTAACGACCGTTTGCTGACGCGCGCGGCTCGGTAACGGAGCCACCGGCCAGCACGTCCATTAAGACGGTTGCCTACCTCGGCCTCCAAGTGTCAAAATGGATCGGATCGTCTCGTAGAATCATGGAAGAGAACAATACGGCTGAGCCGGTGAGCCAGTTCAGTCCTTCAATGCCTAAGAAGCGTTCCGTGGTCGGTGCATTGATGCATTGGCTGCGCGATCTGCTTTTTTCGGTGGTTCTCGCTGTGATTGTGATCCTGTTCCTTTACCAGCCGGTGAAAGTGGAAGGCACCAGCATGATGCCAACTCTGGACGACCAGGAACGGATCTTCATCAACAAGTTCGTCTACCGCTTTCACTTCGAAAAAATCGATCGGGGCGACACGGTGGTGTTCTGGTTCCCCGGCGATCCCAGCAAGTCCTACATCAAGCGTGTAATCGGAATGCCCGGCGATCGCGTGGAAGTGCGCGAGGGCAGCGTGATCGTCAACGGCGAGCCCCTGGAAGAGGATTATGTGCCCCAGGAATATCGCGACCAAAGTGAAATGCATCCGACCACTGTGGGACTGGATGAATACTTCGTGCTGGGCGATCATCGCAGCTCTTCCAACGACTCTCGCACCTGGGGCATGGTACCGCGCCGCTATATTTACGGGAAAGCGGTCTTCATTTACTGGCCTTTGGAGAAGATGGGCCTGTTGAAGTAGTGAACTTTTTCAGTCACGCGGCTTCCTCGAATTTTTCTCGCTCAAACTAAACCACTAAGCCGAAATTCGGTGTTTTTCTCCGCGGATGTTGCAATATGCTCTTGTTGGAGAACAAATGTCGTTGCCCGGTATCGATATCTCACGCTATCAGCAGAAAATCGACTGGGGCGCAGTAGCTGCCTCCGGCGTTCAATTCTGCTTCATCAAGGCCACCGAGGGGGCTCGCGACGTCGATGCATCGTTCCAGCGGCATTGGGAAGACGCTGCAACGGCGGGAATCGTTCGGGGGGCGTATCACTTCTTTCGGCCGCAAATTCCAGTTTCCGCGCAAGCGGACGTGTTCTTCGGCACACTCGGCGAACTTCAGCCCGGCGATCTGCCACCGGCGTTGGACCTGGAAGGCACAGCCGGGTGGGTCGGCATTCCACCAGCCAGCCGCGCTCCGCTGGCCTTGCAGATGCTGGAAGCCATCGAAAACAGTCTGCGTGTTACGCCGATTGTCTATATGAGTCCATGGTTCGCGACCGATATGCTCAACAGCACGGCCGCCCTGGCCCGGTTCCCGATCTGGATCGCGCAGTACACCGAAGCGCAATCGCCTAAGGTCCCGAAGCCGTGGAACACCTGGACCTTCTGGCAACACAGCCAAGGTGGAAAAATCCCAGGGATATCCGGATCGCTCGACCTGGATCGCTTTCAGGGCTCGATCGAGGATCTAAAAAAGCTGACGCTCGCCCCAAATATTTCGCCGCTTCCGCCGTCGAGCGTCGCATAATTAATGTAGCCGGCTGCCCGCGCCGGACCATCATGCCACTCTTGTTGCTGGCCCTCCTATTCCTGGCGACCGCCGGCTCTCGCGCGGCCGATCTCGCACTTCTCCCCGGTATGCCGCCTCTGCTGAACCCGAGCGACATCTATTCAGCCGACCGACCCGGCGACCTCAGCCCGGTGGTAAGAAATTATCCGCCTCGCATTTACGTGCCTGACAGCGGAAGCAAATCAGTGACTGTGATCGATCCGGCAAGTTATCGGGTGCTGGACGAATTTCGAGTCGGCCGCCAGCCGCAACACGTCACCCCGTCCTACGACCTGAAGACCCTGTGGGTATTGAATGACAAGGGCAACAGTCTCACGCGTATCGATCCCGCGACCGGCAAAAAAGGAAATACGATCCGCGTGAGTGATCCCTACAACATGTACTACACACCCGATGGAAAATACGCCATTGTGGTGGCCGAAGCCCGCAAGCGCCTGAACTTTCTGGATGTCGTCACCATGAAGCCGGTTCACTCGCTCAAGGTTCCCTGCAAAGGCGTGGACCATATCGACTTCTCCGCGGATGGCCGGTATTTCATCGCGAGCTGCGAGTTCAGCGGTATGCTCCTCAAAGTCGACGTTGCCGATCAAACCCTGTTGGGCACACTGGAGTTGGCTAAGCACGCCATGCCGCAGGACGTGAAACTTTCGCCCGATGGCTCCGTCTTTTATGTCGCGGACATGATGGCCAACGGCGTGTACCTGATCGACGGCGTTAATTTTCGCAGGATTGCCTTCATCCCAACCGGTAAAGGCGCGCACGGGTTGTACGTCAGCCGCGATTCACGCGTACTTTATGTGTCAAATCGAGACGAAGGCAGCATTTCGCTGATCGATTTTGCCGGCCGGAGGGTGGTTCGCAAGTGGCAGCTCCCTGGCAGAGCGAGTCCCGACATGGGCGGCGTCTCAGCCGACGGCAAGGTGCTATGGCTTTCGGGCCGCTACAACTCCGAGGTTTATGCGATCGACACCAGCGACGGAAAGTTGCTCGCTCGCATTCCGGTAGGACGCGGGCCGCACGGTTTGTGCGTCTATCCGCAACCTGGCCGCTATTCGCTTGGGCATACTGGAATTTTTCGCTGAGGCTGTCATGAACCAGGCTTAGCCTATGAACCGGGTTTAGTATATGAGTTGGTTCGGTTCGGAAAGCTTCATGCTCACCAGAGCCGGCCTGCAGCGCGGCCTGGGACTGGTTTTCCTGATGGCCTTCCTGAATGCGGTGAATCAGTTCAAACCTCTGTTGGGCGACCGAGGACTTCTGCCGGTGCGGCAGTTCGTCAACGAGATATCGTTCCGCGATTCGCCCAGCTTGTTCTTCTTCGCGCCCAACGATACCGCCTTCACGATAGCGGCCTGGCTGGGTGTCGCGCTTTCGTGCGCGGCCGTGATCGGGATCTCGGAGCGGTACGGGACCTGGCTATCGATGCTGGTCTGGGCGATGTTGTGGGTGCTGTACATCTCATTCGTCAATGTCGGCCAGACCTTTTATGGGTTCGGATGGGAATCGATCCTGCTCGAAGCCTGCTTCTATGCGGTGTTCCTCGGAAGCCGGGCGACGAATCCGCAAACGATTGTCATCTGGCTGCTTCGCTGGCTGCTATTTCGCCTGATGTTTGGCGCCGGGCTGATCAAGCTGCGCGGCGATCCGTGCTGGCGCGATCTCACCTGCCTGGACTATCACTACGAAACCCAGCCAATGCCCAATCCCCTGAGCTGGTTCTTTTACTGGGCGCCGGAATGGACCCACCGCGGCGGAGTGATTTTCAACCATTTTGCGGAGCTGATCGTGCCCTTCGGCTACTTCCTGCCGCAGCCGGTGAGCGCGATTGCGGGGGCGATTACGATTCTATTTCAGGGAACCATCTTCGGGAGCGGCAATCTGTCGTGGTTGAATTTCCTCACCATGATTCTGGCGATCAGTACCTTCGACGATCGCGCGCTTTCGGCCATTCTTCGGATTCATTCGCCCTTGGCGCACGCGCCGCCGCTGGCTTTGAAAATCGCGGTCGCGGCACTGGCCGTTCTGCTGGCGATCCTGAGTGTGCGGCCGATACGCAACATGCTTTCACCCAATCAAGTGATGAACACGGTCTACAATCGATTCCACCTGGTCGGCACCTATGGCGCGTTCGGTTCCATCACTCGCCCGCGTTACGAAGTGATTGTCGAAGGCACCGACGAAGCCGTGCTGACGCCCTCCACGAAATGGCGCGAGTACGAATTCCGAGGGAAGCCCGGCGCGCTCGGCCGCATGCCGCCGCAGATCGCGCCCTATCATCTGCGGCTCGACTGGCTGATGTGGTTTGCGGCTTTATCGAGCTACCAAGATCATCCCTGGTTCGTCCATTTTCTTGGGAAGCTGCTCGAGGGGGACTCCGCAACGCTTGGTTTATTGAAAACGAACCCATTTCCCGGACAGCCGCCGCGCTACGTACGCGCGCTTCTGTATGAATATCACTTTACGAATCCCACCGAGCGTGCTCAAAACGGGCAATGGTGGAAGCGGCAGTTCGTGAGGCCGTACTTTTCCGCGGTCTCATTGCAGGCTCGTCCATTTCGCGACATGCTGGAGCAGCAAGGATGGCTGGAAGGGGAATACACACATTAGCCGCAAAGCTGGGAAATCGTGGCAGGAAGCCTTTGTCATCGGTTCCGGCCCCAACGGTTTGACAGCGGCCATCATTCTGGCCAAGGCCGGACTCCGGACGACGGTCATCGAGGCTGAATCAACCATCGGCGGTGGAACGCGGTCGGCTGAGCTCACTCTGCCAGGCTTCGTTCACGATGTCTGCTCCGCCGTGCATCCATTAGCGGTCAGCTCTCCGGCCTGGGCTTCTTTTCCGTTGGGCGAACACGGTCTGGAATGGATCGAGGCGCCGCTGCCTTTGGCGCATCCGCTCGATGACGGATCGGCCGCGATTCTCGACCGGTCGTTGGATCGGACCGCGGAACGGCTCGGCAGAGATGGCGTGGCCTATCAAAGACGAGTGGCCGAACTGGTTCGTCGATGGCCCGAGTTGAGCTCGGAGGTTCT
This sequence comes from Bryobacteraceae bacterium, assembly GCA_035484655.1. Lineage (GTDB taxonomy): Bacteria > Acidobacteriota > Terriglobia > Bryobacterales > Bryobacteraceae > Palsa-89. The sequence goes on along the minus strand of DATHOT010000421.1, from coordinate 15,244 downwards.
CGGGCCACTTTTGCATGCCCCCGCCAATCCGCTGTTGCTGGCGCGTTTTGGATCGTTGGCCATGTGGCCGGCTGCCGCGGTTGCGCGGCACATTTTCCGTACCGAGGCCGCTCGAGCGTTGTTTGCAGGGCTGGCCGCTCACTCAGTGCTGCCGCTCCAGGCATTCGGCTCGGCCGCGTTCGGATGGGTGCTGGGTATCGCCGCGCATGCCGCAGGCTGGCCGATTCCTCGCGGCGGATCGCAGCAGATTGCGAACGCGCTGGCGTCCTATTTCAAGACTCTTGGGGGGAGCATCCGGACGGAAACCAGAATTCGTTTGCTCGAAGACATGGATCAATCGGCGCTGATCCTTTGCGACTTGACGCCCCGGCAGTTTGTGGGTTTAGCGGGCAAGCGGCTGCCCGACCGATTTGCCGAAAAACTGAAAGCTTATCGCTATGGCCCGGGCGTCTTCAAGATCGATTGGGCTCTCAGCGCGCCGATTCCGTGGTCGGCCGGCGCATGCGCGCGGGCCGGCACCGTGCATCTGGGCGGAACACTGGATGAGATCGCAAGATCGGAGCGGGCCGCCTGGAGAGGCCACGTGGATGATGCGCCGTTCGTTCTTCTGGCGCAGCCGAGCTTGTTCGACTCCAGCCGCGCACCCGAGGGAAAGCATACGGCTTGGGCCTATTGCCACGTGCCGAATGCGTCCAGAGTGGACATGACGGAGCGCCTCGAGCGGCAGGTGGAGCGTTTCGCGCCAGGGTTTCGAGACACGATTCTCGCGCGACATGTCTTCGCTCCCGCCGATCTGGAGAACCACAATGCCAACCTGGTGGGCGGCGACATCACGGGCGGAGCGCAGACTTTGAGGCAGCTCATCTTCCGCCCCACGTCAATGCTCTACCGCACGCCGCTCGAGGGAGTGTATCTCTGTTCTTCATCGACACCACCGGGCGGGGGTGTGCATGGGATGTGCGGTTTCCATGCGGCTCAAATGGCGCTCGCTGACGCACGGGTGTAGGATCGGCGTTATTAAGGAACTTCCCTGCACGGCCTGCGTATACGGACCATGGGGCAAAAATGAACCTGCTGCAAGACATCCGTTATGGTGCGCGCATGCTCGGAAAATCACCGGGATTCGCGATCACGGCCATTCTTACGATGGCGCTCGGCATCGGTGTCACGACGGCCATCTACAGCGTATGCGATGCACTGCTTTGGAAACCGATGCCGCTGCCACACATGGAGAGCCTGGTGACGGTGCTGCAGGGAGTTCCCGACGACATAAATCACTGGGATAGCGCTACACCTGCCGATATCGACGACATTCGCCGCGAGAACACGACACTAGGGAGCTTGACCAGTTGGGAAGGCGGTCTGGCAAACTTGGGAGCGACCCGCGGTCAGCCGGAGCGTGTTATCCAATCCCTTGTCAATGCGAACTTCTTCGATGTAGTCGGGGTTCAACCGGCGCGCGGGCGTGCGTTTCGGCCGGGTGAAGATCAGGCCGGCCGCGAGCATGAAGTGATTCTGAGCGACGGTTTGTGGCGGCGCAGATTCGCAGGCGACGCTGGAATCGTTGGGCAAACAATACGGCTGGACGACGAGCCATGCACGGTTGTCGGTATCATGCCTGCGAACTACGATTTTCCGCTCGCCACCGAAATTTGGACGCCGATGGTACTAACGCCCGTGCAGCGAACCACAAGAACCGGACAAATCCTGCGATCCGTCGCGAGGCTGAAACCGGGACAGACGGTTCAGCAGGCGGCAGCCGAGATCTCAAGCATCGCTACGCGGCTCGAAAAACTCTATCCAGACAGCAACAAGAATCGCCGTTTCGTGGTTTGGCCCGCGCTGAAGTTCCTAGTGGGTTATGAAACGCAGCAATATATGGTGATGCTGCTCGGATCGGTGGCGTTCGTGCTCTTGATCGCGTGCGCCAATGTCGCGAATCTCCAATTTGCGCGCGCCACCGGACGTTTGCGCGAAGTGGCGGTGCGCCGGGCGCTGGGAGCCAGCCGCGCCAGGATCGTCACACAGCTGCTGACGGAAAGCGTGCTGCTCTCCATTGCGGCGGCGGGCCTCGGCCTGCTAGTAGCGTGGTGGGGGCTGAGGATAATGCAGAACGGGATGCCGCCGGAGATCCGACGCTACATCCTGGGTTGGAACGATATGCAACTCGACAGCCGGGCGCTACTGTTCACGCTGGCTGCTGCACTCGTGAGCGGCATTCTTGCCGGGCTCTCGCCGGCCTGGCAATGCTCGCAGCCCAACCTGACCTCGGCGCTCAAAGAAGGCGGCCGAAGCTCTTCGCAGGGCAGAACGCGCCAGCGATTGCGCAATATTCTGGTGGCCTCCGAAGTAGCGCTGGCGGTCGTGCTGTTGGTGGGGGCAAGCCTGATGGTGCGCGGATTCCGCAGCTTCATTCAAAGCGGTGAGTCGCTGGAACCTTCCACGCTGCTGACATTAAGGCTAGCAATTACCGACACCAAGTATCACGAAAAATATCAGGTCGCCGAGTTTTATCGCCAGGTGCTGGAGCGTACGCAAGCGGTGCCCGGCGTCCGCTCAGCTGTGGCCGTCTCCGCGCTGCCTTACAGCGATCATGCCAGCGGCCGGAATTTCACCATCGAAGGCCGGCCGATCGAGCCGGGCGACCTGCCCAGCGGCATGTACCAGGTGACGAGTCCGGAATACTTCAGCACGCTGCACATTCCCTTGCGCGGGGGCCGGTTCCTCAGCCCCAGCGACGGTCCCGACGCCCCAAAAGTTGCGCTCATCAGCGAGCGCATGGCCCAGCGCTGGTGGAAGAACGAATCACCCCTTGGCCGGCGCATCAAGATTGGTGAGCCAGACTCCAAGAGTCCATGGATGACGATCGTCGGCGTGGTGGGCGACGTGATTCACGATCCTTATGAACGCCTCCCGCGCCGGACCTTCTACGTCCCCTACCAACAGTCGCCTATGTTGTTTATGGACATCGGCGTTCGAACCGCCGGCGATCCGTTGCGGGTGGCGCCCGCGGTGACAGCAGCTATCCATTCGGTCGATACCGATCAGCCCATCAGCGACCTGCGCACCATGGAGAGATCGGTTCACAACCGGTCGATCGGATTGAACTACATGGCCGCACTCATGGGCATTTTCGGCGCAATCGCTCTGCTGCTTTCGGCCATCGGAGTTTACGGCGTGATGGCTTATCTGGTATCGGAGCAGACGCAGGAAATAGGACTGCGAATGGCACTGGGCGCGCCGCGCGGAAGCGTCCTGCAGATGATTTTCCGTCGCGGCCTGACGACCATCGGAACGGGCTTGATCATCGGACTTCCGCTGGCCTTTGGGTTCTCGCGCCTGATGGCTTCGTTGATCTTCGGAGTGACCTCCACCGACCCGGCGACATTCTTCGGGATTCCAGTGGCGTTGCTGGCGGCCGCGGCGCTGGCTATCTACATTCCCGCGCGACGGGCCATGCGGATCGATCCGATCGTGGCTTTGCGATACGAGTAAAATCGGATTGTGTTCAAATTCCGCGCCGCGGCTTTATTGACGATCGGTCTCGGCGCCCCATCCTGGGCGGCCTCCGGGTGGCGGCTGACGCGTAGCGATCACTTCGAAGTCTATTCGCAATCGAGCGACGCGAGCGCGCGATCGGCTCTGGTGTGGTTTGAGCAACTGCGCGGATTCTTCCTTCAACAAACTGGATTGACGCTGGATCATCTACCGGCCGCGCGGGTGATCGCATTCGGCTCAGCGAAGGAGTATGAGCCGTATCGCCTCCACTCCGCCAGTGCCTATTATGTCGGCGCCGAATCGCAAGATTACATCGTGATGCCTGGCCTGGGTGCCGGCGAATTTCGCATTGCCGCGCACGAATATGCGCATCTGATTCTGCACGCCAGCGGCCTCCGCTATCCCGCATGGCTCAAGGAGGGCTTGGCGGAGTTCTTCTCGACCGTGCGTGTTGGCGAGCAAAGCAGCGAGCTGGGTGGCGACCTTCCGGCGCGCTCTCAGATTTTGCGGCGGCGCACCTGGATGCCGCTTCCGGAGCTGCTGGCGCTGCCCGAAGAGTCGGCGTGGCCAGACGATCGCGAAAATGTTGAGCTGTTTTATGCTCAAAGCTGGGCGCTCACCGACATGCTGTTTCTGTCGGCTGAGTACGGCCCGCGCTTCCACGAATTGGTCACGGCGCTGAACTTTGGCGAGCCTGGTCTCGGGACGTTCACGAAAGTGTATGGCAAGCCGATCGACCAGATCACGCACGATTTGCATACCTGGCTAAACGGCCGCGGCATGCCGCCGATCCACCTTCCGGGTGTCGCACCATCAAGCACCATAGTGGAGGTCTCCGACGTGTCCGTGTTCGCATCGCGGTCGCTCTTGGCGGACCTGCTGATGGCCACCAGTGAACTGGACAGGGCCGAAGCGCTCTACCGCGATCTGGAGCGGGAAGCCCCACGAAATGCCGACATCGCTGCGGCACTAGGCACGATCGCTCTGCGCCGAGGCGATCACGACGGCGCGCGCCGCGAGTGGAAGCAAGCCGTCGAGGCTGGGGTGACCGATGCCAACCTTTGCTATCGCTACTCCGTCTTGGCCGGAATGGCGGGCCTTGCCAATGATGAAATACGGCCGGCCTTGGAGCGGGCGGTGGCGCTGCGGCCCGATTTTGACGACGCGCGATATATGCTTGCGTTGCTCGAAAAGAACTCCAGCCATTACGAAGCTGCCGTGGACCAATTGCACGCCATGCGTCGAGTCGCTCCCGCGCGCCAGTACGATTACTGGATCATTATGTCCGACGCACTGAACGAACTCGAGCGGCGTAACGAGGCCAAAGAGGCGGCCGATCGCGCGGCCCGCTATGCGGCTAATCCCAGCGAGAGGGCGCTTGCGGCGCAACTCGCCTACATGGCTCAAACCGACCTGGCCGTTCAGCTCTCCCACGATTCGAGCGGCCGCGAGCAAATGGTTGCCACGCGCGTTCCCCATGCATCTGACTGGAATCCGTTTATCGAAGCCGGCGATGATATCCGCCGTGTGCAGGGAACTGTGAAAGAGATCGATTGTGGCGATAAGGTGACGCGATTCGTGGTAGACGCCGGTGGAGCGCGGCTTCGGCTCGCTATTGAAGATCCTTCCCGCGTGCGGATGCGAAACGCGCCAGCGGAATTTGTATGCGGGCCGCAAGAACCGCACCATGTGCTGGTGGATTACGCGGTTTCAAAGAAAAAAGGGACGGACGGAACGATAAGAGGGATGGACTTTCGATGATGTTTCGCGCCTATCTCTGCTGCGCTTCCCGCAGGATGCGCTGGATATCCGGCTGTAGCTCGGCCATCTGAGCTTGCGCCACTTCGATGAGCTTGGTCAACAGCGCCGGCATTTTCGCCAGCATGGCGCGGCCCGGCGGCGATTGATAGAACGCCAGAATGCCGCTGACTTCTTCGTCCGAAAATGTCTCGCTGTACAGTTTGATATAGGACGGCCGCATCTTTTCCCAACTGATTCGGGACTTGACCAGATCCAGAATCTTGTCCTGGACTTCCCGCGCTTTCGCGGTCTGTTCGGGTGTGGCGCCGGGTGGCATCTGAGCCGCGGTCATGGCTTTGATCTGATCAAAAAGCTGATTGATGGTGGCGTCCGCGTTCATGGCGTCGAGGAGTCGTTCGATTTTGGCCTGCTTGGTTAATTCCTGGGCGCTGGCGTCGGCCACGAGCACGAGCAGGGCGAGAGCAAAAACGAGAAGCGGCTTCATATCGTCAGTCTACTCCTGGTCGAAGAGTTCGGATCGGCTGATCTGCTCGCCCTTGAAAATCACCCGCTGAATGCTCTCGATCTGTTTGATCTCCTTGAGCGGATTTCCATCCACCAGCAGAAGATTGGCGTCGTAGCCTTCTTTGATCAGACCGATGCGGTTGCCGGCGCCGAGGAGGCGAGCCGCGTTGTAAGTGGCGGCTTGGAGTGCAATGGCGGGCGGTATCCCGGCCTCCACCCACAGTTCGAGTTCTCTCTGAATGGTCGGGCCGTGGAAAACTAAAGGATTGCCGGCATCGCTTCCGGTCACAAGCATAACGCCCGCGCGCCAGGCAGCCATCAAATTCTGCCCGGCCAGTTCCATGCTCACAGGAAAACGCTTGATCTGGTCTCGCATCTTCACACCATTGGCCGAGGCGAGAAACTTCTTGCTCGATTCGATGAGCGCCGAGGGAACGGCCTGCAGCACCAGGGGGCGCTCCAGTGGGTCGAGACTACCGTTGCCCAAATCTATAAAGGCCTCGACGACCGTGAGCGTGGGATCGTAAGCGACGTCTTGTGATTTCATTTGAGCGAAGAGCGCAGCGGGAATCTTGTCCCGCATCGATCCGTGTTCGATGCCGTTGATCCCAGCGCTGAGCGCGTCGGCGACATCGTGCGAATCGCCAGTATGGACCACGATGGGCAACTTTTGCGCGCGCGCTTCTTCGGCCACGGCCCGCAGAATCGTCACGTCCAGGCGGTTAAAGAGCATTCTAGCCGCGCCGGCTTCGAGAATGGCCTTGATGCCGTCCACGCCGCGCAGTTTCAGCTCATCCACCTGCTGGCGCGCTTCCTCAGGCGTCTTCGGGATCCTGACTGTTTGCTCCTCGGCCAATTTGCGGTACTGCTCCGGCATATTCTTGAAATACTCCGTGCCATGGCCGCCGGAGGCCGTAAACATTGGCCCGCAAGTGAACAACTCCGCGCCCAGCCGCTCGCCGGAATTCACCAGCGCGCGCATTTTCAGGATTTGATCCAGCGGATCGCCGACGCTCTTCACCGCGGTGATGCCGCTGTAGAGGTAAGCTGCCAGCGCTCGGGGCATGGTCTTGTCGGGTTGATAATCGGCAGCCGATTCAGAAAATCCGCCTGGGGCAACCAGGTGCACATGCACGTCGATCAACCCGGGCAGCAGCGTCTTACCGGAACCCTCCAGGGCCTCGGCCTTCACTTCTTTGGCGTCGGGAGTCGAGCCTTCATAAATACGCTCGACCTTGCCATTCTTGACCAGCACTCCCCCGGACTCGATGACGCGGCCGTCGCCGGCAAAGATACGGACGTTGCGGATCAACAGACTGCGGCTGCGCAGCAGGTCGCGATTCAGCAGCCGCGCTTTGATGACGCTGTCTTTGCTGCGCACCTGATAAGCGCCCAAAATCAGAAACGGTGCCAGCACCGCGACGAGCCACAGCTTAGCCGTGCCTTGAATCTTCTCCTCTTTTTCCCAACGAAACAGCTTTACACCCAGGAAAGTTCCGAGCAATATCGTCAGGGCCAGCGCTCCGGCGGCGGACATGTTTTGACCCAGCGTCTCGTTGCGGCCCAAAATCGACTGCATGCCATTCATCAAATAGGTTGCTGGAATGAATTGCGCAATGATCTGCACCCAGCTTGGAAGAACACTCAGCGGAATGGTTGTGCCGCTCAAGAACAACATCGGAAAATAGAGCATCTGAATCACGATCTGGCTCTCCTGCATCGAATTCACGACGGACGCGATGATTAGACCCATGGCGCGGAAGGCCAACGCTCCCAGCGATACAAAGACCAGCAGTGAGAGCCACTGCCGCGGAATGGCCATTCCATAAATAAAGTGGGAAAGCAAAAGCATCAGCAGCACGGACGGAAGAAAAGTTAGTAATCCGGTCAGCATCGAGGCCACCAGCATCGGAGCCGCGGAAATAGGCGCCACTTTGAAGCGCCGCAAAATATTCGCCTCGCGCTCCTGCACTGCGCGGATTCCGGCGCCAAAAAAACCGCTACCGAGGATCCCGATGCTCAGCACCATGGTCAATACCTGGATGATCGCGCCGCCCTGTTCGGCGTGAAATAACTGAGCGAAAATGAAGAAGAAGATCAGCGGGAAGAGATAGTTGAAGAAGATGAGACTGCGGTCGCGGAAGGTCAGTTTGATATTAATCGCGGCTTGCGCGGTGTAGCTTTTTATCATTCCCGCAGCTTCTTTCCGGTGAGCTCGATGAACACATCCTCCAGCGTGGGCCGCTTCAAATGGATGTCTGCCAGCTCGATCGAAAGCTGATCGATCCATTTCACCAGATCGACGATGGTGCGCGCCGGCTTGGCTGAATGGACGATGAGTGTCTTACGGTCATCGGAGAAGCTGTGTTTTTCCGTGGCGAAAAACGGCGGAAGCTCGATGACGGGCAGGGGCTGTTCGCACTGGATCTCGATCAGACTTTGGCCCAGAGTGCGCTGCTGGATTTCGCGAGGCGTTCCGATTTCGATGATCTGGCCTTCGTCGATGATGGCCACCCGATCGCACAGCCGCTCGGCCTCCTCGATGTAATGCGTGGTGAGCAAAATGGAGCGCTTGGCATCGCGCAGCTCCTCGATCAATCCGTGAATCTCGAGTCGCACCTGCGGGTCGAGCCCGGTGGTCGGTTCATCCAAAAACAACAATTGCGGATCGTTGACCAGGGCGAGCGCCAGCGCCACGCGTTGCTTCTGGCCGCCGGAAAGTTTGGAATAATACGCGTCGCGCTTTTCGGCGAGCTGGAGGCGTTCCAGCAGCTTGTCACAGTCGATACTGCGCGAGTAAAACGCCGCGAATAACTCCAGCGCTTCATGGACCTTGATCTTGTCAGGCAGATTGGTGGCCTGCAGACAAACACCGATTCGATCCTTGATCTGGCGCGTTTCAAGGCCGGGATCAAAGCCCAGCACCATCGTTTCGCCGGAACTTCTTTGCCGGAGGCCTTCCAAAATCTCAACGGTAGTGGTCTTACCGGCGCCGTTGGGGCCGAGCAGTCCGAAAACTTCGCCGGGATGAACTTCGAAGGAAATGCCGCGCACGGCTTCGAAAGTACCGTAGCTCTTTCGCAGACCACGGACGCTGATGACGCTCGAAGCCATCAGTCGAGCAACCGTTCGCGGACGGCGTTGTATTCGCAGCCCAGCAAGTTGATGAGGGCCAGTAGATACATCCAGACCAGCAGTGCAATTACTGCACCGATGCTGCCGTAGAGCACGTTATAGTTGGCGATGTTGCGCACATACCAGGCAAAGCCGGAGGTTGCCGCCAACCACAGGATGGTGGCGAGAAAAGCGCCCGGCCATACGATGCGGAATCGGATCGCACGGTTCGGCCCAATCCAGTAAAGAAGAGCGGTCACACACACGGTGGCAATTAGCGCCACTATGTAACGCAGGGCGCCGAAAAGTAAGACCACCCAGGTTCGGAGGTCCTCCTGCGGCAAAAGACCGAGTGAACTCAGCATCCATTGTTCGATGCGCGCTCCGAAGACGATTAGCCCAGAAGAACCGACGGCCGGCAACGCGACGATGAGGACCAGGAGTAAGGCCACGCCTCTTTGTTTGAGAAATGGCCGGCCGGAAGGCAGCAGGTAAGCTGCCTGAAAGCCTTCCATTAAGCTGATGATCGCGCCGGACGCTGCCCACGCGGAGAGCAACGTCGCAACCACGATCAGCCAAACCGGACGCTGTCCCTTGACAGTGAGTTGGTATCGAACCAGGTCCTGGGTACCAGGCGGGACAACCTCAAACAGCAAACGGGAAAACACCCGCACGATGGATTCGGCGTTGACGCTCGCAAGAATCGCGCCGATGGAGGCGAGCACGGGAAAGAACGCTAGCAGCGAGGAGTAAGCCGCCCCTTTGGCGATGCCGAAGCAGTTATCTTCGTACGACGCGATGCACGCCTGGCGAAATATTCCCCAGAATTTGATCAACGGACCGGGCCGATCGAGATAAAGTCTGGGCGAGGCCGACATGCCGCTCTACTTTAATTCGTCGCGGTGGCCGGAGCCGGTTCTTCACCCCAGATATATTTGGAGAACCAGTCGTAATTGTGCTCCATCACCGCCCGCTGCTGCTTGGGCTTGTTGATGGGATGGCCGAATCCTTTATAGAGAATCAGCTTCACGGGGACGCCGCGGTCTTTGAGCGCCTGATACAACTCGAAGGAATTGGGGGGCGGAACGCGCTTGTCCTGATCGCCGTGCTGAATCAGAGTCGGCGTCTTGGCTTTGTTGACGTAAAAGATGGGCGACGTTTTCTGATAAATAGCCGGATCGTCCCAGGGCGTCGCTTTCAGATATTGGCGCGTGAAAGGATGAATGTCGGTGTTGACGTAATAAGTCATCCAGTCGGAGATGCCGGCGCCTACGGAGACGGCTTTGAACCGGTCGCTATAAGTAGTGATGAACGCCGAGATGTAGCCGCCCTGGCTCCAGCCCATCGCACCCACGCGATCCTTGTCCACCAGGCCTTTTGCGATTAGGGAGTCGACGCCCGAAATCACGTCCTGATAATCGCCCAGGCCGAGATTGCGAACATTGAGCGCGCGGAATTTTGCGCCGTAGCCCGCCGATCCCCGGTAATTCGGCCGCAGCACCAGCGCGCCTTTCGCAGCGAAACGCTCGATCGGATAATAACGGTCTGCGGAGGCGACAGGTGTGTCAATGCCGGTGGGGCCGCCGTGAATCACCACAAGAAGCGGATACTTGCGCGAAGGATCGTAGTCGGCGGGCTTAACAAGAATGCCCTGGATAGGCGTGCCATCGGTGGATTTCCATTCCACTACTTCACGCGTGGTGAGCTTGAAGTTCTTCCACTGCCCGCTCACGTCGCTTAGGTATTTCGGCGCAAAATCTTTCGCGGACGACACGAAGACCTCCGAAAAATGGTTGGGCATCGCGCCCACGCCGGCGAACCTTCGATGGTCCGGCGTGAACGAGCCGTTGTTCACCGAAAATCCATCGGGCCCGGTGATACGGTCAATCGCCATCGTTTCCGCATTCAATCGAAACAGGTGTCCCGCAGTCTTCTGCAGGGCGCCAAAATAAATGCCGTCCGGCCCCCAGTCGATGAGCCGCGTGTCTTCATCGAACTTCGCGCTGAGAATGCGGGGCTCGCCTCCGCCGGCGGGAATCACAGCGATCCGCGTGTCGGCGTAAAAAAAGAAAGGATCGCCATTGCCGGTGACATAAGCGATGCGCTGTCCATCCGGCGACCAATGCGGGTTCTCGTTCGGGCCGCTGCCATCGAGCAGTTTCCTGACATGCCGGTCGGCCAGATCGACCGTATAAATCTGGGTGGTCTCGGTGGAGCTGAGATCCGGATCGCGCGCGGCGCTGAAGGCTATGTGGCTGGAGTCCGGCGACCAGGAAAAATCGCCGACGCTGAACTTCTCGCTCTCAGTAAGAAGCTCGGGTTTGGGCCGCTGCTTGGGATCGGACGGAATGTCGGCCGGGGCTTTTACCACCCACAGGTGCACCTGAGCATAGTCGCCTTCGATGATTTCGAAGTCGCCGTATTTCTCCTTTCGATCTTTTTTCGACTTCGCATCGGGACCGGTGGAAGTGAAGGCGATGGCGCTGCCGTCGGGCGCCCAGTGGAAGGCGTTGACTCCATTGTCCTCGCTGGTGAGTTGCTGCGCTTCGCCGCCATGCGGGTTAATTACGTAGATCTGCCGCTTGCCGTCGCGATCGGAAATGAAAGCGAGGCGCTTGGAATCCGGCGACCATAAAGGGCTCTGGCTCGATTTCTTTCCGCTCGTTAATTGATAGCGGCCGCCGGCGTCGGCATTGGCGATCCAGATCTGCTGGACGAACTCGTTCTCGTCCCAATCGGCCTGCTGGACGGTAAAGGCAACGTAGCGTCCGTCGGGAGAAATCTCGGCGTTCCCAACCGATTTCGCGCTCAAAGATTGATCGATGCTGGGAGTTTGCGCAACAGCGGCAGCTGCCACGAGACAAGCGAGAATAAGCGGCCTCATTAGGACATTATAGGGCTCATTCGGCTGCCGGGAACACGTCGTGCTCCCCGGTCATGCATACGTGAGCCTTTTCGGATGGCGGCCTCGGGGGGTGGCGAGGCAGAAGAACGTTGCCGACTTATGCTCCGGCGACTCTCTTAGAGAGCTCCAGAGGATCCGAATCAAGATTGCTGATTGACTTAAGCATACGAGCCATTGTGCGGAACTGGTATTGCGCGAAAGAGATCGCGAACATCGAGCCTCCACAGCGCACAACCTTGCCATGGGCGACGAGTTGGAGAGGAATAGCGCCATCCAGCAGGAGCGGCCACTCGACGTTGACTTCCAGTCTCGAACCAGCACTGACTTCGTGTTGAGCCGAAACCAGCAGACCGCCGCTGCTCATGTTCAAGGTGTGACCCACTCCGTTGACCGATTGGTGACGGCCAACCGTGCGGTAGCGAACTGTTAGCTTCACCGGGTAACGAGCCTTGGAACGCCGTTCGATATTTGTTCTGTTAGTTGAGGCTTCCATTTAATTCCATCCTTCCAAACCCACGATTGAAGAGGGCAACTTAAAGGCCAATGCACGAGGGTTCAGATGGTATCCGCCAGGCTCTTCGAAGCTATTGATACTAAGCAGCTTATGTGGGGTAACGTCCTTACGTTTGTAAGCCCCCCGCCGCCTGGGAGAAGCATATGATTACCAGCGCTAACCGATTTGATAGTCTGAGGCCGGTTTGATAGTGACCAGCTAGGGTTACAAGGGCGCTCGGTTAGCGCGGTGAGAGCAGGAAGCGCTCGATCGAGATTCTTGCGCTTGCATCGATCCGAAGGGAGTCGCGATGAAAGATCACTTTGATCACGTCGAACCGATGCAGCGGGGCGGAGGCAGGAATCGCAAAATCCAGAGTCTCCGTTACGGGTACCCCGCCTCCGGCCATTGAACCCCCGCGAGGCCGTGACGTTACACTGGCGTTTCCCAGACTGAACGTGGGTTGGCTCGGGGACTGAGAGTCGATGAGTACCAACTCCAGCGCAACGCTTCCGGCGTAGCGGTCCGTATTCGAAATCGCGATCTGAATAGCGCTGCAGCATTTTGTCTCGATTGTTCGGCCTAGTTTCTGATAGGCCTCCATGAACATGGGCGCACGATCGGTCGTTCGAAACGACAGCGCCAAAGGATTCCCCTGCTGGACGTGAGAGGTTGGAGGCGGCCGGTCATAGGGCGACCGGTACATCCAGTATACGCCCGAAAAAGGAATGCTGAATGCTTTTATAGCCGCGACGTCGGGAGGCGTGCTGTTCCAAGAGAGCGAAGGCGTAGTCAGAACCGGCTCTTCCGGCTTTGTCTCCGGCAGCAGAATGACACCCGGGAAACTCTTATCGGTAATCTCGACGTTGTCTATCGGCGGCAAGTAAAGGTTGGTTGCGGCCGGTCGCTTGGGCTTGCCTTCGCCATTTTCTTCTTCGAAAAATTTGTGGAGTAATGCCCGCGCGCTTTGGAGCGGACCGGGGGCATGTTGAAGAGGCGAATGCCAATGCGAGCCCGAGCCGGCACTACCAGCGACGCCTCCTACCGTCAGACCGGCAGCCAGCACCAACGTGAGCAGGAAGCCGAGGATCGAGCGCGGCAGATTGCCGGGAGCTTCCGGCTGATAGACGCCGGCCCGCAGCGCGCACAAAGTGACCATTGCTACGCTCAGACTGAAGAGAGCGGCCGCCAGCAACGGATATCCCACCGGATAGACCAGCGTGCCGGCCTCAATGGCTAACGATGCGGCTAGCGCCGGAATCAGTTCCCGGAGCGATGGACCAGGCGCTGCCTCGAAGAACGGGTGTTGGATGGGAGCGGCAATCGGGGATGGCTCCGGCGGGTGCGCCAGGCGCCATTGGCTATAGAGCAGACGAGTAGCACTGATCACCAGCACCAGAGCGGCCGGCAGGGTCGCCAGAGATAGCTGAGCCAGCAAAATCGTAGCAGCCGCGAACCAGACCGCTGTCGAGGACGTACGTAAGGCCATCTGGATGGCATCGTCACTCAATGACCGCGCAATGAGGAGGTAGAGGCTGACCGTAATCGCGGCGCTCGCCAGAAACGCGAGGAGCGTGTAGGCCAGCGTCTGGGTGATCACATCGGCGAGCGATTCGCGGTTCAAGCGAGGAAGCAGCGCTACGGACCAGATCAGCCATCCGGTTGCGAGCAGCCCGGCGACCTGCACCAGCAGCATGAGATCGCGCCGGTGGCTGGCGGGATTTGAGGCTTCGTACTTAAAGAGAAGGGAAGGCAAGGTTCCCCCTAATATCGGACTCCACGGGACGCGCGTTGGTTCCCGAATTTCATTGCGTCTGAGCCGACTCCTTGACGTAGCGGGCAATCTGCTCACCGGTGGCAAACCAGACGCCTGGCTTGGACTTCATGTAGCCGATGAATTGGTCCAAGTGATGAAGCGGCGCGCGATGCCCGCTTACATGCGGATGCAGAGTCAGTACAAACATGGTGCGCTGCTCGTAAGCTCCATCGAATTCTTCCTTGTAAAGCTGGTATAGCAGCTCCGGCGAGGGCATCGTTCCGCCACGCCCGAGGTACGGGGTCTCGGTGAGAGTCCAGTCGATAGCCAGCTCGACGATTCCGGTTGGCTCGCCGTTCGAAACCAGTTCGTAGGGCTCATCCATGGCTTGCAGGCTGCTGTCGTAAAGAAAACCGCTCTTCTGTAACAGGCCGACGGTATATTTACTGAAGGCCCAGGCCGGCGCGCGATAGCCGACCGGCCGTTTCCCGGTAGCCTCGGTTAGATAGTTGATGGCCTTGTTCAACAGGCGCTCCTCTTCGGGCTCACTATTCAGAGCGACCAGAGATTCGTGAATCCATCCGTGCACGCCGATCTCGTGCCGGCCGCTTTTGAGGATAGCCGGGATCATCTCCGGATGCAGCAGCGCGCTGACGGCGGGAATAAAGAAGGATGCCGGAACCTGGTAGCGGTCGAGAAGTTCGAGGATGCGCGGCAATCCGGTTTCGGCGCCGAAGTCGGCGGCCGAAAGCGTGGTCGGCGAGGTTTCACCGCGAGCTAACAAGTACGACTCGTTATCCACATCAAAGCTAAGGCAGACGGCTACTCGCGCGTTACCTGGCCAGGCCTTGGGAGTCAGCTTTTGTCCGACTCGCGCCGGCGCCACCGCCCGGAGAAGCTGTTCATCGGTCCAGCGCGTACCGGGCTGCGCCGGTGGATTCTGTTGCTGGGCCGCCGCCGATGCGGCAAGCAGGATGCCAAATATAAGCACACCCGTGAGGGACTTGGCGGTCATGGACTTATCCTCTCACGTTACTGAACCGTGACAGGGAGCCGTACTTGATTCCTTTCCTTGCCGGTTTCGTCTTATAGGCGGATAACCGTATGACTAAATCTGCGATTGGGATGATGTTAATAATTCCTTTCGGTTTGGCCGCGGCAGAGCCCGGCGGAGTGCCGAATTTCCATCAAGTAAGCGACAGAATCTTCCGTG
>DATHOT010000420.1:0-52716 GCA_035484655.1 Bryobacteraceae bacterium | reverse complement strand
TTGAGCACATCCAAGAGCACGCCGCCAGCACGTTCGTCTTCGCCAACAACGACGTCGGCGGAAAGGCGGTGGTCAACGCTCTTGAACTGGCTGAAATGCTGGGCGATGAGCGGCGCCTCGCGCCGGCGGACTTAATCGCCGCATTCCCCCGCGAACTGGCCGATTTTCATTCCGACCGGCCCATGCAGGACGCGCTGTTTTCCAACTACGAGGCGGACCACCGGGCGGTGGCGTAGTCACGAGTCAGCGTAGCTCCAACGCCGCGCTCACTACCACGATTCCCAGCTCGCGCCCGTCCTGCGCCGTTGGCGGCAGCGATTTGTCGAGCGCGAAGTCGAGACGATTTCCGTCCGGCTTCATCCAGGCTGCGGGCACATCGCGCGCCAACGTATATTGCCCGGAGTTGCGAAAGGTCTCCGGCGCGAGCAGGTGCTCGCCCAGGCGCGCGGTTATCGTAATAGCTCCGAGCTTCTGGATGCTGACGTTGGGGATATAAAGCTGCAATATCAAGCGAGCGGGGCCGGGGCCGGCAAAGGTGAGAGCAAATTGACGCTTGGTCCAACGGAAGCCGGCTGGCTCGGCTTCGTAAAACCCTTCGAGCTGGTCTGGAGGACGCGACACGTGAGTCAATTCGCGCGCCGATTCCGGGGTGCTGCCCCGCCCGATCGAATCGGGCTGGATGTCGATCACTTCCGCAAAGGGAACGCCGCTGCGCTGGGGAACAGTGAATCGTTGCACTGCGGGTCGCGTATCGGCCAGCGCCTTGAGAAACGCTTCGGATGCTTCAGGGAACTGACGATTTTCCGGGCCATTCAGCAGGAAAACGCCGCCGCGGCGAATCTCGTCGGGCCAGGGCGCATGCGCGGCATCGCTATAGATCTCGCGAGTGTGCAGCCGGGCATCGGTCAGAACATATAAATTGTTCTCTAATCCCCAATCGAGGATCTTGATTTCGCCGGCGCCGCGTTTCTGCGGAAGCTGGCGGGCCAGTGCATAAACGCCGTCCGACCACGCGCCCACGCCGCGGGTACGATGCAGGCCGTCGATCGTGGCAACCTGCCAGTAAAAGACGCAACTGAGATAGACAGCGGCGAGCCCGCCTGAAACACCCCGGCCCCAGCGGAATCGCGATTGAAGAATCGAGCAGGCCAGAACGACGACGGTCGCCGCCAAGGGCACCAGCGCGACCAAGTGATGCTCCGCCACGCGGGTTCGCGTGAAGAAGAGAAATAAACCCAGCACCACGAATGTCACCGCCACACCGCGCGCCCACAAGGAACGCACTCGGCCCCAGGAACCGCTCACAGTCGCACAGACCAGCAAGCCGGCCACAACCACCGCCGGAAAGAGCCAGCGTTGCCAGGTGGCCATCGCGGGTCCGTCCCACATGGCGCGATGCTCGCGATCGGTCAGGAAAGTTTCCGCCAGCATGACGGCTCTCGCGAATAACCGGTAAGACAGAGCCTCATTAGCCGCGAACATGTTAGTGGCTTCCCAGGTCCCGAATCTCGAGTGGACCTGATAAGCCAGGAACGGCAGACCGCCCAGAATTCCGCCCGCCGTCCACGCGAGCCAGTGGCGCAGCGGAAACCGAAAGTCTTTTCGCAAAACAACTAGCGCAGCGATCAAAACCGCAATATCCAGCCACAGGAAATTGGCTCGCGCCCAAATTCCGAACCCCATCGCAGCGCCGACCCAAAACGCAGCGCGCGCGCTCGACCGCCGGACATAGCCCGAAAGCGCCAGACACACCAGTCCGAACGCGGCCATCCAAACGCCCACCGTCCCGTTGTCAAAAACGGTGATGTTGTCGTATGCAGGATTGACAGCAATCGCGAGAGCGGCGAACGCAGCGGCCGGCCGGCTCACATGCTCACCGATGAGCCTGGCGACGCCCCAGATTCCGATCAAGCTTAGTAATACCGAAGCAAATCGCACCACCCACGCCCGCGCGCCGAACAGCGCGAACAGCGGGAGGCACATATATTCCTTCACCGCGCCGACATACCGGACCGTCATCAGGGGGAGACAGCGGCGGCCGAAACAATACCAGGTATCTGGATCGTGCGGTAGCGTGAGCTCCGCCGGAGAATGGCGCATCTCGACCGCGCCCAGCACCAGAAGCGCCTCATCATAGTGCAGTCCGGGCCGCTGCAGGATCAAAACCGCCGCAAGAAGACCGTAAAGAACCATTGCGCCGCAAGCGATCCAGATCCACTTCCGATCTTGGTCCGGCGTTTCCATCAGGAGTCGGCCGCCTACTTCATGAAGAGTTCGTTGGCTTCTTTGTACGGCATGGCGCCGTCGGTCATCGCTGCGAAGGTGCCGTGCTCCTTCAACTCTTTCGCGATACGTTGTGTCAGCCCCATGGCCGCGCGCATCGGCCCGGACCCGACGCTGACGCGCCGCACACCCAAGCGCTCGAGCTCCTGCAGGTTGGGAACTCCAGCCGTCGCCAAAATATTGAGCGGACCATTCACCGCTTTCGCCAGCCGGCCGATCGTTTCGGGGTCGCGAACTCCTGGAGCGAATAGAGAATCCGCACCCGCTTTACGATAGGCATTCAGCCGCTCCACGGTACGATCGAAGCGCGTGGCTTCGTCACCGATCGCGAAAAGATAGACATCCGTTCTGGCGTTGATCACGATGTCGCCGGCGGCGCGAACCTGCTCGATAAGGCGGACCTGCTTCGCCAAATCCGCCAGGGAACCATCCAGGGAAGAGTCTTCCAAATTCATGCCGACGGCGCCAGCCTCGAGCACCGCGCGCGCCGTTCCAACCGGATCGCCATAACCCGCCTCGACGTCCGCGGTCACGGGCACAGAAACCGCACGCGCGATACGCTTCACCATCCAGAGCATCTCATCTCGCGGGATCCGCTCGACATCCGGATAGCCCAATGAATTCGCCACGCCCGCGCTGGTGGTGGCGATGGCGGGAAAACCCGCTTCCTCGAAAATGCGCGCGCTCGCGACATCCCATGCGTTCGGTAGCACCAGGATGGGCGGCCCCTGGTGTAATTTGCGCAAGATCTCCGCCTTGCCGGGCATTCTAGACCCCGCCGGCGAAGCGCCGGAAGAAGCTGTCCGGTTTCCATTGCGGGCGCGCATTGGCGTCGGCCACGCGTTCAATCAAATCCAGAATGATCTCATTGAACTGCGCAGCGGCGGCCTTGTCGACGGGTTGATTCAAGTCGTCGGATGGAGCATGATAGCGGTTCTTCAGCCAATCCTTGTGGAGCTTTTCGTCAGGCGATCCGGGGAGATATCCGAACTTGAACGCCAGCGCCGGAATACCCTGGCGGATGAAGTTGTACTGATCGCTGCGGATAAATAGATTGCGCTGCGGCTCCTTGTCGGCCTGTACTTCCACGCCCGCCTGGCCGGCCACGGCGCGTATGTCATCGCCCAGGGTCGATTCCCCGAGGCCCTGGACCTCCAGATAGTGCAGCGCATGCAGCGGCAGGAACATGTCCAAATTTATATCCGCCACGATGTTCTTTGCATTGACTGTGGGATGGGCGGCGAAATAGCGCGAGCCCAGCAGTCCTTTCTCTTCACCCGTCACCGCGAGAAAAATAACCGAGCGCTTCAGCATTGCGTTCGATTCGTGCAGCATGCGCGAGATTTCAAGAATGGACGCGATGCCGGAAGCGTCGTCCATCGCGCCGTTATAGATGGAATCGCCATTGATCGGCTCGCCTACGCCGACGTGATCGAGATGGGCGCTCATCACCACATATTCGTTCTTCAACTTCGGATCGGAGCCCGGCAGCATGCCCGCCACATTTTGCGATTCCACCTGCGATTTCTTCAATTGCACGTGGGCCGCGATGCTTGCCGCCAGCGGAAAATGAGGCAGCGGCTTCTCGCTATCCGCATCGGCCAGGATCTCGGCGATGGTGTGGCCGCTACCCGCGAAAAATTTGTCGGCATGCTCGGCATTGATGGTGATCGAAAGGCGGAGGCCCTGCGACTCATCGAGCGAAGGATCGGCCAGGGTCATGGCCGGCATGAATCGCGCCAGCCGGGCACGGGACCAGGGAATGTCCATCGACTTCGGATTCTGGATAGTCGCGACGCCAACCACGCCCGCGGCCTTGAGATATTTCCAGCGCTCGCCGGCCGACTGGTAGTGCGACTTCAGCGGCCCCGGAATCGACGCCGGACCGCCGGCCAGATAAACGGCAATCTTGCCTTTGAGATCCAATCCCGCTAGATCGTCGTATTTCTTCTCGGGGACTTGCAGGCCGTAACCGATGAAAACCGCGCCGGCTTCGGTGTTCTCCTGGATGTCGCCGCGCAGGCTCAGCGTGGCATCGTCGCCTAATACCAGCGGCTGCTTTTTCCCGTTGCGCACCAGCGCGAGGCTGGATTGATCCTCCACAATCTGCTTCACGTCGAACTTCACCGGCTGCAGATAGTCCGCCGTGCCGGCGGGTTTCAAACCGGAGCGTTCGAATTCACCGGCCACATAATGCGCCGCCTTGAGGTGCTCCGGGCTACCTGTGTTGCGGCCCTTCATCTCGTCCGAGGCCAGGTATTGGATATGCGACCACCAGCGGTTGCCTGCGGCGTTGAAGTCAGTCGCCGCATAGAGAACTACGGCAGCGGTAGCAAGCAGCAATCGGGGCATGAAGTTTTTCATTTGACACCAGTCTTGAAGGTTTTATATTCGGTGCGGCGCGCGCGCAATTGGGCGGCGTGGCTCTCGGCGTGATCGGCATTCCGTTGCAGCATCTGCTTCAGCGTCTCCGGCCCTCGCTCGGCATGGACTCCGATCCGATCGAATGCCTCAGCCGGCAGGTCTTTCAGCAGCTCGTAATTCTCGGCGCGAATGCGGCGAAAAGTTTCGAGCGTCTGAGAAGTCTTGCGGCGATCGTAGTCCAGCTTTTCCGCCCAGGCATTCTGATCGTACGCTTCGAGCCGGGGATTCTCTTCGGCGATCACGTGCCGGAAGCGGGTGGTGGCGACGATCTCGGAATCGGCCAGATGCGCGATGATTTTGCGGATGCTCCATTTGCCAGGCTCCGGCGCCCAATCCAGCTCCGCGCCCGCAGCGCCGGTGATCGAAACCGCCGCCATTTCGGCGCCGCGGCGGAATCGCTCAAGTAGCTCAGAGACATCGCTCATTCCGAGTGACCATTATAAAGGACCGCGCCCGTCCGAGTCGGAGCGTGAGAAAATCGGTATTTGCGTGCACTGTCCCTAATTTCGTTGCTGGCATTGGCGGTCGTGGCGCAATCGCAGACAACTCCGCCTCCGCTCGGTCAATTGGTTGACGTTGGCGGATATCGCGTCCATATCTTTTGCGTCGGACAGGGCAGCCCCTCGGTTGTCGTGGTTGGCGGAGGATTTTCCTTCGATTGGGGTCTGGTTCAGCCTGAGATCGCGAAGTTTACGAAGATCTGCACCTACGATGTCTCCGGAACTGCGTGGAGTGATTCCGGCCCGGTTTTGACTTGTCAAGTGCGGGTCAACGAGGTTCATAAACTCCTGACAAACGCAAAAATAGACGGCCCATATGTGCTGGTTGGACTTTCAGTAGGAGCTCTGGTGACTCGGTTGTACGCCAGTTTTTACCCTGGCGACGTCGCCGGAATGGTGATCGTGGATCACGCGTTCATCGACGTTGGTGATCCTCCTCCGACCAACTCGAGCCCGTCGTTTGCCGGCCTGGATAGCCCGCCGGTCCTCATCCATCAAACGCCCATCGTCCTGACCGTCGAAGATACCTCGGATTTTCGAAAGCTTCCCGAGTCGATTCAGAAGCTTCATCGCTGGGCGGAATCGCTCAAACCTGCCCTGCCTACTGTCGAGACAGCCGAGGATTGCCTGGCTCACTTGAAACGAACGAGCCGGGCCGCTCACCCGCTTGGCAACACGCCACTCGTTGTTGTCAGCACCGGGAACGATCTTCCCAATTACAAAAAGTTACAGACCGAGCTTTTGGCGCTCTCGAGTCGCAGCCGGCAGCTCATGGCGGAGAGCAGTTTTCATTCGGTCGAAATCGATCAGCCTGGGGTCGTGGTCGACGCGATCCGCCAAGTAGTAAATATGATTCGGGAGGCACGATGACCTCGACTTCGCTCCGATCAGCGCTATGCCTCCTTGTGATCGCCACCGGATGCGCTGTCCATAAAGCGCCAATCCATTCCTATCGGCTGGTGCCGGCGGCCGTCAATCCGATTTTGATTCCCCCAGGTGTTGCCAGCGCCGATGTGACTGAGCGGACTCTTAACGCGAATGTCGCAGCCGGGCGTGGCGCCTGCCCGCCCTCAATCACCACGAGCGGTAAGCGCATTCGAGTGACTGTCACGCGTGAGATGCTGCTTCAGCAACCGATCGGGTGGCTGAATGAGTGGACGGCCGATCTGGAATCACAAGGCTGCATCGCCCCAGGTACAAGTCAGAAATTAGCCGAACAGATTGCCGAAGCGCTTCCGCTCGACATAGACCAGGCCTTTCACCTCCTGCACTCGAACCAGATCGACATCACTTCGCAAATGAGGATTCAGGTGGTCAGCCCGATCGTACGTGAAGGGGCGCCGCCCAACGGCCCAATATTGGAGTCCATCGAAACCTCGGGGAGAGGCAACAGCCTTACTGTCGGCATAAAATCCTCGCCCGACCTACTCGGTTACGAAACGGCGTCGTACGCGGTTCGAACCAAGCCCAATGGAATTGGCCTGAGCATCGTTCCACTCTATGCCGATCGTCACATCGGCGACGGAACCGAGCGCCGCCCCGAACCGGCGACCAACTATTTTCAATTCCAGCCCGACGCCGCATTTTACCGGGTTTTCTACGAAGCGCAGCAGACCGAATACGCCGCAATCATCATTGCCGCACGCACCCGCGCGGAGTTGGAACGGCGCACCAAAATACTCGGGACAGGAACGGCATCCTGCGACAAGCTGAATAATGAACTGTGCGTTGCAGTTCCCAAACAAGTCGCCATAAACGGGCTGGTCCCGGTGACCGTCAACGGAAGCCAGACTTTTGTCACTTGGGGGACGAATATCGGAGGCGCGATTCGTGCGGCCGGAGAACGTCAGGCGAACCTCCTATTGCCGAAACTCGCGGTTTATAAAATCTACAACGGTAAGCCGGTCGGCGTGGAGTTCGATCACGCCAGCCCCGCTATCTTCAATTTGATCGTGAGCGGCGGCGAAGTGATCTCCTGGAAGTGAAGGCTCCGCTTGCGCGCGGAGCTATAATGTCGATAGCTTATGTACCGCAAAACTGGCGTCCTTTTTCTTGGTCTCGTTTCTGTCTGCGCCGCCCAGCACAAGGAGTACGAACAGCCGGCCATGCAGGCGGCGCGCGGCACTCGCGGCGCCATCGCTTGCGGCAGTGAATATGCCGCCGAGGCCGGCATGCGCCTGTACTTCCAGGGCGGAAACGCTGTCGACGCCGGCGTGGCCACGATGTTCGCGGCATCCGTCTCCGAGTTCTCGCATTTCGGCATGGGGGGCGAAGCGCCCATCCTGATTCGCACCAAAGCTGGCAAGGTCTATTCCATTGCGGGCGTTGGGACCATGCCGAAGCTCGCCACCGCCGAAATGTTCCGCGAACGCAAACCTAAGGCCGGTGAAATCCTGACGCTGGAACCCGGCGGCATGAAGGGGATTATTCCAGTGGCCGGCATCATGCCTGCCTTGGTTCCCGGCATGGTGGAGTCCGGACTGATCGCGCTCCGCGATTTCGGCACCAAATCGTTCGCCGAAGTTGCACAGCCCGCCATCGAACTCGCCGATGGCATGGCCATCGATGAGATGCGCGCCGGATCTATCGCCCGCTCGCGCCGTTTCCTCGATCTGTGGCCCGATTCGAAGAAAACGTTCATGCCGGATGGCAAGGTTCCGATGCCCGGAGAAATTTTCCGCCAGCCCAATCTGGCGCGGACTTTGCGCTCGATGGTCGCGGCTGAAAAGAAGGCGCTGGCCTCGGGAGGCAATCGCAACGCCGGAATCGATGCCGTACGCGATTTCTTCTACCGCGGGGACATCGCTCATCGCATCGACACCTTCATGAAAGAGAACGACGGCCTGCTGCGATACGAAGACATGGCGGCGTTCAAGCTGCAGCCTGAAGAGCCTGTCTCGGTCGATTATCGCGGCTATAAGGTCTACAAGCCCGGATTCTGGAGCCAGGGACCAGCCATGCTCGAAGCTCTGAACATTCTGGAAGGCTTCGATCTGCGATCCATGGGTTTCAACTCCGCCGAATACATCCATAAAGTCACGGAGGCTCTCAAGCTCGCCTATGCAGACCGCGACACTTATTACGGCGATCCGAAATTCAACCACATTCCCACTGATACGCTGCTGTCGAAGGATTACGCGGCCGAGCGGCGCAAGCTCATTGGAGCGAAGGCCTCTTTGGACTTTATTCCCGGCACGATTAATGACAAGAAGGGGCGGCATCCAATCGACATGGAGATCGCGCGCACCAAGATCGACCCTGAGCTGATGTCCAGCGATACCACCTGCGTGGATGCGATCGATAAAGACGGCATCGTCTTTTCGGCCACGCCGTCCGGCGCCTGGCTGCCGTCGGTGATCGCCGGCGACACCGGCATTCCGCTTACCGAGCGAGCCCAGAGTTTTCTGCTGGTCCCGGGTTCTCCCAACGAGTTGGCCGGGGGCAAGCGGCCCCGCGTGACTCTCAGCCCAACGCTCGTCACCCAGCAAGGCCGTCCCTACCTGGCGTTCTCCACGCCCGGCGGCGACAATCAGGATCAGAGCCTGATCCAGCTTTTCTTAGATGTCGTAGAGTTCGGAATGAACGCACAGGCCGCTGTGGAAGCGCCGCGCCTGCAGACCCGCCATCTCGTATCGAGCTTCGATAATCATGCCTGGGTTCGCGGCGACCTGCTGCTCGATGAACGCATTTCGCAGAATGTGATGCAGGATCTCGCAGGCCGTGGCGATCGCGTCGGCATCCGTTCCCGCTGGGCCAGCGGCGCCGCGCCCGTCATGGTTCGCGTGTTGCTCGATGGCGTCATCGAGGCCGGCGCGGATCCGTACGGCTATCGCGTCGCCCACGCTTACTGATCGCTTCCCAACGCGCGCCAGCCTATGGAAAAGCGCATTCTTGGCAAGACCGGGATGAGCGTCACGGTGCTAGGATACGGCGGCGCCGAGATCGGCTATCGCGGCGTGCCCGAGGAAACTGTCGAGCGTTTGATCAACGGCGCGCTCGACGCCGGTCTGAATGTGATCGATACGGCCGAGTGCTACGTTGACAGCGAAGAGAAGATCGGCAAAGTTGCATCCCGGCGCCGCAACGAATATTTTCTGTTCACCAAATGCGGCCATGATAAAGATGGCGATCACTGGAATCCAAAAAAGATGGCGGAACAGATCGACCGCAGTCTGAAGCGTCTCCAGACCGATCGCCTGGATTTGTTGCAACTGCATAGTTGCACCGAAGAGCAACTTCGCCAGGGTGACGTAATTCATGTGGTCCAGCGGGCGCGCGATGCGGGCAAGACGAGGTTCATCGGCTACAGCGGCGATGGGCAGGCGGCGCTCTACGCGGTCCAATCGAGCATCTTCGACACCCTGCAGATTTCGGTGAGCATCGCCGATCAGGAGGCGCTCGATCTGGTGCTGCCAGCCGCGCGAGCGAAAGAAATCGGGGTCATTGCCAAGCGCCCTATCGCCAACGCCGTCTGGAAGGAATCGTCCAAGCCGTCCGAATATTATCAGCCTTATTGGGAGCGCTTGCAACAGTTGGATTATGATTTTCTCCGTACCAACTCCAGCCAGGATGTCGCCACCGCGCTTCGCTTCACCCTATCGGCTGAAGGCGTCCATACTGCCATCGTCGGGACTACCAAACCTGAACGCTGGAAGCAGAATGCCGAGCTCCTGCAGGCCGGCCGGCTCGATCGCGAACGCATCAACGCCATCCGATCGCGGTGGAAAGCCGTGGCCGCGCCGGACTGGGTGGGTCAGACCTGATTTGTGTTATATTGATCGTCTGCGGCTTCTGTGGATTCCGCTTTTCAATTCCCTCTTGAGGTTAGTGACAGGAGATAGGTTATGAACCTTCGTCCGCTTCACGATCGCATACTCGTCAGGCGACTGGAAGAACAGGAAACGATGCGGGGCGGCATCATCATTCCGGATTCGGCCAAAGAAAAACCGCAACAGGCCGAAGTAGTGGCTGTCGGCAAAGGCAAGCTGCTGGAGGATGGGCAGCGAGCGGCGCCCGACGTCAAATCCGGCGATCGCATTCTGTTCGGCAAGTATTCCGGCGCCGATGTACGAATCGATGGACAGGAATATCTCATTTTGCGCGAAGACGAAATCCTGGGAGTACTCGCGAAATGAGTAAGCTCGCTCTCACGCTGCTGGCTTGCTTTGCGTTTCTAGGCATCGCCAACGCACAGATCAAATTGGCGGTAATCAATTCGCAGAAGGCCATACTCGAGACCGACGAGATCAAAAAGGCCCAGCTCGAACTGACGGCTAAATACAAACCTCGTCAAGACCAGCTCGAGAAACTGCAAAAAGACCTGCAGGACATCCAGAACCAATTGCAAGGCGGCAAGCTGAATCAGTTGGGCGAGCAGGAACTCACCGCGCAGGGCCAGAGAAAGCAGCGCGAGTTGCAACGCCTGCAGCAGGATCTTCAGGAAGACGCCGATAAAGACCGCAATGAAGTCCTGCAACGAGCCGGGACGCGCATGCAAGAGGTGGTAAAGAAGTTGGCTGACGAAAAAGGCCTGGATCTAGTGGTCGATACCGCCAATACTCTTTTCTTTAAAACCAATCTCGATCTCACCGCCGACGCCGTCACCGGCTACAACAAAGCCTATCCGGTAAAATAGTTGTAGGGAGATGGCCAGCTATTTAGAAGCCTACGGCGCCGCGGAAGAGCACCGCGCGAAACGAATCCATCTGATTAAAAACGCCTCGATCGTGGCGGGTTCGGTCATTGTCATTGCGCTCATTGCTTACGGGATTTTCAAAAATCGTTCCGAAGAACAGCAAGCTAGGACGTTTGTGAGCCGTTTGCAGGCGCAGGATTATCAGGGCGCCTACCGTTTGTGGGGTTGCTCGGACACCCATCCTTGCCAGGACTACCCGTTTGACAAGTTTCTCGAGGACTGGGGGCCCAAAAGCGCCCACGCCGATCAGTCTTCGGCGAAGATCGGTCTGTCGCAGTCATGTGGCTCTGGCGTGGTGATCCGGCTGGACTATAAGAGCCCTGAGGAGCCCGTTACTTTGGACATCGAACGCAGCACCGACGTTATCAGCTTCGCCCCTTGGGCCGAATGCCCCGGCCGGCATCTGCATATCGGAGCCTGGCTGCGGTCCCTTTTCAATCGCTAGTCCTGCGATCGGTCTTTTTGAAGCGCACCGCCTAACTTTCCCACAGGCGTAACGTTCTTGAAGAAGCGGAGTATTCACGACATGGGCAATCTTGTGCAAGATCTGCGTTACGCCATCAGGACCTTCCGAAAGTCACCGATATTCGTTGTGGTGGCAGTACTCTCGCTGGCTTTCGGCATCGGCGCAAACACCGCCATCTTTACCTTGGTAGACCAAGTGCTTCTCCGGCTGCTGCCTGTCAAAGATCCGCAGCAACTCGTGCTTTTGTGGGGCCGCGGGCCGCATTACGGCAGCAACAATGGCCGCTACAAGCTGTCCTACCCGATGTATGAAGATTTTCGCGACCACAACCAGATCTTCAGTGGGATGTTCTGCCGCTGGGAGACGTCCATGAGCGTTAGCTCGGACGGCAGAACCGAGCGCGTCGATGGCGAATTGGTGTCGGGAACCTATTTTCCGGTGCTGGGCGTCGGCGCAGCGCTGGGACGCCTGTTCACCGCTGAAGACGACAAGACTCCGGGCGGCGCTCCTTATGCCGTCCTCAGTTACCGTTACTGGCTGAGCCGCTACGCCGGAAGTCCGGCTGTAATTGGAAAGAAACTAATTGTGAACGGATATCCACTGACCATCGTGGGCGTGAGCCAGGGCGGCTTCGATGGCACCGACCCGGGAAAGTCTCCCCAAGTCCGCGTGCCGGTAATGATGAAGGCCGAGATGGACACCTTCGGCTCCAGTTTTGAGTACAATTTCAAGTCGCGCCGCGGGCGCTGGGTCAACGTGTTCGGACGGATGAAGCCCGGTGTGACAGAGCAGCAGGCCAAAACCGCCCTGCAGCCATTTTTCCACCAGATGCTCGAGATGGAAGTGCGGGAAAAAGACTTCGCGCGCGCCGCTCCCGAAGTCAGGCAGCGGTTTCTCACCATGTGGATCGATCTGTTGCCCGCGTCCAAGGGCGATTCCGAGCTGCGCCGCCAGTTTTCGAGCGCACTGCTGGTGCTGAGCGCCATTGTCGGACTGGTGCTGCTGATCGCGTGCGCCAACGTCGCCAATCTCCTGGTGGCGCGTGCCACCGCCCGGCAGAAAGAGATCGCGGTGCGGCTAGCCTTGGGAGCAAGCCGGTCGCGAATCGTTTCACAACTCTTGATCGAGAGCCTGCTGCTGGCCGTCACCGGCGGCATCGCGGGCTTGGCGCTGGCCGTATGGATGGATCGGGCGCTGCTCGGTTTCCTGCCCGCCGGCGACACTCCGCTCACCATTTCGAGCACTCCGGATTGGCGGATTATGTCCTTCAATCTCGGCATCTCGCTGCTGACCGGAATCATTTTCGGCCTGGTCCCGGCGCTCCAATCGACTCGTCCTCAGCTCGCCGGAACATTGAAAGACCAGGTCGGCTCGATCGCCGGCGGAACATCGGTCGGGTTGCGCAAAGCTTTGGTCGCCGCTCAGGTGACACTTTCGCTGCTCTTGCTGATCGGCGCGGGCTTATTCATTCGTAGTTTAAGAAACCTGAAGGATCTCGATCCTGGATTTAACACCAACAATCTGGTCGAGTTTTCCATTGATCCGACCAGGAACGGATACAAGCCCGAACGCAGTCTGGATTTCTATCGCCAGCTCCGCGAAAATCTCGACGCTATTCCCGGCGTGGAAGCGTCGGCCTTCGCGGTAATGCCGGTTTTATACGGCTACGAGTGGGACAACAGCATTGCCATTGAAGGCTTCTCCCATAATCCGACAGACGCTCCCGATCCGCACATGCAGTTCAACTCGCCGGATTACTTCCGGACCATGAACATCCCCATACTCGCGGGCCGCGACTTTCGCATGAGCGATGGCCGTGATGCGCCCAAAGTCTGCATTGTGAATGAAAAATTTGCGAAGCGATATTTCAAAGACGGCAACGCTCTGGGACGCCACATCGGCATGGGTGGCAATCCCGGTACCAAGCTCGATATCGAGATCGTCGGCGTTGTCCGCGACACAAAATACGAGAGCATGCGCGACGAAATTCCAATAGAGGTATACCAGCCTTATCATCAGGTGCCTTTCGTGCTGGGGATGACGGCCTACGTTCGCACTGCCCGCCTGCCGGAACAGGCATTCTTGAGCATCCGCCAGGTAGTAAACGGGTTGGACTCGAATCTGCCCGTGTCGGAAATGAAGACGCTCGAAAAGCAGCAAGCGGAGTCGCTCATCACGGAGCGCCTGGTGGCAACGCTGTCGACTGGATTCGGCATTCTGGCGACGCTGCTTGCGACCATCGGTTTGTACGGGGTGATGGCCTACACGGTGGCGCAGAGAACGCGCGAGATCGGTATCCGGATGGCGCTCGGCGCGGCCAGCCACAACGTCCTCTGGATGGTGATGAGAGAAGTGCTGCAGTTGGTCGCGATTGGCGTCGCGCTCGGCCTGCCCGCGGCGTGGGCCCTGACTCGATTCGCAAAAT
This sequence comes from Bryobacteraceae bacterium, assembly GCA_035484655.1. Lineage (GTDB taxonomy): Bacteria > Acidobacteriota > Terriglobia > Bryobacterales > Bryobacteraceae > Palsa-89. The sequence goes on along the minus strand of DATHOT010000420.1, from coordinate 38,923 downwards.
CGCAGTTGTATGGAATCCAGCCCAATGACGCGCTTACCATCGCGCTAGCAACATGCGGCATCGCGCTGGTAGCGATATTTTCGGGCTACATTCCCGCGCGCCGCGCCACGCTGGTGGATCCGATGCGCGCTCTCCGTTGGGAGTGAGGATCTCAGGCCTACAGCACTCGATTTTCCCGCAGCCAAGCGTTCGCGAAAATAGCGGGTCATGGTGCGTCAAATCGTGGGAGATCAGAATCCGACCTTGCTAGGGCGCGACTTCGAGGAGCAATGGATCTCTAACGCCTCGGAAACCAGCCTCGTTGGAGTCTAGGATATCCATAGGAGATTCACGAGCAAGAAGCGGACAGTCACGAGCGCTTGGAACCAATCTGCCGGCGAAGAGCCTCAAGATGGGCGAAGAGTTCCGGATTCGTTCAGCTCAGAGGTACGGCGGACCGCTCCGCCTACCCCTGGAAATCCTCCCAGTGCTTTAGCACTTCCCCGTTTCGCCTGCCTTCTGCCAAAATAAACAAGGGCAGCTTGGTTGTCATGCGCCGCCCGAGACTCTCTCAAAATGCAACTGCGAGTGCTTGCGTTTGTGCTAGCCGGGGGCAAAGGAACTCGCCTCTATCCGCTGACCAAGGAGCGTGCCAAGCCCGCCGTCCCCTTTGGCGGACGTTACCGCATCGTCGACTTCGTTCTGAGCAACCTGGTGAACTCGGGTATCTATTCCGTCTACGTTCTGGTTCAGTTCAAAAGCCAGTCTTTGCTCCAGCACCTGCGCGAGGGATGGGAAGCCTCCAGCCTGCTGCGCAATCATTTCATCATTCCTGTCCCAGCCCAGATGCGATCCTTGGGGGAAGACTGGTATCGCGGAACCGCCGACGCGATTTATCAAAACATCAATCTGATCGAACAGGCCGAGCCGCACGTGGTAGCCATCTTCGGCGCCGATCACATCTATCGCATGAATATCCGGGAGATGGTCGAATTTCATGTCGATCGGGGAGCGCAGGTGACCGTCTCGGCGATCCCGGTGGAAAAGGAACAGGCCGTCGAGTTCGGAGTGATCGAAACTCGGGAGGATGGCTCGATTCGCGGTTTTCACGAGAAGCGGCCGGATGCTCCCACCATGCCGGGCGACCCCAACCGGGTCTATGCGTCGATGGGGAACTATCTGTTTTCGACCAAATTGCTGTTGGAGGAACTGCGCGCCGACGGCGAAAATGAGCGCAGCTCTCACGATTTCGGCCGCGACATCCTGCCTGGCTTGATTGGCCGCGCCGACATGTTCGCCTACGATTTTCAGACCAACCGTATCCCCGGCGATCCGGCCGGGGCCCCCATTTACTGGCGGGATGTCGGAACCCTGGATGCCTATTTCGACGCCAATATGGACTTGCGGTCGGTCTCCCCGGAGCTGAACTTGTACAATCGCCAATGGCCTCTCAGAACCGCCGGCTATTTCGACGCTCCAGCCAAATTTATCTTCGATTATGACGGCCGCCGCGGCCAGGCGCTGGATTCCATCGTATCCGGCGGCGCCATCCTCTCCGGCGGCCTGGTGCGTGGTTCCATCATCGGCCGGGGTGTGCGCATCCACTCCAATGCTTACGTGGAAGACTCGATTATCTTTGACAACTGCGACATCGGCCGCCGCGCCCGCGTCCGCCGAGCGATTCTGGACAAAAACGTACGCGTGCCGGAAGATGCCACCATCGGCTTTGATCTCGACCGGGACCGCCAACTCTACCACGTCACCGAAAGCGGCATCGTTGTAGTGGAAGGGCACCGCTCGCCGGTCGATATTTCGGCCATGAACCTGTAACGAAGCCGCCATAATGGTGTTATGCCCGCCTCGCATGCCAAGAAGCCGTCTGCCGGCGATGTTGCTCGCTACGCCGACATGTTTTCCGCCATGGGAACCGAGCCACGGCTGAGGATCATGCAACTTCTTCTCACAGCCCACCCTGCTGGTCTGGTGGTCAGCCAGATCCAGGAAGAGCTGGGGATTCCCGCCTCCACACTGTCCCATCACCTGGATAAACTGAAGAACGAGGATCTGGTCAGCGTCCGGCGGGACGGCACCTATCTCTGGTACAGCGCCAACACCGCGACGTTGGAGGAACTCCTGTCTTTTCTGTACGCCGAGTGCTGCACGCGTAATGCCGTTGTCGACCCCAAGAAAATGATCCCGATCTCCGCTCTCCGAAAACCCAGCCAGTGAGCAAGTTGCACGCGAACCAGGGCCTCTAACCGTAAGCTGGTCTACGCTTTATACTGAGATGAAAGTAGATTCATCTGTAACTAGTTACCAGGAAAGAGTGTCGAACTAAGTGAAATGTATGATTCAGCCGTCACATCAGCTATCGACGAAGTCACAACTACTCTGAACGGCGTTCCCGCCGTTGAGATCAAGTCGGAACTGGATCGCATTCTGCGCAGCCGGGCATTTATTCAATCTCATAGGATCCGCCGTTTCTTGCAATTCGTAGTGGAAGAAAGCCTACTCGGCCAGCCGCATCGGCTAAAAGAGTACCTGATCGGTCTGGAAGTATTCGACCGCCGGGAAGCATTTGATCCGCGCGTAGACTCCATCGTTCGTGTCGAAGCGCGCCGCTTACGCAACAAGCTGGAAGAATACTATCGGACGGAAGGACAGGAAGATCCGGTTCGGGTCCTTCTGCGGAAAGGCAGCTACGTCCCGATCTTCGAGTACCGGCACGCCAGCTCCACCTCAGCCGTGCCGTCGCAACGAAGGATCCTCGAGATCGGCCCTTTCGCCTTGATGCAACCGCCGTCGGGAGGGGAAGTCATCGCTGAGGAGATCCAGCGCAGGCTTTCGCATGTGTTGATCAAAGAAGGCTGCTTTCAGGTCATCACAAATTCGCGGCCGAACAGCAGCGACCAGCTCGCTCCGGACACCCTTTCAGACCCGGAAACCCATTCGAACGGGACCAATGGAAATGGGCATTCGGCGCCAGCCGCCACGCCGGACTACGCGGTGGAAGGCAGCATCGAATTTCAGCCGGGCGGATTTCATCTGATCCTCCAATTGATACAGTCGCCCGACCACTCGTACATCTGGTCGGAAGCGGCCGACTACCGGTTAGACGACTTGGCCCCCGTGGAACAGCTGGCTCAGCTCCTGTTGCGCGAACTGGCCGCCTTTCCGAATGAAGCCTCGGCCAGGCGGCAAGCGTCCCATCAGGACGGGCGCGACGCCTACCTGCAGGGCCGCTATTACTGGAAACTGGCCACGCCCGATACCATTCGCAACAGCGTTTCGTGTTTCACCAGGGCGGTCGAAAGCGATGTCAATTACGCCGCGGCCTGGGCTGCGCTGGCCGAAGCCTTGACAGTCAGTTCGATGTTCGGTTTCCTGGCCCCAAACGAGACCGGCGGCCGCATGAAAGAGGCGGCGCTCAAGGCCCTCTCGCTGAATACTGTCCTGCCCGAGACTCACATTGCACTCGGGTCGGTGTTGTCCATTCTCGATTGGGATTGGGAGGCTGGCGAACGCGAGCTGCAAAAGTCGATCCAATTGGACAGCCACGATCCAATCGGCCACATCGCCTACGGAGTTCAACTCGCTTGCCGCGGAATGTTCGATCCCGCGGTGGTCGAGGTGGAGCGGGCCCTCGAAATGGACCCGGCGTCGCTGTTTCCGAATTTCGTCTTGGGATGGCTCTATGGCGTGTGCCGCCGCTTGGATGAGGCCATTTCGCAGCACCTTCTGGTGTCCAAATTGGCGCCCGATTATGCGCTGCCTCACTTCGGTCTGGGATTGGCCTATGCCGGCAAGGGAATGTTCCAGGATGCGATCGCTCACTTTACCAACGCGACGCAACTGAAATGTCGCTCGCTTTTGGGGGGCCAGCTCGGCTACTGCTACGCCATGGCCAATCGGCGCGAGGAGGCTCTGCGCGAAATCGCTAATCTCAACATCCGGTCCGAGTCGTATTACGTTTCGCCGGTGAGCTTCGCGAGCATTTATTGCGGCTTGCAAGATAAGGAGAAAGCGCAGAACTACCTCGAACAGGCGCTCGAAGCCCACGACCCGTCTCTACCGATACAGCTGCTCAATCCCGAGTTCGACAGCTTGCGAAATGAGACGCGTTTCCAAGCCCTGCGGCGGCGCATCGGGTTAATGCCGACCTGATGGCGACTTAATCCCACGGGCCGGCATGCTCGCCGGTCTCACCAGCCTTGGCGTTTCCGCAAGTTCAGAATTTGCGCGACATGATGGCGCGAGTGCCAAGCGAAATAACCCAGGGTCCAGTCGAGGGTCAATTCGCGACCATCGGGATGCCGAAAGCTGCGCTTGAAATCAACATCCGGCAATGAACGCAATAACATCACCCAGCGCAAGTGCAGCGCATCCGTTAGCGCGAGCGATGGTTCAATCGGGCCTGACTTCGCGTCCGGAAGTTCCGCCCAAGCCGCTTCCTCGATCGGTTTGATGGCCGGCGTCGGCTCCGTAAGCGCCAGGCGAACAAACATATAGGCACTCATGTGACCGTCCGCAATGTGGTGTACGACTTGGCGTACCGTCCAACCATCGGTACGATACGGCTGGTCCAGCTGGTCGTCGCTCAAACCCTCCACGGCATTACGCAGATGGCCCGTCAAAGCCTCCACTTCCGCAATCCAAGCGTCGCGTTCGGCGCGCCCAATCGTTGATGGTGGGCTATATGGTCCGATAGGATAGCGGAGATCCATGACTGACAAGTGTACCCTGCGGCGACGCATCGACACTCGCTCGCGACCGACCTTGTTAAAATAACCACACGAGCGCATACGCGAGCCAAAGCTCGAAGCGCGTAGAGATTGTCCGTGAGCGAGGGGTTTTTGCCCCTCTGGAGTAGTGTGGAGCAGATCGGCCGATACCGAATCTTAGATGAACTCGGACGAGGGGCCACCGGAATCGTTTATCGGGCCCAGGATCCCGCCATCGGACGGGTCATCGCGATCAAAACCATCCGGTTGTCGGATTTCACCGATGAAACCGAACGCGACCGGCTGCGTGAACGTCTCTTCCGCGAGGCGCAATCGGCCGGTATACTGTCCCACCCCAACATCGTCACCATCTACGACATCGCCGAAGAGAACGGCCTGGCATACATTTTCATGGAATATGTCGACGGCCCTCCGCTCGAAAAAATCCTCAACAGCCAGGAGGTGCTGGGCAAGGAGGTAGCGTTGTCGATCTTCCGGCAGACTGCAACCGCACTCGACTACGCGCACCGAAAAGGCATCGTTCACCGCGACATCAAGCCCGCCAATATTCTGATCCACGAGGGCGCGCTGGCGAAGATCACCGATTTCGGCGTCGCCAAGATTCTTTCGCAGCAGATGACCCAGAGCGGCGTCATGATGGGGACGCCCAACTACATGTCCCCCGAACAGGTGCAAGGGCATGCCGTAGACGGCCGGGCGGACCAGTTTTCGCTGGCCGTGATCGCCTACGAAATACTCACCGGCGAGAAGCCCTTCGTGGCCGATCATCTGCCGTCTCTGCTCTATCGTATTGTGCGCGAGGATCCGGTGCCGCCGCAGCGGCTCAATCCAACCTTGGGACCTCAAGTAGAAGTGGTGGTGCGGAAAGCGCTTTCGAAAAACGCCACCGAACGATACGCCGGATGCATGGAGTTCGTCGAAGCGCTGGCCGTTGCCTGCAACGCAAATCCAAACTGGAATCCGCTGCCGAGAAGCATCGCCCAAACTATGCCGACCCTCGGAGCTGGAGCGGCCATCGACCATACCGCCGTCCGCCCGCCTGCTTCTCCGGTGCGAAAACCGGCGCCGGCGCCCCCGCCTTCAATCCCGATCGAGATGCCTCCGCCGCGCCCTCTCCGGCGCGATGAGACGGAACCCCGCAACCCGTTGCTCCGAAGTCTGATGTGGATGCTGGTCGGCATCGGATTGGTTGGCCTGGTGTTATTCGGTGCTCAAAAGTTCTTATTCAACCGTAATTCTGAACCCGCGGCTGCGACGTCGGCGGAGACGCAAGCGCAACCGCCACCCTCAAAGCCGGCTCCTTCCAACCCGGCTCCTCCTAATTCTGCGCCGGACGATTCGGCGACAAAACCCAGTCCCGTTGGCGAGGCGCGGGGTACCGACGACGCTTCCAAGCAGGCATCGAAACCCGAGCCTCCGCCGCAGACGACGAGTCCCGAAAACACCAAGCCTGACAGTGCGCCTCCTGAGAAGGCCAAGGCGACTCCGCCCAGCGAACCCCCTCGGAGCACGGCTCCTAAAGATACGCCCCGCGATACCCCGCGCCGCGAGGTTTCCTCCATTCCGGCCCCCGTCGTGGCCCGGCCCGGAGCCGACCAGACCGTGCAGTTTCTGACCGACCCTCCCGGCGCGCAGGTGAGCATCGATAACAACTCGTCGCTAGCCTGCAAGACGCCCTGCCTGTTGTCGGTTCCCCAGGGCCGGCATGTATTAAACGTTCAGCTCGGGGGCTACCGGGCTTATCCTCGCGTTTTCAATGTTCCGCAGGACGGCGACATTTTCATGCAGTTGAATAAGATCGCTGCTTCATTGAGCATTACTTCCACGCCGCCCGGCGCTACGATTGAGATTAACGGCGAAGCGCAATCCAAGCGCACCAACGCGCTGTTTAGCTTGCCGCCCGGTACCTATCACGTTCGCGTGGCCCGGAATGGAGCCTTCCTCGATTTTGACGTTCAGCTCAAAGATGGTGAATTCATTAGTAGAAATGTGACCTTCTGATGAAAATGACTCGACGCAAACTTTTTCTCGCTGCCGCTGCCGGCGTGCTGCCCCGGTTGACCTCCGCCGCCGATCTCTCCAAAATGATCGCGCGGTCTTCTCGCCCGGCGGATCTGGAGATGCCGCTCGACGGTTTCCATGAATGGATCACCCCCCTGGACCGCTTCTTCGTCCGCTGTCACACCTATTTCCCGGAGCGAGCCAATCTGAGCGACTGGCGGTTGAAGGTTGACGGCGTGGTCAACCAGCCGCTCACGTTGACCATGGACGATCTGAAGAAGCTGCCGCGCGTCGAGCTGGTGGGCGTACTGGAGTGCGCCGGCAATGGACGCAGCTTTTATCAGCCACGCGTCGCCGGTACACAGTGGGCGTTCGGAAGCGTCGGCAATGGGCGGTGGGCCGGTGTCAAGTTTCGCGACGTGCTTCAGAAGGCCGGCCTGAAAGAATCCGCTACACAGATTCTTCTCGACGGCTCAGATTCTCCACTCGGCGCCATGCCGAAATTCCAGCGGACCCTCACCGTGCAGAAGGCGCTCGATCCCGATACCCTGCTGGCTTACGAGATGAATGGCCAGCCGCTGCCTGACGAGCATGGTTTCCCGCTGCGCCTGATCGCCCCCGGCTGGGCCGGCGATTCCTGGGTGAAATGGCTGCGGCACATCGAAGTGCTGGATCATGAATTCGAAGGCTTCTGGATGAAGACCGCCTACCGGCATCCCGCGCGTCACGTCGAGCCAGGCGCAGCGGTGGACGCGTCCGAGTTGGTGCCAGTCACCGATTTAAATGTAAAATCCGTAATCGCGACGCCCGGCAATTGGGTGAAGCCCGGTCGGGTTCGCATCAGTGGAACGGCCTGGTCGAATGGTTCGCCTGTCACGAAAGTCGACGTTTCAGTAGATGGCGGGAACACATGGAAGCCGGCCAAGCTGGGCAAAGATCAAAGCCGCTATGCCTGGCGTCTATGGGAGCTGGATTGGCAGGCGCCTGCCGGCAAGTACACTCTCATCGCTCGCGCCACTAACGCCGCCGGCCAAGCGCAGCCGCTTCGCGAGGAATGGAACCCGTCGGGATACTTGTGGAATGTCGCGCAGCCGATGGAAGTGGAGGTCTCAGGCAATGAGGTACCGCCTGCTGCGGCGGGTGTTCATCCCGGCGAGCAACCACCAGGTTACAAGGCCGCGTGTTTCGTCTGTCACGACGAAGCCATGATGACCCAGCAGCGCCTCACGCCCGCGCAGTGGGATCGCGAAGTCCAAAAAATGACCGGCTGGGGTGCGCAGATCAAGCCCGAAGACCGCGAGGCAATCTTGAAATACCTCTCCGACAGTTTCAAGCCTTAATGAGCGGTGTGTTGATCGTCGGTTCATCCGGCCATGCACGGGTGATAGTCGACATCATCGAACGGACCGGCACTCATAGCATCTTGGGATTCCTGAACGACACCAAGCTCCCGGGGATGATCGAAATCGGTTACCCGATCCTGGGCAGTTTGGACGATCTTCCTGAAGTAGTCCGCGAGCATGATCCTCAAGGTTTCTTCGTTGCCGTTGGCGACAACTGGAATCGAGGTATCGTCGCGGCGAAGATAAAGCAACTGGCGCCTGCGCTTCCGGCACTTACCACCGTACATCCTGGCGCTCAAGTGGCCCGGTCCGCCTGTCTCGGCCCAGGCACAGCTGTGATGGCGGGCGGCGTGGTCAATAGCAATGCGTCGGTGGGTTCGTTTTGTATCGTCAATACGCGCGCGTCAGTCGATCACGACTCGTGCCTCGATGATTTTGCCAGTATCGGCCCCGGGGCCACTTTGGCAGGCAACGTCCGGGTGGGCGCCTATTCGGCCATCTGTCTCGAAGCCTGCGTGGCAGAAAAAGTCAGTATCGGCTCTCACGCCGTGGTAGGAGCTGGAAGCGTTGTGCTGGGCGATCTGCCGGATCAAGTGGTCGCTTACGGAACACCCGCGCGGGTAATCAGATCGCGAAGCCCGGGAGACCGCTATCTACGTTAACGCCCGCGCGTGCGAGCCTCTATTCCCTCCGGATATACCTCTGCGTCATTGAGAGTTTATCTCGTTCTCAAGAAGGATCTGGTCGATGAGGTTACCAGAGATGGCCACGCAGCGCATACCGTATCCAGTGCCAACCCGTCCGGCGCCCCGTCGACCGGCGCCGCCATCGAGCGCCTCAGCCAACATGCAGGTGCTGAGGCCCAGCCTTCCGCCCGCGGCGGAACTTTTGCCCTATCTCGAAGAGATCGACCAACGACGCTGGTATTCGAATTCCGGGGCTCTCGTGGTCCGGCTGGAGGAGCAGCTCAGCCGGCACCTGGGTTTCTCAAGCCATGCTGTGATTACTACCGCGAACGCGACACTGGGGCTTACGGTGGCGCTCCTGGCCCGAAGAGTATCTCCAGGCTCCATCTGTCTGGTGCCATCGTGGACTTTTGCAGCCACTCCTCACGCGGCACGCGCTGCTGGTCTAACTCCGTGGTTCGTCGATGTCGACCGCCGGAGCTGGGCGCTGAATCCCGACCATGTGAAGGAAATGTTGAAGCGCATGCCGCGCCCGGTAAGCGCCCTCATCGTCGTGTCGCCGTTTGGCGCCCCAATCGATGTCAAGGCTTGGGAGGAGTTTGAAGATCGCACCGGTGTGCTAGTGATCGTCGACGCCGCCGCCGCGTTCGATACCACGCGCCCGAGCCACATTCCGTCCGTCGTCAGTCTGCACGCCACCAAGATTCTGGGTGCTGGAGAGGGCGGCTTCGTCTCGAGCACCGATGCGCAATTCCTCGAGCGTGTCAGGGCCTGCTGCAATTTCGGATTTCAAGGCTCGCGCAACGCCATGCTCCCCGCATTAAACGCAAAAATGAGCGAATACCACGCCGCCGTGGCGCTGGCGAGCCTGGCATCCTGGTCCGAAACGCGCCAGCGTCACGTCCGGATCATGGAATGGTACCGGCACGCCGTTGCACACCTCGATCGAGCCTCGCTTCAACCCAAATACGGCCATGGCTGGGTTTCTGGCACCACCAGCGTACTGTTGCCGCCACGCACGCGGGATCAAGTTTCCCAAATCCTGTTGCAGTCGGGTATCGAAACCAGGTTATGGTGGGGAACCGGGTGCCATACTCAACCGGCTTTCATGGATTGTCCCCGCGGCGTCCTGCCGGTGACCGAAGAGTTGGGCGGCCGGGTTCTGGGCCTCCCGCATTTTCCGGATATGCGAAAGCAAGATGTCGACCTGGTGATCAACTCTGTATCAGAAGCGTTGAACAGCCGGGCTAGCGTGCGGCGCCAAATCGCCTAGTTTGTGGCCCGGCACCAGGTGCGCCACATTTCCCGATATACCTTTTCCACATCCCGCACAATCCCGATCTCGTCCATCAACGGCGACCCGGCCAGAGCCCGCCGGATTTCCTGGCGCAGATCCGGCGTCTTGGGAACAACCGCCGCCAGGTAGAGAGCAATCTTGAGATACTGCTCGGGAGTCTGAGCGATAAAATCGGGGAGCCCGGCAGCGGTCAGTATACTCGCACCGCAGCATTGTACCGCCAGACGGCCTGCCAGCGTCACTACCGGCACACCCATCCAAAGCGCGTCGATAGTTGTGCTGCCTCCGTTGTACGGAAACGGATCGAGCGCTATATCAATCGCGCCGTAATCCACCAGATATTGCATTGGCAGGCTCGCTCCGGCGAACTGCACGCGTTCGCGCGGGATGCCGTCTTCGGAGAACCACTGCCACAGCCATTGCTGTATCGATTCCGTCTCCATTCCGTGCGATTTCAGAAGCATCCGGCTCCGGGGGGCGAGATGCAAAATGGCCGACCAGAGTCTAACGACGTCGCGATTGATCTTGTGGGGCCGATTAAAGCATCCGAATGTAACGTAGCCCCGCTCGAAATACGGCGCCCGCGCCACGGGAACATCGGCGGTCGGGCGATAGCAGCAAAGACTGCGTGGAAGCCGGTACACGAATTCGGTGAACAGGTGCTCGGTGCCGGGACACGGCATCTGCGCATCGCCAATAAAGTAGTCCATGGTCGACATACCGGTCGTACTTAGAACTCCCAGCCAGGAAACCTGAACCGGAGCCGGCTTGAGAGCGAAGGTCAGGTAGGCCGAGCCGGTCGTATGCCCGGCCAAGTCGACCAGAATGTCGATCCCGTCCGCGCGGATGCGCTCCGTCAGTTCAACATCCGGTACCCGGGTTGAAACGAAGTTGTCGACGCTCTCGCGGATAGAGTCGGTGATACTGTCCACCTCGGCGCCGATAGAAAATACAAACACCTCAAATTGCGTCCGATTATGGTTTTCGAGGACAGGTATCAGGAACCTCGCGATCGGATGCCGATGCAGATCGGGCGACACATAGCCTACTTTGAGACGCCGCTCCGGGTCAGGCTTATTGGAATGTGGCCGAATCTTGTTCGCCAAGGGCGCGGCATACCAATCATTCCAGCGGCAAGCTTCGGCATAGAGGGCCTCAGGTGTTGTTTCCGGCAGATAGTTCATCTCAAACAGGAGGCCGCTGTGACCTTCTCTATAAGGCGCAATGTCGACCGCTTGCCGCATGCCCGAAACAGCTCCCCGCATGTCAATCAACTCGGCGCAGCATTTGCTACGGATAACGTGTGCCAGGAAGCAGTTGGGATTCGCCTTCAATGCGCGATCCGAGGCTGCGATCCCGTCCTTCCACTTTTTCTCGAGATAGTACATTCGCGCATACAGGGCCTCAACGGCGTCCTGGCGGGACGGGTCAAGCCGCATGGCGTTGCCCAGGTGGCCGCGTGCCCGTTGGTTGTCGCCCAAATGTTCGTATGCGCAACCGAGGCTGAACTGCCCTCTGGCCCAGCCAGCTCTTCGAGACACCACTTCCGCCAGTAGCTGGACTGCGGCCTGGGGAGAATGGTCCGTTCCGGCTTCGTCGCGCAGCCCCAGGAGTTGCCGAAAACAAGCGGCACTCTCGGAGAAGCGGCGAGAGTCGACTATCAGGCAGCCCAATTCAGCCCACGCATCCGCACAGCGCGGATCGACCAGGACCGCTTTGCGATAGACTTCTTCGGCGCGCAGGAAGTCTCCCGCTTGGCGGAGCGCGTCCCCGTGGCGCACGAGGGCGGTCGCGGAAGAGCCGCTTCGGGAACCAGTGGTATGAGTTGACACGTTTCTGGAAACTCCGGATCGCTTAGCTGGGGGCCCGGCACCAGGTGCGCCACATTTCGCGATATGCGTTCTCCACATCCCGCACAATCCCGACTTCGTCCATCAACGGCGAGGCAGCCAGAGCGCGACGGATTTCCTGGCGCAGATCCGGCGTCTTCGGAACAACCGCCGCCAGGTAGAGAGCAGTCTTGAGGTAGTGCTCCGGCGTGTGGGCAATAAAATCGGGGAGCCCGGCAGAGGTCAAGATGCTCGCGGCAATCCGTTGCACCGCCAACCTTCCTGCCAGCGTCACCATTGGCACGCCCATCCAAAGAGTATCTAGAGTGGTGGTGCCGCCGTTATACGGAAAAGGGTCGAGCGCTATGTCAATAGCGCCATACTCCAACAGATATTCCGTCGTCATGCTGGCACCCACAAACGTTAAGCGTTCGGGCGCGATACCGTCTTCCACGAACCACTGCCGCAGCCGGCGCTGCTTGGCTTCCGTCTCCATCCCGTGCCATTTCAGCCGCATTCGGCTCTCGGGGACAAGATGCAAAATGGCCGACCAGAGTCTCACCACATCGCGATTGATCTTGCGTGAACTATTGAAGCACCCGAATGTAATGTAGCCTCGTTCGAAGTACGGCGCCGGGGCCACAGGAACATTGGCTGTCGGGCGATAGCAGCAAAGACTGCGTGGGAGCCGGTAGACGGATTCTGTGAATAATTGCTCAGTGCCGGGACACGGCATCTGCGCATCACCCAGAAAGTAGTCCATAGTCGCCATGCCAGTCGTACTTAGAACTCCCAGCCACGAAACCTGAACCGGAGCCGGCTTCAGCGCGAACGCCAGGTAGGCCGAACCCATGGTATGCCCCGCCAGGTCGACGAGAATGTCGATGCCTTCCACGCGGATGCGCTCCGCCAGTTCAACGTCCGGTACCCGGGTTGGAACGAAGTTGTCGACGCTGTTGCGGATATAGGCGGTGATTTGGTCTGCTTTAGCCCCGACTGAGTACACGCACACCTCAAATCGCGAGCGATCGTGGTGTTCAAGGACGGGTATCAGGAGCTTTGCAATCGGATGCCCATATAAATCAGGGGACATATAACCGATCTTGAGACGCCGCTCCGCATCCGGCGTGTTCGAGTGTGGACGAATTTGGTTCGCCAAGCGGGCCGCATGGCACGCGTTCCAATGCCTGGCTTCGGCATACAGGGTCTCCGGTGTCGTTTCCGGCAGAAAGTTAATGTCGAACAACAAGCCGCTGTGGAATTCACTATGCGGAACCATTTCCAGGGCCCGCCGTATGCTGGAGAGCGCCTCCTCGCTGTCGTCGAGCTCCGCGCAACACTTGCTACGGATAACAAGCGCTAAGAAGTACTTCGGATCAACCTCCAGGGCGCGGTCGGCCGCGGCGATGCCGTCTGTCCAGTTCTCCTCAGACCAATACATGCGGGCATACAAGGCCTGGACGGATGCCTCGCGCGCCGGGTCCAGCCGCAGAGCGTTGCCCAGTTGGTCGCGCGCTCGTTCGTTGTCGCCCAGATGTTCAAATGCGCAGCCGAGGCTAAAATGGCCTCTTACCCACTCAGGTCTTCCAGAGACCACCTCCAGAAGGAGCTTTACCGCGGTTGGAGCAAAGTCGTCAGCGTCGAGGTTGCCGTTCTGCCCTAAAAGTTGCCGGAAACAAGTGACACCTTCAGAAAAGCGCCGGCAATCCAGCATCAGGCAGCCTAATTCAGCCCACGCATCCGCGCAGCGCGGATCGACAAGGACTGCTTTACGATAGGCAGCTTCGGCGTGCGGGAAGTCTCCCGATTTGCGGAGGGCATCGCCCTGGCGTACCAGGTCGAGCGCGGAAGGGCGTTTACCCAAACGAGCGGTATGTTTTGGCACGTTCTTATTGCAGCCTGCAGCTAATGATTAAGTGAATAGCAGGCCAATAATTCTCGGGAGATGCACAAAAAAGAGCGAAGACGTCCGGCAGGACGCCTCCGCTCGTTTATAGGAGGACCACTTCAGCTTAGGCTCCCTGGGGATTAGCCCTTCAGGAGCGAAAGAATATTCTGCGGCGCCGAATTGGCTTGCGCGAGCGCCGCCACACCGGCCTGCATTAGAATCTGGGCTTTGGTAAGGTTAGCTGCCTCGGTGGCCAAGTTGGCGTCGCGAATGCCCGATTCGGCGCTAGCCAGGTTGCTGAGTTGGGACTGCGCGAGGTTGATGGCGTAATTGAATTGGTTTTCGCCCTTTCCAACCGTAGCCTGAGCGCTGCCGAGGTCCGAGACCGAGTTAGCGAGCGCCGTAACAGCAGCCTGAGCGCCGGACTGCGTGCTGATATCAGCCGACGCGCCCGTGCCTACGTCCGCTGACTGCGTAATCGAATTGGCGACGGTCGCGAAGCCGCTAGCAAGAGTGGTGCCTCCGGTAGTATAGGTCGGGCCGAAGTTGACGTTAAACTGCGATCCGGAGCCGCTGGCAAACGAGATATTACCGCCAGTTTGATCGACTACCGCAACAATGCTCCGAACCGCGGCATTGTCGCTGGCCTGCAGAGCGGCATTGATCTGCTGAACCGCGACGGTGGCAGTCGTGCTCACCGAGGTGCTACCGCCTACGTTTACGCTGGCGGTCTGGGGAGTCCCGCTGGAATCGTTAATTGAAAAAGTTAGCAACTCGTTGGGGGTAACAGTCGCCGCACTGCTGAAGTTCATCGTGGTGAAGGCGAGGCCGGGGCCTTCTTGTTTGTTAGTAGTATTAATCGTTCCGGCAACCTCCTGAGTTCCCTGGGCAACGAATGAGTTCGCAGCGGCGGCGGCGGCGCCGACTGCACTGGTAGCGGCGTTGTTGCCATAAGTGCTGCCGGCCGTAAAGTTGCCCAATAAAGCGTTGCCGACGGTGTCGTTGGCGGTCACGCTAAAAGCAGAGTTGGCTGACACAAACTGGAGTTGCTCGGCGCCGTCGGCGCCGGTATGAATCTGCGCTGAGATGTTGGCTGCTGCGAAGGCCTGAGCCGCGGCGCTGCCTTGCAGTCCGGCACTGGCTATGCCGGCATTGATGGCGGCAGTAAGGGTGCCTGTGTCTGCTACACCCTGCATGCTGGCGGTTACCGTGATGGCCCCGCCTGCGCCTCCTGAGAAGCCCGGGCCTTGGATGGTGAAGGTAAGGTTGTTGTTGTCGGTGGTTAGCTGCGCAGCGTTCGCCGTGAGGATGCCCGATACGCTGGTGTTTGCTCCGCCGCTACTTACGGCGCCGGCATTCAGATTGTACATACCCGTGTCGGCCGTGCCAGGGGTTGCCTGCCACCCGGCTGTGAAGCCCTTCAAGCCCAGACCCTGGGTATCCACAGTGGACTGGCTGAGATTCACCGAAACGGTGCCGTTGGATATGACGGCTGCGCTGTTCGTACCCTGGCCGCCGCCGATGAACACGCCCAAAGTCTTGGCGTATTGTCCACCCTGATTGAGTCCAATGGCTTGCGCTTGCCGGTCAATTTCGCCCAACACGCTCTGGAATTCACTGTTCAACTCTCCTCGTCCAGCGGTACCGCCAGCGAAGGTGCCGGACGCCGATTGAGTCGCCAAGGTGCGAGCGCGGTCCAGAAGCTGCGAAATGTTGCTGATGCCGCCGTCCATGATCTGCAGCTGGCTTAAGCCGTCATTGGCGTTCTGAACGCCCTGCGTCAACACCGCTTCCGTCGATCGGTAGCCGTTGGCAATGGCCAAGCCGGCGGCGTCGTCGCCGCTGTTGACAATCCGAAGTCCCGAAGTGACTTCCTCAATGGTTTTGCTTTGGAAATTGCTGTTGATGCGCAGATAATTCTGCGCCTGCAACGAAGCAACGTTGGTATTGATACTAAAAGACATGAGTTTCTCCCTAAATTTGAAAACTCGAAACCATGAACCTTCACGGCTTCGGACCGCCTTTGGTGGACTCCAGAGACGATTTCCCGACTGTTGATCAGGAACCGCCTCTCTAAGCTCTCACCTAAGCTCATCGGAGAGAAGGATCGATTTTTGAGTTGCTTCGAAGTTTTTCTAGAGCTTGTTTGAAATCCGCCCCTGTAAGCCCTTGAGCCGCCACCTCGTTTTGCTCCTGCGTAATTTTCAGCTCTTTGCGCAATACGACCGTTTCCCGGGGCGCCCGGATGCCTATTTTGACCCCCTGGGCTGCAATTGCGAGGACTTCGATTTCCACATCCTCGCCAATCAGCAACGTTTCACCCACCCGCCTGCGCAGCACTAGCATGCCGCCTCCGGACTACGAACATCCAGAATGCCGGGCTGGATAAGATGCTGATGGGAATAAAGCCGATCTGGCCGGATGGCTTGCAGACCGCGGCGCGTCTTGAGATTGAGCACTACTGGCGCCATTAAATTGGCAGTGGCTGAAAACGCGTCACGCAGCGAAACCAGCGCCAGCACCAACACCTCGCCGCCCAGCTCGGGCTGATGTCCGCTATCGAGATCGAGCGCCGCTAGATCTTCCGCCGTCACCGCCAGTTTATAATCCCGGTCCGCCACCAGAATAGGAAACGCAAGAAAACAAAGGGTCGGCTGAGCCAAGCTCTGGAGGAAAATCAGCGGGGCATTCTCCGGTAATTGGATCAGCACGAAGCGCTTTTCTTGCTCAAAAGCAGGCAGGCCGCGCGGAAATTCAAAGACCTCTTCCTCGCGGCAGGGGAGAATCCCAAAGTATTTGGTCTGGACCGAAAGCATTCCGGCTTCTGCCGTGCAAGCCGGGTACCGTTGTCTAATTTCTGGTTTCTAGTTTCTGGTTTCTGGTTTCTCGTGGGGTGGTTCGCCTTCCGTCCGCTCCACCACCAACGTGAAATTCGCGACCAGCGCGGCAATGGCTCCTAATCCCGCCACCAGCGGGGCCGCCAGCACCCCGACCGCCGCAATGCTCAGTGGAATCTCTAGAAAGGTTTGGCCCTTCTCGTCCTTGAGAATGATCCGCCTGGCGTTGCCTTCGTGGACGATGGCTTTGACCTTGTCGACCAGGTCTTTGCCCTTTACCTTGAATTCCTCGTAAAACTTGTTCTCCATGGCGACGACGAGTGTAGCACGCAGGGCTTTATTAGATTTCGAGAGAGCCGGGGGCCGCGAAGGCACTATAAACATGCAACTGCTTCTCGACCCAATGACAGAACGTGAAACCAAGATCAAGGCCGTGGTCAAGGGCGTCTCGCTGTTGAGCGGCGCGGACCCCTCTTGCGAGGTGCTGTTGTTCGATTCCGGGATTGTGGACTCTTTCGGCCTGGCCGACTTGGTGACGGCGTTGGAACAGGAGTTCCAGGTGAAGATTCCCGAGTCAGACCTGTATCCCGGGAACTTTGCGTCCATCCAGGTGATCGACACATATCTTGAAAAGATCGAGGCATCGGGAGGATGAGACCCAGGGCTTTGATCCGCGGATTCGGGTCCTATGTGCCGGCGCGGGTTGTAACCAATGCCGAAATCGGCGGGCGGGTGGGATGTGAAGCGGAGTGGATTCAAAGCGTATCTGGAATCGTGGAACGGCGGTTCGCTGAACCGGACGAGTCGGTGGCCGCCATGGGTGCTGCTGCCGCTCGCAATTGCCTGGATCGTTGCGGCGCAACAGCGTCGGACATCGGTCTGATCTTGTTCGCGACCGGCACATCCGAATCGCGATTCCCTTCTCCTGGAAGCGAGGCGGCGCGACTGCTGGGACTGACCGGCATCCCCGTGATCGACCTGTCAATGGCCAGCGCAGGCTCGCTTTTTGCCCTGGCATTAGCGGTGGACCTGGCGGCAACTTATCAGGAAGTGCTGATAGTCGCCGCGGAGAAAATGTCTTCGGTTGTTTTCGAGAAGGCGCTGGACCGGAATACCGCGATTCTTTTCGGCGATGGCGCAGGCGCCGCGTTGATTAGCATGCGGCAGGGCAACGCGCTGCTGGCCGGCTCGGTCTTGCATTCGGACGGCTGTTTCGCCGGTGACTTGCGGCTGGGGCGGGCCGGACCGCTCGAGATGAACGGTCCGGTCGTGATTTTACAGAGCTCCCGTAAAATCCCCACCGCCATCCGCGAAGTCCTGGAGAAGACTAAGCTTTCGGCATGCACGGTCGACTGGTTTTTGATGCACCAGGCCAACCGCAATCTAATCGTCCGCGTGGCGCAGGCGCTCGGTGTAACAGCCGAGAGGTTCTACTGCAATATCCAACACTACGGCAACACCTCTTCTGCGTCGATGCTGATCGCGGCCGCGGAATGGTCGACTTCGGAGCGGTTTCAGGCAGGAAGATCGGTTGTATTCGCTGGCTTCGGGGCGGGGTTTCATTGGGGCGCCGTAGTCGCGACCGGGGTCGCTTAAGGACGATGAAGACAAGGTCGAGGGGACTGTTCCATGCACGTAACCACTGAGACCGACGCGTTGGGTGCAATCGCAGATCACCCCTGGAGTCGCCAGTTCACCGTAATCGGCTATGCTTCCGGCGGCTTCACTCTTATCCCGCACCGTTTTTTCCGGACCTGGTTGGACGAGGAACCCGGTTTTGGTACGTTGTTCATCGGGAAGTGTTCCGCCTTTGGGGCTGGATCGCTGGTGAAATACGATTCCAACGACCAGGCATTGCGCGTGGGACGGTTCGTCGCCGGCGGGTTGAGGCTGCAATTCCTGCTCAATGGCCAACATGAATTCCGAACCATCTCGTCCTACATGTTCTCGATTTTGGGGATGGGGCTGCGGAATCCACTACAACCGCAATACGGCGATTCGATCATCAAGAACGATGTCTGGATCGGTGACGAGACGATGATGCTGGGAGGCGGCGTGATTGAAAACGGCTGTGTCATTGGAGCGCGTTCGCGCCTTTCGCCCAATTTCCGGTCCGAACCTTATGGCATCTACGCCGGACATCCGGCCCGGCTGGTCGGTTTTCGTTTTACCGAGCGCGTGCGGGAGGCGTTGCTGGACTTGGCATGGTGGGAGATGCCGCTGGAGTGGATCAAGGAGAATAACGATCTGTTTCTGGTTGATCTCACCGCCGATGAAGGCAAAAGCCTGGCGCTTCTGGCGGTTTTGAAGGAGCGGAAAATCGCTGCACCGGCTTCCGCGGTCCTGGCCCCCATGCGCAGCGCTTAAGGCACGGCTCAAAGGTGCTGGTACGACTCGGCGATTTGAAAGGCGCGCTTTCTTCCCGCCGTCACGATATGCCCGCGATATTTCAGTTTCCGGTTGAGGATTAAATCGACCGGCCGGCCGATCGGGTAGTCGAAGGTGAGGACATCGTCTTCTTTGAGCTCCATCAGATCTTGCATGCTCATGGTGGGACCTTCGAGCCGTCCGTCCAGGTGCATGCGAGACGGCCGGATCAGCCGCAGCACCCGGGCCTGCTCCTGTTCGGTCGACTCGCTCTTGCGCACCGACCACTGCTGGTCGAACTTGTGGCGCAGCATCTTAATGACAATGGATGGGATGCCGATGTTCATCATTCCCGCGTTGTCGCCGATGTGGACTTCCATGCTAACCGCCACCACGGCTTCGTTGGGCGCGAGTATCCGAAGCAGCTGCGGCTCAGTCTCGTGCGCCTGTATGGTGAATTCCATGGGCGTGACGGCGTGCCACGCCATTTTCAAATCGTTCAGCGTGATTCGGTACAGGCCGTCCAGGACACTCTGTTCGATCTCTGTGATTTCCCGATTGACCTTTAGGGGCACCTTCGCGTTGCCGCCCAGCAGCATCTCGATGATGGGAAAGACCAGGGCCGGATTTAACTCCAGCACCGCCGCGCCTTCGAAGGGCTTCATATCGAGCGCCACCAGACAGGTAGGCGACGGCAGGCACTGGGAGAACTCCATGAACGAAAGCTGTTCCACCGAAACCAGGTTTACAGCTACATAAGCGCGCAGATAAGCAGACAGGCTGGCGGCCAGGCTGCGCGCAAAGTTTTCGTGCAGCAGGTGAATGGCGCGGAGCTGGTCTTTGGCAATGCGGTCCGGACGTCGAAAATCGTACGGCAGCGCGCGCTTGGCCGGGTCGTCGTCGTCGGGCGTGTCTCGCAGATGCCGAAATACATCATCGATCTCATCTTGAGAGAGAACCCGATCTGCCATCTAAGGGGCCATCGGCAGTTTTTGGCATTTTCTTCCACTCAAGTGAGTTTGATCGGCTGTTAAAATCGAATCAGTGTCCAGCTTTCACGTTCACAATTTTGGATGCCGCGCGTCGCAGGCCGATGGAGCCGCCATTGAATCTGCTCTGATGGCCGAAGGAATGTGCGTAGCGAACGTGGCTGAAGCTGAGCTGGTTGTTCTAAATACCTGTACCGTCACAGCGTTGGCCGATCAGGACGTACGCAAGGCGGTGCACCGCGTGCATCGTGAAAACCCGGCCGCGCGGATATTAGTCACCGGCTGTTATGCCCAGCGCGCGCCCGAAGAGCTGGCTATATTACCCGGGGTGCATTGGGTGGTAGGGAATTCGCATAAGATCAAAATTCCGGAAATTGTTGCGGATGCCGCGACACCTTATCATGGCCAGATTCAGGATCATGGCCAGATTCAGGATCATGGCCAGATACATGTGGGCGACATCTTCGCCGCTCACGAATTCCTGTCAGCGCCGGTGGAAGATGCCGCCGGCGATCGAACACGCCCCAATCTCAAGATCCAGGACGGCTGCAACAATCGCTGTTCGTTTTGCATCATTCCGTTCGTGCGCGGCCGCAGCCGCAGCGCACCGGCCGAAAAAGTCATCGCAGAGGTGCGGAATCTGGCCGGCCGCTACCGCGAGGTGGTGCTGAGCGGAATCAATCTCGGCCGCTGGGGACGCGAGCCTGGAAGCACGATGCGTCTGGCGGACCTGATTAGCAGACTGCTGGATGAGACCGAGGTCGCGCGACTGCGCTTGAGCTCGGTGGAACCGATGGATTGGAGCGATGATCTGCTCGAGCTAGTCGCGTCCGAGCCGCGCATCGCGAAACATGTACACGCGCCCCTGCAGTCCGGGTCGGATGCCGTGCTACGCCGCATGCATCGCAAGTACCGGCCGCGGCACTACGAAGAACGCGTCCTGAAAGCCCGCGCTTCAATGCCGGACGCAGCCATCGGCGCCGATGTGATGACCGGTTTCACGGGCGAGACCGAGGAAGAATTCGAAGAGAATCGGGCGTTTATCGAAAATCTGCCATTTACCTATCTGCATGTGTTCACTTATTCGGAGCGGCCGGGAACCCCGGCGGCCGCCAGTGCCGATCAGGTGCCGATCGAAACCCGCAAAGGACGCAACCGCATTCTGCGGGAGTTGGCCGCGCGCAAGAACCTGGAATTCCGGCGGCGGATGATCGGCCGCACGCTTTCGGTGGTTACATTGGCCGAAGGCGCGCTTTCGGATAATTTCTTGAAGGTGGATCTGGCGACGCCGAGGGCGGCCAACCAGCTGGTCGATGTTCGGATCGGTTCAATCAGCGCGGCCGGCCTGCGCGAGCATTCGGCGCTGATGGTTTTGTAGCGCTACAAGCCAGCCAACAGTCCCGCCATCAACTCAATCCCGTCCCAGAGATTCTGCAACCGGAGATTCTCGTTGTAGCTGTGCTGATTATTGTCGTGATTGGCGATGGGCGTGGAAATGGTCGGCACTTTCAAGATGCTCTCGATGGCGTCGAGCGGTACGCTGCCGCCCATGGTCGGCAGCTTGATCACCGGGCCCCGAGCGCTTTCGGCGGCGGCGATAACGGCCTTCGAGATCGGAAGATCCATAGATGTACGAACGGCGTTGTAGCCGGACTCGCGGCTCCCCACCTTCGCTACTTTGGGATGCGACATGCGGGTCTCAGGATCAGGATCGTGATCCACGATGAAATAACCTTGCCTGCGGATATGCTCGATTACCCGGCGCACAGCTTCGCGATGATCGATGCCTTTCACCAGCCGGATGTCGAGCGAAGCGGTGGCCGTGGCGGGGATGACATTGCTGGCCTGCGCACCACTCCGCGCGCTGCTCATGCCGCGAATATTGAGCGACGGCTGGTTCAGGAGCTCGAGCAGTGTTTTACCACCGCCATCGGTATGGCCCAGCGCAAATTCCCGCTTCAAATCTTCGTCGGCCTTGGGGGCCTCGGCCAGCGCGCGCTTTTCGGTCTCGCTCAGAGGCTCAATGCCGTCGTAGAAATGGTCGATGAGCACGCGGCCATCCGCATCCTTCATGGAAGCAAGCAGCTGGGCCAGCAGCATGGCCGGATTCGGCGCCCAGTTTCCATAGTGGCCGCTGTGCAGCTCATGCGCCGGTCCATAGATGGTGATGTCCAGCGTCTCGACGCCGCGCGCTCCAAACACGACCGTCTGGCGGCGGCTCTGATGCACCGGCCCGTCGCAAATTAACCAAACATCTCCACCTAAAAGGTCCTTGTTGGCCGCGATAATATCACCGAGGTGCCGCGAGCCGGCCTCTTCCTCGCCTTCAAAGATGAAGCGAATATTCGACTGCAGCGGAATGTGAGCGGCGTTGAGGGCATCGAGAGCACTGGCCATGGCGATAATCGGCGCTTTGTCGTCGGAGGCCGAGCGGGCATAGATGCGCGACTCCGGCTCAAAGCGCGCGCCGGCCTCGGGCAACGGGATGATCTTGCCGTCGAGATCGAGCGGACGGTCGCGGAGCACCGGCTGCCACGGCGGCGTGGCCCATTCCTTGGGATCGAGCGGCTGCCCGTCGTAATGTGCATAGAAGACGATGGTGCGCCGGGCGTTGGGAGTGCGGATCTCGCCGAACACGGCCGGCGGCGCGCCGGGAACTTCCAGCAGTCTCGCCTTTACGCCGCGCTTTTCAAGAATCTTCACGATGGCGTCGGCATTGCGTCGAGTGTTGGGTAGGTCGGAGGCGAGATTGGGGAGCGCGAGCAGGTTGAAGAATTCAGAGACGATGGCGCGTTCGTGGGTCTGGCGCCAGGCGCGAGCGGCCTGGGCGGGTTGAGATGGCTGGCCTTGAGCGACGAGTGCCAACGGGAAGAAAATTAGCCACGAAGAGACACAAATGTTCACGGATTCTCATTGTGCCAGATGCGGCGTCGGATTTCAGCGGCGCGTCTTGGGCGCTGGCGTTCGTTTGGCGATTTGCACGAGAGCCTCCAACGCGTCATTCACCGCTGCCGGTTTCTCCCGGTGCCCACTTGTAGGCGACGGCTACCTCAAGATTAGGATCACATCTCCCGCCGGTTCTCCAGCGACTTCCCCATCGTCACCTCGTCGGCGAACTCCAGATCGCTGCCCACCGGAATCCCCATCGCGATGCGCGTCACCTTCACGCCCAGCGGCTTCATCAGGCGCGAAAGGTAGACCGCGGTCGCTTCGCCCTCCACAGTGGGATTAGTGGCCACGATGAGCTCCGTCACCTCACCCGATTGCACCCGCTCCAGCAGATTAGCGATCCTCAGTTGCTCCGGGCCGATGCCGCGGAGCGGAGAAATCGCGCCATGCAGCACGTGATAGAGGCCCATGAACTGGCGCGTGGTCTCAACCGGCAGGATGTTGTGCGGCTCCTCTACCACGCAGATCGAGGAACGATCGCGATGCGGATCGCGGCAGAAATTGCAGATTTCGCCGTCGCTGATGTTGTTGCAGACTTCGCAGATCCCCAGCTTGTCCTTGACGTCGAGCAATGCTTGTGCAAGTCGACCGGCATCTTCACGCGATGTCCGCAGCACATGAAAAGCAAGGCGCTGCGCCGACTTCTGGCCGATGCCGGGCAGCCGTTTGAATTCCTGGATCAGGCGGGCGAGCGGTTCTGCGAAGTCGGGCATGGTTGATTAGGACCTCGGAATTCGCAGGTCGGGGACCTGCGCCACGAGCGTGCGCCACGGGACATTAGAGCAGGCCGGGAGGCAAGCCCATGCCGCCCAGCAGGCCGCCCATCTTCTCCTGCGTTGCGTCGTCGACCTTCTTGGACGCTTCGTTAAAGGCCGCCATCACCATGTCCTGCAGCATCTCGACGTCGCCGGCCACCTCCGGATCGATCTTCACGCCAGTGACGTTCTTTTTGCCGTCCATCTTCACCGTCACCATGCCGCCGCCGGCCGAGGCCTCCACGCGGATCAGAGCGATCTCTTCCTGCATCTTCTTCTGCATCTGCTCGGCCTGCTTCATCATGGCCTGCATGTTCCCGGGAAGTTTCATGTGTCCTGCCTATTCTTTTAAATTTCGCACGACGCGGACCTGCGCGTCCGGGAAGGTCTCCTGAAAACGCCGCACTTCCGGATGCGACAGCGCTCGCTCGGATACATCGTCCTGGGGCGGCCTGGCTTTGGGAATTTCGGTTACGACCGCCGCACCAGTAGTCACCTTGACCCGCATGGGCCGGCCCGCCACTTTCTGCACGACCTTCAGGATATCTTTTCCGTTCAATGCCAGATGGAACTCTTCCGGGGCAGCGAACAGCAACTCGCCGTTCGACTCGGTAATTTGAGAATGCTCGACCGCATCGGCGGTGAACTGCATGCCTGCTTCAGTCAACGCTGAATGCAACCGGTCTTTCCATGGGCCTGTCAGCGACACCGCCATTGTGGGAGGCGCCGGCTTGGGAGGCGCTGGAGGGGCCGGCTTGGGCAGCGGTCCGCTGCCCCCTAATCCAGCAATGGCTTCCTCAATCGGCAAAAGCTTCCCGGCTTGAACCAGCCGCAACAGCCCGACCTCCAGGTGCAGCCTCGGCTGCAACGAAGCCTGCAGGTCCTGGAACAGGTCAAGCGTAATCTGCAAATAGCGAGTCAGGTCTTCTTCCGAAAATCCGGCGGCGATCTGAGCCAGCCGTTCCTGCTCATGCTGGGACGCTCCGATCAGGCGGGTGTTCGCTCCGGCCACCTTGGCCACCAGTAGATTGCGAAAATAACGAGCTAATTCCCTACAAAAATGCTGCAAATTGCGCCCATTCCGCTCCAGTTCCATCACCAGATCGAGCATTCGCCGCGAGTCTTGGGCCGTCAAAGCCTCGGTCACCTCGCCCAACGAGTCGAGTGAAAACATCCCCAGCAGATCGCGTACCTCGACCGCGCTCAGCTTCAACCCGCAGCAGGCAATCGCCTGATCGAGCGCCGACAAAGAATCGCGCACGCTGCCTTGTCCGGCCTGCGCCAGCACGCTCAGCGTTTCAGGATCTGTTTGGATGCCCTCCTTCCGGCAGATTTCCTCCATGCGCTTCACGACTTCGGCGAAATCGACAGACCGGAAACTGAACTGCTGGCACCGGGAAGCGATGGTGGCCGGGATCTTGTGCGCTTCGGTGGTGCAGAGCACGAAAACCACCCAGTCGGGCGGCTCTTCCAGCGTCTTGAGCAGCGCATTGAAAGCTTCGCTGGTGATCTGATGCGCTTCGTCCACGATGAAGACTTTGTAGCGGTCGCGCACCGGCCGGTAGCGCACGTTTTCGCGCAGCTCCCGCATCTCGTTGATGCCGCGATTCGATGCCGCGTCGATCTCGATCACATCCGGGGAGTTTCCGGCCGTGACTTCGAGGCAACTGGCGCAGACGCCGCAGGGCGTTATGGTCGGCCCTTGAATGCAGTTCAGGCATCGAGCCAGGATGCGAGCTACGGTGGTTTTTCCGGTGCCGCGCTGGCCGGAAAGAATGTAGCCGTGGGCGATTCGCTGCTGGGAGATGGCGTTCTCCAGCGTGGTGCGGACGTGCTCCTGGCCGATCAACTCCGCAAACGTCTGCGGACGGTATTTCCTGGCGATTACTTGGTACATGAAGGCGTGAGCGGAGATTATGCCAGACCCCGGGTAATCCGCGGCACACGAGCTAAACCGCTACCGTTGCTTCCTTCCGGACCTGGCGGGGTTCACAGCCGCCCGTTGCACGAAGCCCGGAGCCTGACAACCTACCATGCTAGCATGCGTGGTCGGCTATGCTATGATCCCTTAGTGCGCCAAGGCGTAGCACGGCCCGTAGGCGTACGCGTTGTAGTTCAGACCGATTCTGCCGATCTATCGATTTGTGGATGTGGCCGCCACATGAAGCCAAGTAACGCCCCCTCAAACATTTGCCTCCACTGGCGCGGGCTCATCTGCCTGCTGTGGCTCGCCTCGCTATCCGCTGTTTTGGCGCAGCCCCGCCTGACGCTCCAACAGGCCGGCTCCCGCACGCCGCCCGACTGGACACCCACGTATGAGACGCAAAATGTGATTGTTACGGGCCAAGTCTCCTTGCGGCCCATCTGGGTGAGCGATTCCTATTATGTGGCCATTCAGGACGATGCCGGCTACGGGCTGCTACTGCAAGGTAATATCAGTCAGTTCCAGACTATGGAGCCGGGAGACTGGGTGGAAGTCCAGGGAATGATCGTGCGCCGCGGCGGGCGTCCGGTGCTTTTGCCTACCGACATTCGAAAATTCGGCCATGCTACTCCGCCCGCGCCGAAGGTCGTAAAGGCGTCCGATCTGGCTTCGTTTCGCTATATCGGCGTGCTCGTCACTACCGAGAGCGTCGTAAATGACGACGACGACAACGCCGGCGGAGACTTGCTCCTAATAGGGGAAAAGGCCAAGGACCTGAGCGTCTTCCTGCCCCGGACGCGCCGCGATACCGGTCCCCACCTCAACGGCCATCGCGCAGGCGACAGGGTTCGGGTTACCGGCATCGCCAGCCAATACTGCACGCTGCCGCCCTATGACCACTATTTTCAAATCCTGATTCCCAGCCCGGCCGCGGTGGTCACGCTGGAGCGCGGGTGGATCATCCAACCACCCGTTCTGCTTGCATCTCTGATCGTCGGCACTGCCTTACTTGCAATCTGGTGGTTCCGGGAACGCCGCATGGCAAATCTTCGAAGGCAGATGCGAGTCCTGAACGCGCTGGGTGAAGAGGTGATCGCAGCCACATCGCCGGCCGAGATTCTCCGCAGATTGACTCTCACGCTGCCGGAGCTGTGGAACTCAACCGGGGTCGGTCTTTTTATACAGAGCCGCGGCGCGAAGATGCTGGAGCGCGTGCAGTCCACCGACTCGCCCACTGAGTTCATCGATCTGGATGCTCCCAAGGGCGCCTTGGCCTCGGGCGTTACAGCCTGTTTCCGCAATCGGACGCTGGTTGCCATTCCGGACGCGCGCCGCAGTCCCTTTTTCCGGAAAGAGGAAGGGCCGTCCGCTCCCCGCTCGGTGCTGTTTATTCCGATGTTCGCGCAAAGCGACCTGATGGGCGTGCTGGCCCTATATAATTCCGGCAACGTTCATTATCATGGCCAGGCCGAACAGGCCGGCATGCAACACCTGGCCAATCAGGTGGCCACGGCACTGAAGCTTCAGGAACAACAGTCGATTCGAGAGCAATTGTTCCGCAGCGAGAAACTGGCCGCGGCGGGCCAGTTGATTTCCGACGTCGCCAACGAGCTGCGGTCGCCGCTGGAGTCAATTGCCGCGCTGGCCTCGGCCTTGCGGTCGCGACAAGACCGGGATTCGCACAACGAGCTTCAATCTATTGCCGACGAGGCGAGCCGGGCTTCGGAAACTGTCGCGCGGCTGGTTTCGTTTGCCAAGGTAGAACAGTCGCAAGCCGAGCGAGTGGACCTGAGCGCGATGCTGTCCGGTCTCTTGAAATTCCGCGCGCCGGAGTGGAAGGTAAAAGGCGTCGAAATCCGGTCTCAGCTGGCGCCGAAGTCTGCCATCGTGATCGGATCGCCCGGCCAACTGGAGCAAGTGTTGCTGAACCTCCTGGTCGACGCCGAAAAAGCTGCCGCCGAAGCGCGCGAGAAAACTATCACCGTTTCCAGCAGCCTCCTGGCCAAGCGCGTTTTGGTGGAGATTTCCTATCCCACCCGCTCCCCCGATTTGCAGATTGCCGAAGCGGTCGATGGCGATCATGCCGGATCGGAGGCGCTGGGGCTGGGCGTTTGCCGTGGGATCATTCAAAGCCATGGTGGCGAGTTCCGGGTGGTCCGGCTGTCGTCTACCCAAGCCCGCTTCGATATTGAGCTGCCTGTCATCGAGACCCGCCAGGCCGTGGCCGGTGGGCCGCTGGAGTTCCAGGGAAGCGGACGGCAGTTGACCGTCCTGGTGGTTGAGCCGGATCACAAAGTGCAACGTCAGCTTCTGCAACTGCTTGGCAATCGGGGGGACCGTGTGGTCCCGGTATCCAGCGCCGAAGAAGGCGCCGACCTAGCCCAGCGATTGCGTTTTGACATGGCCATTTGCGCGGTGCGCCTGCCCGGTCTCAATTGGGTGGAGTTCTTCGAGCGCGTTCGTCATCAGGTGGGCGGATTCGTTCTTCTCACCGATGGCTTTGACAACGATCTGGCGCGCGCGTTTCAAGGCGGCGAAGGCTTCGTGTTGAGCAAGCCCATCGACGAAATGGAAGTGCAGCGCATTTGCCGGGCTGTCGAAGAGCGCGCCACCGTCAGTAACTAGCGGGCTGACCTTGAGATATCTTTATCAGCGCGGCACTCCCTCTGATTCCTGGACAAAAGAGAATGAGTGGCAGGCGTATCTTCGGAAATATAATTCGCTTCTGGCGTCGCGCAGCGGATGCGTGGAGCACGCCTAAGTGCGGGCGGAGGAAAGCCTCCGCCGCAGTCCGATGCAGATAGCGGTTAGACCTATGACCAGCGGGAGCATGGACGGTTCCGGCGTGGGTGTCACGTTGGTAACCGAGTAGTTGTCCATATAGCCAGAGTCATTGGTCCCAGGTGTACCTCCGAAAGTACTTTGCCCGAAACTATCGAAGAAGCCATCACTGTAGGCGGCAACAGGAGCTCCGACACAAGGACCGTTATCGCCGCAGAACGGTACGTTTGAATCCAGCGTGACTCCGTCCAATGAGATGTTGTAGGTTTGAGCCGGAATATTGAAAAGAAGATCGACCTGGTGCCAAGCGGTAGAGTTAAATGCCGTAGCCCTTGGAAAAATGCCGATGATTGGAAATCCGTTCGTAATTGCAAGGATGTCGTTATTGGGAAGGATATCGATACCGCCAAGGAATGGGGCTAGGCCAGACCCTAAACCGGCGAACTGCCACTCCGACTGGGTGCTGCTGGTAAAGATGGCGAGATCGGCGGAGACATCGACCAGGGGCCCCGTGGAGAAGTCGCTGTGGTACGGACCGGATTGAGTAGGCGTGCCGCCATCCACAAAGACCGCCTGCGAACCGGTATCGGCAAAAGAGTTCTCCACCGTCGAAATGCCGGGGCCGAACACGTTCCATCCATCCTGTCCCGCGATGGGACCTGTTGTAAACGGCGGGTTCTCAAACGAGGTGCTGTAAAGTACTGTGTCGGCAAACGCGGCGGGCACCGCTACAGTCGCCATGAACGCCATCAGGCCAGCCGCCACAAGCCCACCAAATCGGTACGTACGATGATGCACCAGCATTTCTTCAACCTCCGAGAATTCAAAGCAAGCGTACAAAGTTTCATTCGGGGTTGTCAATCCGCCAACTCACTCCAAAGGTACTGGAATAACCAGAACTTCTCATGTCTCAGAGGCTGATGCAGAAGCGACGGAGATGGCCGAGCGCGCCCGCACCGCCGTGGATGATCGGCAATCCCCTTGACGCACGATCCTAGCGCTAGAATTAAGGAAAAGCGTATGGTTCGCAAATCAGTTCTGTTTTTGGTAGCGATCGGACTCCTCAGCGCAGCCAATAAGTACACCGGGCCGACTCCGCCGAAGCCGGATATACCCTACTTGCTGCATGCTTCCAACCTCATAGAAACGGAGACCGGCCAGGTGCGTGAAGAGAGCCGCAAGAGCGACACGAACTATGTCATCTCTGGCGCCAGTTCACCTGCTCGTACGCCGCTGGCTGAGCCGATTTTCATCATCGACGCCCAAAAATCCTCGCCTGAGCGCTTCGAGCTCTACCGGATGGACGTGAAGGGCGGGAATCGCGAGGTCTCGTTTTCAGGACGTCGCCGGGGCGGAAATCGGGCGCTGCATTTAACAGTCACCCCGCTGGGCGGTCATCTTTACAAGATCGAGGTCGACGAGCCGCTTGAAAGCGGTGAGTACACTCTATCTCCCAGCGGCGACAATCGTGCCTTCTGCTTCGAAATCTACTGATTTCGCTGACCTCGCGCTTGAGGCCTAGTAGAACTCGCACCCGTTGGCCGCACTTGCGATAGAATTGCCGTACCCATGGCCACGCAGCCAGCCTCTGCCGTACGCAGGGCTCAATCACCCGAAGCTCCCTATCCTTCTCCGCGCTATGCCTGGTACGTCGTCGGCGTGCTGACGCTGATGTATGTTTTCTCGTTCATCGACCGCCAGATCTTTTCCCTCATCGTCGGACCGCTCCGCCGCGATTTGCAGATCACAGATACGCAGGTCAGCGTCCTGCAAGGCTTCATTTTTGCGGTTTTCTACACGTTTTGCGGGATTCCGCTGGGCAGGATGGCGGACAAGTATAGCCGGCGCGGGATCATCGCTTGCGGACTGGTGGCCTGGAGCGGATTCACCACCATGTGCGGGCTGGCCAAGAACTTCGGGCAGATGCTGTCCTGGCGGATGGGCGTCGGCGTGGGAGAGGCCGCGCTCTCCCCTTCGGCCTATTCCATAATCACCGACTATTTCCCCAAGGAAAAGCTGGCCACGGCCATCAGCGTGTATTCCATGGGGATTTACATCGGCTCCGGCATGTCCTACCTGTTGGGCGGAATGGTGGTGCGGTTCGCATCCGCGAAGGAACTGTGGACGCTCCCGGTAGTAGGTGCGGTGCGGCCCTGGCAGCTTATTTTTCTGGCCGTGGGACTGCCGGGGCTACTAGCCACGGCTCTGCTCTTCACGGTGCGTGAACCTCTGCGGCGCGGGCTCGCTGCTAATGCGCTGGCCACCTCGGCGAGTCAATCTTTCGCGTACATCTTCAAGAACAAGCGAACCTTCCTGTGCCACAACGTCGGATTCGGGCTGCTCTCATTGGTCTCCTACGCGAACGGCGCATGGGTGCCCGAATTCTTCCGGCGCGTCTATCACTGGGATATACCGACCACGGGCCTGATATATGGTTCGATGGTCACCATCTTTGGATCGCTGGGAATCGTAGGAGCCGGCCGCATTGCCGATTTCGTGCGCGCTCGCGGCACATTACAGGCCAACATGCTGGTGGGCGTGTTCCTCGCGCTGCTATGGATCCCTTTCCACTTCCTTTTGTTCCTGGCCCCAACTAGCCGATGGGCCGTGCTGTGGCTCGCGCCTGCCTGCATATTCGCGGCCGCTCCATTCGGAGTCGCGCCCGCCGCAATCCAGCAGATGATGCCGCCCTCCATGCGCGGCCAAGCTTCGGCTGTGTACCTTTTTATCCTGAACTTGATCGGCCTCGGGATCGGACCGAGCGCCGTTGCGATCTGCACGCAATACTTGTTCCGCCGCGATGCCGCCGTCAATTATTCGCTGCTGCTCGTGAGCGTGACTGGTTGCCTTCTCGCCGCCGCGCTGCTGGCCAGTGGATTGAAGCCGTTTCTCAAGAGCTTAGACCGCCTGCGAAACTGGAGCGCCGAAGAGCGCGCCTGAACGCGGATGACAGAGCGAACACCCTACCTGCCCACGCGAGCGGCCGCGCCTTACTCGGATCTCCGGCGAATACCGGTTTCGATCCTGCTCGATAACGTCCGCAGCATGTATAACGTCGGAGCGTTTTTCCGCACTGCCGACGGCGTAGGCTGCGAAAAACTGTACCTGTGCGGCATCACTGGGCGTCCGCCCAAACGCGCCATCACTAAGACCGCGCTCGGCGCCGAGGAGACCGTTCCCTGGGACAACCCTCCCGATCCTTGCGGGCTGGTCCAAAGTCTGCGGCAGCAGAATTACGAGATTGCGGCCATCGAAACCAGCGGCCACGCGGTCGACCTGTTCGATTGGCAGCCTCGTTTTCCGCTGTGTATTCTGTTTGGCCACGAGGTCGACGGACTCCGACACGATTTGCTGGCGCTTTGCGATACGCATGTTCGCATTCCCATGCTCGGGCGGAAGCATTCGCTAAACGTGGCAACCGCTGGCGGCGTGGTGCTTTATGAGCTACTCCGCAAGTATCGTCAAATGATTGATAAAGCTAGGCTTGCCTGGTGATGCGTCGATTAGGTCGTCTATTCGGCGCAGAATATGCGTTGAATATCTTGTGTTGTGCGTTGATTAGGCGCTACAATCTACGCAGGAGCTGCGTAGATTGTATATTCACGAGCTTTCAGACTGGCCCCGGTTCAAATGGGACCGTGAGCAACTGGCCGAACCTCTCGCTGACATCCGACATCGGCAAGGCCGGCTGGCCGGCCACATGGAAGCTCTCGGGTTCAACCTCCAAAAGGAGGCGGTACTCGAAACCCTCTCGGCCGACGTGCTCAAGAGCAGTGAAATCGAGGGCGAGAAACTGAATGCGGAACAGGTCCGATCCTCGATTGCGCGCCGGCTGGGCATCGATATCGGCGCACTAAAGCCTGCCGATCGCAACGTAGAAGGCATCGTTGAAATGATGCTCGACGCCACGCGCCACTACGATCAGCCGCTCACAGCCGAAAGACTCTTTGACTGGCAAGCGTCCCTATTTCCAACCGGGCGCAGCGGCATGCACAAAATCAGGACAGGAGCTTGGCGTGACGACAGCACTGGTCCGATGGAGGTTGTCTCCGGACCGATCGGCAAGCAGCGTGTCCATTTTCAGGCGCCTGCGGCGTCGCGCCTCGACCGGGAAATGCAGGCATTCCTGGATTGGTTCAACACTAAAGCCGATCTCGACCCGGTGTTAAAAGCGGCGCTCGCTCATCTCTGGTTTGTGACCATCCATCCCTTCGATGACGGCAACGGCCGCATTGCGCGCGCTATCGCGGACATGGCTCTGGCGCGTTCTGAAAACAGCCCGCAACGCTTTTACAGCATGTCAGCGCAAATCCGGCAGGAGCGCGACGCGTACTACAACATGCTCGAGCAAACGCAGCAGGGAACCTTGGACATCACGCCCTGGATGGAATGGTTCCTCGGCTGTCTGGGCCGAGCCATCGATGGCGCGCAAATCACACTCGGCTCAATCCTCGGGAAAGCACGCTTTTGGGAAGAGACCGCCGGCGTTCCAATCAACGATCGCCAGCGCCTGGTGCTGAACCGCCTGCTGGACGGCTTTGAAGGCAAGCTCACATCCTCGAAATACGCTCAGTTGGCCAAGTGTTCCCACGACACAGCACTACGCGACATTCTGGCTATGGTGGAACGAGGCATTCTCATTCGCAACCCGGCGGGCGGCCGGAGCACCAGCTATGCGCTGGCTGCCCTCAAAATGTTGGACAATGCAAGGATAAGCCGATGAACTCCCTACTTGTTCGCTCCTGCTGTCTGGTCGGAAACGTACTTGCCGCTTCGGCATTGCTGCTCCAAGCCCAAGGACCACCGACGATGTTCCCGCCCGTGCGCGGCATGCATGAGATGGTGGGCGCCGCAAACAATTTCGAGGTGGAGGCCGGCTACCGGATTCTGACGCAGGGCGGCAATGCTGTGGATGCCGGAGTCGCCAGCGTCCTGGCCGCGAGCGTCACCGAATTGAACCGCTTCGGAATCGGCGGCGAAATGCCGGTGATCATCAAGATGGCTGGACAACCTCCCATGGTGATCAGCGGCGTCGGCGTCGCGCCGGCCAAGGCGACGGTCGAATTCTACGCGCGCCGGTCGCCTGAGCCGTGGGAAGATTCGGCCCGTATGCCTCCGGTGCCGATGCAAGGAATCTTGTCGGCCATCACGCCGGGAGTATTCGACGGCCTGATTCTCGCGCTCGACAAGTACGGCACCAAATCCTTTGCTGAAGTGGTGGAGCCCGCGATCGAATATGCGGACCAAGGATTCCCGATGCTGGAGGAGTTCGGCGGCATGCTGCACAGCTATCAGCGGATTCTCGCTCTATGGCCGGACTCGATGACGTTCTTTTATCCGCAAGGCGCGCCGACGTCGCGCGGCGAAATCTTCCGCGAGCCCACCCTGGCTCACACCTTCAGGGAGTTGGTTGCGGCCGAAAAGAAGGCGCATGGCAAGCGTGCCGATAAACTGCGGGCCGTGCGCGATCTGTTCTACAAAGGCTCGATCGCCCACCGCATCGCCGATGCCAGCGCGAAATATAACGGGCTGATCGCCTACGAGGACCTGGCAAATTTCCATGCCGATCTCGAACAGCCCAAGATCGGGACGTATCGCGGCTACGAGATCTATAAGCCCGGCTTCTGGACGCAGGGGCCTCTCATGATTGAAGCTTTGAACATTTTGGAGGGCTTTGATCTGAAGGCCATGGGCCACAACAGCCCGCAATATCTGCATACTGTCGTCGAGGCCGTCAAACTGGCCTTCGCGGATCGCGACGAATATTACGGCGATCCGAAGTTCAGCAAGATTCCCGAGGAAATCCTGCTATCGAAGGATTACGCGGCCGAGCGGCGCAAGCTCATCGACCCACAGCACGCCTCCATCGAACACCGGCCGGGCAGCTTCGGTCATCGCATCACCATCCCAACCACTACGGCGGCCGCTGGTCCAGCCAACGATACTACCTGCGTTAATGTAGTGGACCGCGAGGGCAACGCCTTCAACGCTACACCCAGCGGCGCGTGGCTGCCTTCGGTAATCATGGGCGATACGGGAATCCCGCTAACCAGCCGGCTGCAATCCTTCGTCATGACACCCGGACATCCGAATCAGTTGATGCCCGGCAAGCGCCCGCGAGTGACACTAAGCCCGACCATGGTCACCAAAGAGGGAAAGCTCGAGCTGATCATGTCGACACCTGGCGGCGACAATCAGGATCAGGCGCTGTTGCAGGTGCTGTTGAACATGCTCGACTTCGGCATGAACCCGCAGGAGGCTGTCGAAGCGCCGCGCTTCCAGACCGAGCATTTCTTCAGCTCGTTCGGCAACCACGAATTCGTACCGGGGAAGCTGAATCTGGAGGGCCGGATTTCACGGTCTACAGTGGATACGCTGAATACGCTGGGACATCGCGTGACGGTAACGGGCGACTGGAGCAATTCGTCGGCGCCCACGGTGATCCAGGTTCATAATGACGTGTTGAATGGCGGCGCCGATCCACGACGCGCGCGCTTTATCTTCGGACGGTGAGTCTTTACCGGAGCACTTAGTTCATCCAGTCGGTGGACTGCGGGTCACTAGGCCACTCACACGAAAGTCCCCGTAAGAACTCCGGACGATGTATTCCCCCGCCCTCTGCGACTGGCGGCGCAATACTAGGGGGTTTGTTAGGCGTATCAGACGGTGGAGGCCTCGCGGATCGGCGTGGAGTCGGCGGGTACGAATTCAAGATTCTTGCGGAGTGTAGATGCATCCAGTCCCCACTGCTCCAACTGCTGAATCGCAGCAGAGATCAAGTGGATTCCGGATTCCCGAGTCAGAACCTGACCACTGTGGTCGAATGTGGGCAGGCCGGCATCTTGAGCGACGGCAAACTCAAAGGCGCAACCGTTGCTGAATTGCCAGTTGCGATTGAACCACACAGACTTGATGCGAGTTCGCAGGAGTTCTTCCCAGAAGGCGAGGTATTCCGGCTGGCTCCATCCGGGGGCAGTGAATGGCGCCGGGGTGATGACGATGGTGTTATCTCGGAGAGTACTGCGAACGGCTTCGGCAAATTCGATTGCCAATCTTACATTCGTGTCGAAGATCTGTGTCTGATACCAAGACTCACCCATCTGTCTCTTAAGTTCGTCCCGCGTCTTTAAGTTGAGGTTGTGCAGCGCCTCATACAGCCTGAATCCAGTGGTTAGTTCGCTACTGCCGTAGATGACATGGCCGCGGTGCAGGACACAGTCGATTGCCGAGAAGGTCATTTTCACTTCTTCGTAGTAGTGCCGCGTGAATTTTGAATCGCTGGTGCTGTAGAAGCCCATGGTTATGTTAGGTCCTTTCGAACTCTCTATTTCGTCATATCGTGCAGACACTGTAACCGCAAGAGGCGCAATTGCGGCAACCGCCTTGCATGAACAACGGCTCGCCACATTCGGGACAATGCTCGGCGTCCATACCGGCCCGCAGAACCTGACGCGCTTTGCAACCATCGCGAAACACCGTCACGCCCTTGCAACCGGCCTCAAAAGCTAGCCGGTAAGCCCCAGCCACATCCTCCGGTCGTGCGCTGTTCAAGAGATTAATAGTCTTGCTCACCGCCGTTTCCGTGTGCCGCTGGAACGCCGCCTGCATTCTAACATGCCATTCCGGCTCGATCTCATGCGCCGTGGCGAAGAGTTCGCGCAATAGTGGAGGGGCGGTAGGCAAATCCAAACGACCCGTGGCTCGGACGTGATTAAGCAGCGGTTCCGGATCGGCAACCTCTGCGGCAAGCATTCGCGCCAGGGCGGGATGCACGTCGATGGTTCTGGTGGATCCAATCACTTCGCGCCGATAGCTCAGGGCAAAGAATGGTTCGATACCGCTAGAACAATCGGCCAGCAAGCTGATGGTTCCAGTGGGAGCAATCGACGTCACACAGGCGTTCCGGCGGCTTTCCGTGAGCCGGCTTCGCGGAAATCCAGGGAAGGGGCCGCGCTGGCGGGCCAACTTGGCTGAAGAGGCGCTTGCTTCCTTCTGGATGAAGCCCATCAACTCCGTCGCGAGCGCTAGCGCTCCGTCCGAAGCGTAGGGGATGCCAAGATTTACCAGCAGGTCGGCAAAGCCCATGATCCCCAACCCTATCTTCCGGTTTCCCAACGTCATTTCGCGGACCGCTTCCACTGGATAGCAATTGGCGTCCAAGACGTTGTCGAGGAAATGCACGGCCTCGGAAACAACTTTGGCGAGTTCGGCATAGTCGATTGCTGCCGCGCGCACAAATCTCGCGACGTTGATCGATCCCAGATTGCAAGATTCATACGCGAGTAGCGGCTGCTCGCCGCACGGGTTCGTAGCCTCGAGTGGGCCTAGATCTGGGGTAGGGTTCGCGGCATTGATGCGATCATAGAACAACAGGCCGGGGTCGCCAGTTTCCCAAGCGTTGGAAACAATTTCGTCGAATAGTACGCGGGCGTTGGTTGTGCCGCGCGGACTATCGTTTGAGGCGGTTGAGTGAAACCGGAGCGCGACGTCGCCTCCGGCCTCGACCGCGTGCATGAACTCATCCGTGGCCATGACGGAGATGTTGAAGGAGGTCAGGCTATCCGGATCTCTCTTGGAATTCACAAACTCGTGAATATCAGGGTGGTTGTGGCGCAAAACACCCATGTTTGCTCCCGCGCGCGTGCCGCCCAGCCGGTTGATTTGCGTGGAGTAGTCATACAGGCGCATAAAGGAGACCGGGCCACTCGAAATGCCCCGGCTGGAATGGATATAGTCACCGCGGGGCCGCAAATGAGAAAAAGTAAAACCAGTTCCGCCTCCGCTTTTTTGAATCAATGCCGTATCGCGCAGTGTCCCGTAGATGGATTCCATGGAATCGTGTACGGGCAGCACGAAGCAGCCTGACAATTGGCCTCGCGGAATGCCAGCATTCATCAGCGTCGGCGAGTTCGGGAGGAAGCGCAGGGAGGACAGCAGGTTGTAGAAGGCTTCTTCCGATTCGTCCCGGCGGAAGTCCCGATAGATGTCGTCGATAGCGGCAATGGCGCGTGCGACGCGGCGGAAGAGGGCCGGAGGATCCTCTACGATCTGCCCATGCTGATCACGAAGTAGGAATCGCTTTTCAAGCACCGCCAGGGCGTGCCCGGTAAGTTGAGTTGTGCTGCTCAAACCTGCTAATTCTCGGGGCACGTTGCGGTCATGGTAATAGCTCGCACCTGGCCGGATACCAAGCGAAGATTAAGCGAAACCAGTTTAACGCCTCGGTCGCCAGCGCGTCAACCGGACCGCTTGGTTGAAAAAGCTCAGTCGGGTTGGTTCGTTTCGATATAGCTCTTGTAGATCACTTCATTAAATCCACGTAAAAGCTCGCCCAACACCGTCATCGAATTGATCAGGCCGACGCGCACCTCAGGGTCGAGGCACCAGTCACTAAGCATGAGCTGTGCATTTTCGAACGTCGGTTCAATATTTGACGTAGGTTCAACATCTGAAGATGACGCGTTGTTGGCTACTAGTGAGCAGTCCTTTGGAAGTTTAGGCATCCAGATGTTAGAAAAATCGGAATCATCGCCGAAAGATATGTGAATAGCGCCTTTCACGTAGTCACTACCAACCCCCCGGAGGGGCCAAGGCACCGGAAAGATGACAAACGCTTGGTAATCGCCTTGACGGTCTTGATAGTGAGAGGACAACAGCATTTTTTTCTCGGCACCTCCTATAGTGCCAAGGCTGTTATCGAAGAGGACTATCTTGTTGAAGAATTCCTCCGGCTCGCGGTAGCAGCATCGGTACCAGCGAATCTGTCCAGTGAAAACGGATACCCAAGCCACCGACCTCTTGTTGAAGGATATTCTAGCGCTGCCGACGCTTCGCGAGATGTAAAATACGCTGGATTGGTCAGCTGAAAGCACGCTGATGTTGACCCGCACTGATGATGCCATCGTTCGTTCAAGCAGCCTTTGGCCATGAGAATCGGCTTGTGATTGTGGAACATTATTGACTGTGTTCTGGTGTGCTTCGAGTAACTTCTGGAACTTATTCTCCCGAACTTTCCGTTCAATAAGTTTTGTCAAATCCTTCCGAATCGAGTCCGCCACGCGGATGGTATTTCGCTGCTGATCAATAATCGTGTCGGCGAAAGCTCTTGTCATAGTTTGATTCTTGCCTTGAATCAGGTTGATGAATGTGTCCATAAGAGTTAGCAGAGGCACCCGGAAAGAGAACAACCAGTGGAGCATGCGCAAAAACCAATACCCAAACGCCGATTTGAACCGATCCCATTCATTCTCATCGTGACGCGGTATGCGCGACGGGCGCACCAATGCATATCGGGGAATGGCCACTGCGGCGCGCAGGCCCTCGACGCAAGCGCGAAAAAAGCCGAGTCCAAAAAGCATGGCGAAGAAAAATAAAATGAACCACACTATGTAGGACCACCGGCTGCCTGGTGAGGGCTGATCGCTGCCCAGCGACTTGGCGACTTCTGCTACGGCCAACCCGCTAAACCCAGCGATTATAGTCTTTCCGAAGTTGCTTGCAAATGGCGAAGTGTAAGCTGGTGTGGTCGCCGCACTTTGCTCGCCGGCAGGTTTGTC
>DATHOT010000419.1:0-31613 GCA_035484655.1 Bryobacteraceae bacterium | reverse complement strand
CATGACGACCATGCTTATCGGCGTAAAGCCCACCGATCCGCCGACGTTTGCTTCTATTGTTGTGGTCTTTTTCGCAATCGCCGCGATGGCGTGCTGGTTCCCCGCGCAACGCGCTGCACGGCTGGATCCGACGGCCGCACTGCGGGAAGAGTAAGCGCTCGTTTGACCTTTTCTCTCCGTCGGCGGTAGTATAACCACATCGTTTGAAAGGCATTCTGCGTATGAGGGCCCTTCCCATTTCCAGCTTTCTTTTGGCGGCGGCCACGCTGCTGGCTCAACAAAACTACTCCCCGGGCGATGTCGAAGACGGGCGGCGGCTGTATGTCGCCAATTGTGCTGTTTGTCACGGCCCGGAGGGCGAGTCGGTGCCTGGCACTCAACTCGATCATGGAACGTTCCGGCACGGATCATCCGATGATGAGTTAGTAGACATCATTCGCAAAGGCATTCCCGGCACGGCCATGCCGCCCCATACTTTTACGGCGTTTCAAGCCAGGTCGGTGGTTGCGTACCTGCGTTTTATGGCCGCTTCGCCGTCGCGCGGTCCAGCTACTACAGGAGACGCCGTGCACGGCAAAGCGGTTTTCGAAAGCAAGGGTTGTCTCCATTGTCATCGCGTCCGCGGAAACGGGGCACGAATCGGTCCGGAGCTAACGGACATCGGTTCGCTCCGCCGGGCGGCTGAGCTGGAACGCTCCATTCTGGAGCCGGATGCCGAAGTTTTGCCGCAGAACCGGTTCATCCGCGTGGTGACCCGTGACGGCGCGACACTGAACGGAAGGCTGCTGAACCAGGACGCCTTTACGATCCAGCTTTACGATGGGAACGACCGGCTGGTGTCTTTGGAGAGGTCGAAGGTGAAAGAATTCGCCTTTGTCGAGAAGTCCCCCATGCCATCGTTCCAGGGCAAGCTCAGCCCGCAGGAATTATCCGACCTGGTCAGCTATCTGGTTTCACTGAAAGGAATCGACAAGCAATGAATTGCCGCGTGCTGCTGCTTCTTTCCATCACGAGTTCTCTGTTCGCGCAGGTTTCCTTCGACCGAATCATGCGCGCCGATAAGGAGCCGCAGAACTGGCTCACTTATTCCGGCGGCGTCCAGAGCCAGCGCTACAGCGCGCTGACGCAGATCACGCCCGACAACGTCAAGAACCTGGAGCTGCAGTGGATCTATCAGGCGCGGTCGCTGGAAAAATTCGAAGCGACGTCGCTGGTGGTGGATGGCGTTCTGTATACCGTGCAAGCTCCCAACGATGTGCTCGCTCTGGATGCGGTGACCGGACGGCTCTTCTGGAGTTACGCATACACGCCGGAACCGGAAGCACGGCCCTGTTGCGGCCGCATCAATCGCGGGCTGGCGATTCTGGGCGACACGCTCTTCATGGGCACCATCGACGCGCACTTGATCGCGATCGATGCCAAGAACGGTAAGCCGCTTTGGAATACGAAGGTGGCCGAGGCCGCGTCCGGTTACGCACTGACGCACGCTCCGCTGGTGGTGAAAGATAAGGTGATCGTCGGAACGGCCGGTGGAGAGTACGGCATTCGCGGATTCATCGCGGCCTACAACATCCGGACGGGCAAGGAGGTATGGCGCTTCCACAATATCCCCGAACCGGGCGAGCCCGGCCACGAAACCTGGGGCGGCGACTCATGGAAGACCGGCGGCGGCTCAGTGTGGGTGACCGGCTCCTATGATCCGGCTGTCAATCTGACTTACTGGGGTATCGGGAATCCTGGCCCGGATTGGAACGGCGATTCACGGCCGGGCGACAATCTGTACACCGATTCAGTAGTCGCACTCGACGCCGACACCGGCAAGCTGAAATGGCATTACCAGTTCTCGCCGCACGACGAGTTTGACTATGACGCTGTCCAAGTCCCGGTGCTGGCCGATATGCAATGGGCCGGAAAGGATGGCGTGAAGAGGCCCCGTAAAGTGATGATGTGGGCCAATCGCAACGGTCTGTTCTACGTGATCGATCGCACGAGCGGCGAGTTTTTACTGGGCAAGCCGTTCGTCGAGGTGAACTGGATGAACGGCTTCGATGAGAAGGGCCGGCCGATGCGTGTTACCGGGAAAGTTCCCAGCGCGGAGGGAACGCTTATCTATCCCGGCAACCAGGGCGGTACGAATTGGTATTCGCCTTCTTACAGCCCGCATACCGGTCTGTTCTATATTCCGACCTGGGCGAACTACTCCTCGATCTACGTCAAAGGGAAAGACGACGACTATGTTGAGGGCCGACGATACGCCGGCGGATTTCCGAGGTCGGCGATTCCCTTTGGGCGGGGCGGTCAGAATTTCAGGAAAGAAGATGAGGGCTATGGTGCAATCCGGGCGGTCGATCCCGCGACCGGCGAGCGGAAGTGGGAGTTCAAGATGAACGATGTTACGGATGCGGGCATTCTTACCACGGCTTCCGATCTGTTGTTCAGCGGCGGGCGGGAAGGCTACTTCTACGCGTTGGATGCGCGCACTGGTACGCCACTGTGGAAATCGACTGTGGGGGGCGCGGTCGCTTCCGGCGCGATGACGTATTCGGTCGGCGGCAGGCAGTACGTGGGTGTCGCCGCGGGCAATTCCCTGTTCACTTTCGCGTTGAAGCAATAGTTTTGGAGCCGGACCAGGGGGTCCGGCGCCGACGAGGGCGTCGGCCCCACAAACCAAAAGGAGGTACCCAATGCCGAAGTACAATTTCCAGCTAAACGGCCGTCCGGTGACGGTCGAATCCTGGGACCCGGCTCAGCCGCTTCTTTACGTGCTGCGCAACGCGCTTGGCATGCATGGCGCGAAATTCGGATGCGGACTCGCTCAATGCGGCGCGTGCACGGTGCTGATTGAGGGGAGAGCCCAGCGCTCGTGCGTTTTCCCGGTGCGGCAAGTGGCGGGCCGCGCAGTGACAACACTTGAAGGACTCGGGACGCCTGAAAAGCCGGACAAAGTGCAAGCCGCTTTCATCGCCCAGCAGGCCGCGCAATGCGGATATTGCACCAATGGCATGATCATTGCGGCGAAGTCACTGCTCAATCAGACGCCGCAGCCCACACTCGATCAGGTGAAGCAGGGGCTGGCGGGCAATCTTTGCCGGTGTGGAACGCACACGCGGATCGTGCAGGCCGTCATGCTGGCGGCGAAAGCATGAGGAGGCGATCATGAACAACATTTCTCGTCGTGATCTTCTTCGTGCCGGCGGAGCGGTGGTCGTGAGCTTTGCAATGGGATTGCCGAAGCGTGCGGCAGCGCAGGCTGGCGGGAACGGCGATCTTGGCAAGCCGCTCGACCCGCACGAGCTGGATAGTTTTCTCGCGGTACATGCGGACGGCTCCGTTACGCTCTATACCAGCCATGTCGACGTCGGCGTCGGGCTGCGTATCGCGATGCGGCAGATGGCGGCGGAGGAACTTGGTATCCGGGTGGATCGCATCGCGATGGTGGAAGGCGATACCGCGCTCACGCCCGACCACGGTGGAACAGGCGGCAGCACGGGCATCCCGCGCGGAGCGGTTGACGTGCGACAGGCGGCGGCCACGGCGCGCCAGGCCTTGCTCAAATTAGGTGCGGTACAGCTCCAGCATCCGGTGGCCGAGCTGAAGATCGTCGACGGTCAAGTGCGGACTTTGGCGGGCGGCGAAGGTGTCGACATCGGCAAGCTGGTCGGTATTGGTAAGCTCATCGGAGACCGGCGCTTCTCGCTCAAGGTTGACGCCAAGGCTCCGTTGAAGGATCCGGCCAGCTATTCGCTAGTCGGGAAGCCCCTGCCGCGTCCGGACGTGCCGGAGAAGTGCACCGGCAAGCACGTTTACGTTCAGGATTTCAGCATGCCTGGAATGCTGCACGGCCGAGTGATTCGTCCGCCGGCGATTGGCGCGAAGCTGCTGTCGGTAGACGAGTCTTCCGTCCGCGCGATCCCCGATGTGCGTGTGGTGCGCATCCAGAATTTCCTGGGCGTAGTCGCGCCCGACGAATGGGCCGCTGTGCGCGCCGCCAGCGAGTTGAAGGCGACCTGGAGCGAGTGGCAGGGCTTGTCCGGAAACGACGGGTTGGAACGCTTCATCCGCGAGGGCGCGGTCGATAAGCATCAGGACCTGGTGAGCCGAGGCGATCCTGCCGCGGCGTTATCGACAGCCGCGAAACAGTTCTCATCGACTTATGAGTGGCCCTTGCAGAGTCACGCTTCGCTGGGGCCCTCTTGTGCTATCGCCGATGTGCGCACCGATGGCGCGACGGTCTGGAGTTCCACGCAAGGAACGCATGGCCTGCGGGCGAATCTGTCGAAGATTTTTGGCATACCGGAAGACAAGCTGCGCGTCATTTATCTGGATGGCTCAGGCTCCTACGGCGGGAACGGCAACGACGACGCTGCCGCCGACGCGGTGCTTCTTTCCAGGGCCACCGGTAAGCCGGTTCGGGTGCAATGGATGCGCCACGACGAGCACGGCTGGGACCCGAAAGGTCCGGCGCAACTTCTGGATTTGCGTGGCGGCATCGACGCCGAGGGACGCATCGTGGCGTGGGAAACGCAGATGTGGTTGCCGACGGGCACGCCTGGTAACCGGCCCATCCTCGGCGTGGATGCAGCGGGTATCGCGCAGAGTCATGGGCAAGGCGCGGGCCAAATAACGCAGAACGGCGATCCGCCGTACGCGGCCTCGAATGTCCGGGTGACGGTGCACTGGATGAAAGAGACGCCGCTGCGTATCTCGAATCTACGCGCACCCGGCAAGATCGCCAACACTTTTGCGGTGGAAAGTTTCACTGATGAACTGGCGTCGGCGGCGGGTATCGACCCGGTTGCATTCCGGCTTCGCGGGCTGACCGATCCGCGCGCCATCGAAGTGATCCAGCGAGCGGCCGATATGATCGGCTGGCAGACGCGGCCGTCGCCCAGTCCGGACGTCACAACGGCACCAGGTAATCTGCTCACTGGTCGCGGGTTTGCGTACATGCGCTACAAGCAGGCTGAGAATTATGTTGCGATGGCGATGGAGGTCACGGTTGAGCGAACCACTGGCAAGATCAATGTGCAACGCGTCACCTGCGCGCACGACTGTGGCCTGGTGATCAATCCCGATTCGCTCCGCAACCAGATCGAGGGCTCCATCGTGCAGACGCTCAGCCGCGCGCTGCACGAGGAGGTGAAGTTCGATCGCTCGCGCGTCACCAGCATCGATTGGGCGAGCTATCCGATCCTGACCTTCCCGGAAATGCCGGCCATCGAGGTGGCTCTAATCGACCGGCCGACGCTTCCGCCGCTCGGTGCAGGCGAGGCGTCCACCGCGCCGGTCGCCGCCGCGTTGGGCAACGCTGTCTTCGATGCCACTGGGCTCCGGCTCCGGGCGGTGCCGTTCACGGCGGCGCGGGTGAAGGCGGGGTTGATGCGGAGCTAGAATCGGCGCGAGTACCCGAAACATTCTGATACACTTTTGTCTTGGAGGTACTTTGTGCCTTCCGACTACGATCTGATCGGTCCCTGGACCGAAGTCAAGCTCGACATCCTTCGCGAATACGCAGTTCCGTACTCCAAAATCCTTGTTAACAATCACTTTTATCATTTCTACATTGACGCCTTCGCCGCGGGTGGTTCCCACATCTCTCGGACATCAGGGGAGGTGGTCCCAGGAAGCGCTCGCATCGCCCTCTTAACAGAGCCGCCTTTTCGTGAATACCACTTC
The DNA here is from genome assembly GCA_035484655.1 of Bryobacteraceae bacterium. Taxonomy (GTDB): domain Bacteria; phylum Acidobacteriota; class Terriglobia; order Bryobacterales; family Bryobacteraceae; genus Palsa-89. Next base: position 25,937 of record DATHOT010000419.1, on the reverse strand, counting down.
ATTGATGCCGAACCGGCACGTGTCGAGCAGCTCAGGCAGTACACAGCAGATCGTTCAGACGTTTTCGTGCATGAGGGCGATTGCAATGATATTTTGTTGCGTGATGTCTTTCCCTTGGTCAGATACGGGGGCCGGTGCCGGGCGCTTTGCCTGCTGGACCCTTACAACATTGATCTCTCGTGGGATGTGGTAGCCACAGCGGGGCGCATGAGGTCGATCGAGATCTTCGTTAACTTCATGGTGATGGACATGAACATGAACATCCTCCTTCGCGATCCGTCGAAAGCCGAGGACTTGCAGATCGCGCGGATGGATCGTTTTTGGGGCGATCGTTCCTGGCGTGAAGTGGCCTATGAAGTGAGCCGACAAATGGACTTGTTCGGTAAGGAAGAGGAGGTAAAGGTTGAGGACGCCAACGAGAAGATTGCTGAGGCCTACCGTAAGCGGTTGCTCGATGTTGCTGGTTTCTCATACGCACCACGGCCTCTAAGATTCGTTAACAGCCAAGGGGCTACGATTTATTACCTGTTCTTCGCGTCTCCGAAGCAAGCTGGGGAGAACATTGTCGAATACATTTTCGAAAAGTATCGCAAGAAACAAGGACTCTAAAACTTGGCCAATAATTCTCACATCGAATGGACCGACGCAACCTGGAATCCAGTGACGGGTTGCACCAAAATAAGTCCCGGATGTAAGTTTTGCTATGCCGAACGTCTCTCTCGCCGTCTCCAAGCCATGGGACAGAGGAATTATCGGAACGGATTCGAAGTAACCTTACAGCCACACATGCTCGAACATCCGCTGCTGTGGAAGCAGCCTCGCCGCATCTTTGTGAACAGCATGAGTGATTTGTTTCACGACGAAGTTCCGGCCACCTACATCACGCGCGTATTCGATGTGATGCAGCGCACGCCATGGCATCAGTATCAAGTGCTCACGAAGCGATCGGAGCGATTACTGGAGATGGACCCCTTGCTCCATTGGCAACCGCAGATTTGGATGGGCGTCAGCATTGAGAACGAAAAGTATTTGTATCGGGCGGATCACCTTCGCGGCACCGCAGCCCGAGTAAAGTTCTTAAGTATCGAACCGTTGCTCGGTCGAATGAAAAATCTAAACCTGCGTGGAATTGATTGGGTGATCGTCGGCGGAGAGTCCGGGCCAGGCGCACGCCCCTTAAATCCAGACTGGGTTCGCGAGATCCGAGACTGTTGTAATCGAGCGCATGTGCCGTTCTTCTTTAAACAATGGGGCGGAGTATTCAAGGCGCGAACGGGCCGCATCGTTGACGGCCGTACATGGGACGAGATGCCTGCCGTGTCCAGGGGCGAAGCGGGACAGGACGCCGCGCTTGTCGTTCTTCCTTAAGCCTCCGTCTAGCGTTCCGCCACCACGGTGTAGAGCTTTACCTCTGTCTGACTCGCCACGAACTTCGCTTGGTGCACACTCAAGGAGAACTTCGGGAAACCGAGCACTCCTAGTAAATTCTGGAGGAATGCGGGCGTCAGGTACCACCAGGTGTCCTGATTCTTGTCGGTCGCATTGGCCCGCAGGAACATCACGGGAGTATCGGCCGCGGCGCCGATGTTCTCATAAACGTCGGTGACAATGACTTTTTCGCGGGTGGCCTGCGCGAACGAAATCAAAGCCTGCACGGGATTCTGCAGATGGAGCAGAATCGACCCGAAGAACGCGTAATCGAACCGGCCCAGTTCGGCGGGACACTGGTAAGCACTCCCGCTATAGAGCCTTGCCTTAGACTGCAGCGCCCGATGCGACAGCCAGAAGCTGTTTTGCATGCGGGTCACCATGTAGCGGCGCGCTTCCGCCTGTTGGTTCAACGTCACGCCGAATCGCTGCTCGAAGTCAGCGTACGGAATCTGCCCCATGGTCTCGTCGCCATATTTGAAGAAACGATCGAAGGCCGTCACTTCGGCGCCCCGCTTCTCCATTTCAAAGCACAGGAAGCCTGAACCGGTTCCTACATCCACAACGCTCTTGCCCCGGAAAACCTGTTTGCCGAGGTAGTTGTCGACGTCGTTGCGAAGGTCCCAGTCGCCCGGTTGAAAGCCATAGCCGGGCAAGTCCATGGCGTGATAAAAAGAGCAATCCGCGAGACTGTCGATGAATCGTGGCGGCTGAAAGCCGGGGCTTTCAATCAGACCTTCCGAGTTAACCGTGTACACCGAAAAAGCGTAGCACGAACATGCGGCCCACCAACAAGGTGAACTTAGTCAGAAGACAAACTTCGCGGCGACCTGAACCTGCCGCATCGTGTACGCCGTCCCTACCTGAGTTGCAGAGTCTCGAATCAAACCAAAGGTTGGCGCGGGGGTTGGACCGCTGCCACCCCACGTCACGTTGGGACTGCCCAGTGCCGGATGGTTCATTACGTTGAATGCTTCTATCCTGAACTGGAGAGTCGTCCTCTCGGTGAAATGGATATTCTTAAACGCCGAGAAGTCCGCCGTCCAGGTAGAAGGCCCGCTCAGACCGTTGCGCTGAAGATTGCCGAAAGCCCCGTCGTAGCAGCCCGGCGTGATCGTCCCGACGCACTTTGCGGCCACCGTATTGGAAAAGGCCGCAAGATTAAAATACCCATTTGCGTTTGCGTTGGCGGCATAGGGGCTGATGCCGGTCGAGTTCAGCCGTTCGCCGACGCCTTGAATCACCTGGCCTCCCGAATCCCAACCTACCGTGTTCAGTGGCCGTCCGCTTTGGGCCGTGAAGATCGTGGTGACCTGCCAGCCACCTGCAACGTGGTTAACGAACCCACCGCGATTGAGGAAGGCTTTGCCTTGCCCAAAGGGCAGTTCGTACAACACCGAAGCGACCAGGCGCAACGGAGTGTTAAAAGCGGACGGCCCATACTCGCATTTTAAGTTGCAGTAGGGATTTTCGGGGTAGGTATCTGTCGCGGTGCCGCGAATGGCACTTCCATTATCGAGCGCTTTCGACCAGGTGAACGCAACCAAGGTCGTCAACCCCGACTTATATCGCTGGCTCAGCTTGGTCGAGAATCCGTTGTAGTTGCCGCGGCCCCAGCCCGCTGTCAATTCAATGCCGGAAGAATACATCGGGAACGGAACGCGGGTTTGCGCGGCCGTCACTCCTGGAACGCCTGAGTCCGCATTATACTGATCCTGGAGTTTGCGATCCTGCACTCCCTGGTAGCCGACCTCGAGCGTAGAGTTATTGCCGATCTCTCTTTGAACATTGAAGAGAAACATCATCGAATACGGAGTGGCGATGTCATGCTGGATGGCCCACGTCAAGCCCGGGTTGAATTTGTAAGGCACTTGGCTCGGGTCGTACGAATTCGCGTAAGTGAGCGTCGGCACCGCACGGGGGTCCGGCAGATCGGTCAAGCGGCCAGCCGTGCTGCGATTCACATCAAATTTCGAGTTCGCGGTTTCCTGCGAAAAGAAGACGCCAAACCCAGCGCGGATTGACCACTTGGATGAAGGGCTGTACGCGATGCCAAACCGGGGCGCGAAATTGTTCCAGTCTGTGTTGACCATGCGGTCGCCCAGCCGGTTATCCCTTGCCACTGCAACGGGTCCACCGATTCCGGTCGTGTTGACGTACAGATAATTCAGGCCCTGATAGAAGTTTCCGTTCGAGCCAGCACGAACCAACACGGGATACAGGCTCGGATCCACGTTCGCGACTTGGGGAAGGTTCCCTTTGAAGTCGAAGTTCGTCATGTTCTGCATGGTATCCAGCCAGGGCTGAACCACCTCCCAACGCAGCCCGGCCGTGACGGTTAGCTTAGGAGTCATCTTGTAAGTGTCGTCGAGATAAAACGCTAAGCTGTTGGACGTATCATTCCCTTGAGCGAGCTGAAGCGCCAGATCCAGACGGTAAGGATCGCCCAAAACGAAATCGGCAGCCGAATTCCCGCCGGCCAGATTTTGCGGGTTGGCGGTGTAATTACCGTTGAACTGCGGATTGCCGCGCGTATACTGATTTCCGTACTGATTATAGATGTCGTAGCGGTACTCGCCTCCGAAGCGGATCGAATGCTTACCGTGGTTCCAGGAGAAGTTGTCCAACACCTGGATGATCTTGTCATTGATGACAAAAGGAGCGCTGGTATTGTCGCCCCAGCTGCTGAGTCCATTGCCCATAGTCACAGCGGGAACACCCCAACTTTGGGGAACTTCCGGCGTAAATGGGAGCCCTAATGCTTTCACCACGTCCGTCTTGCCGCTCAAGACATCAGCCACGGCATTGAACATGGTCGTGTAGCCAAAGCGGACTTCGTTTACCTTGCTGGGTGACAAAACCCAGGTATTCGAAACCATGTACTGCTTGGAAATAGTGCCCAGGGTGAGTCCTTGTTGGGGCAGGGTCGGAACGATGGTGTCCTCGTTGGTCCAACCAAAACGTCCAAACCATTGCGACCTCGCGTTCTGATTGAAGTCGCCGCGTTCGGTGACCTGATTCTTGTCCACCGTGTCGTTCTGCGCAATCTGGAGATTGTTGGCGGGCGTCGCGCTGTTCCCGGGATTGATATTTGCATGCGGCAGGAACGCCAGCAGCTTTTGTGAGGTCTGGTCCAAGCGATTCGCTGGGATGATATTGCCGGTGAATGGCGTGGCCGTATACTGACCGTTGGAGCCGAGCACACGGCTGTTGGGATCCAACAGGACCGTTTTGAGCTGCGAAAAATCCCCGTTGCGCCACGCGTCCGGCAGAACGGTGAAAGTGCCCTGGTTTTGAAGGCGGCTCTTGTATCCTTCCCAATTCGAGCTGAAGAAAACCTTGTTCCTTCCGTTGTACAGTTTGGGAATCCAAACAGGTCCGCCCAGGTAGTAACCATACTGATTCTGCTTGAAGGGACTCTTGGCAGGACTGGTGCCGATGAAATCGAAAGGCTTCGCATCGAGGTCGCTATTGCGCAGGAACTCGAAGGCCGATCCATGGAAGTCATTGGTCCCGGACTTGGTCGACACGTTTATTTGTGCAGCCTCGCGTCCAAACTCCGCGGGATAGATCCCACTCTGCACCTTGAACTCCTGAAGAGCGTCGATCGAAGGAACCTGGATGTACAGGTTGAAATTGGGATCGAGGTTTGCAACTCCATCCAAGGTGTAGTTGTTCCAGGTTCCGCGCATTCCAGCGACCGAAATATTTTGATTCACGCGGTCCCCTCCCTGACGGCTGGAGGCAATGCTGGCGGCGGTAAATCCGTAGGTCACGTTCGGCGCCAGAGCGACCAATTGCAGAAAGTTGCGTCCATTCAGAGGCAGGTCGTTGATATTCTTTTCCTCGATCACGGTTCCAACTGTTGCGCTTTCAGTTGTCAGATTCGCGGCCAAGGCGCTGACCTCGATGGTTTGCGTGGATTGCCCAACGGTCAGAGTTATGTCCACCCTGGCGGTTTGTTGCACTTGAATTTCGACCGTACTGGTCGTGGTTTGAAAGCCAGGAGCGCTAACCTTAACCTGATAAGTGGCCGGAATCAGATCTGGAAAATTATAAACTCCGGAGTCGTTGGTCGCGGTGGATCGCGAAACGCTGGTGCCGGCATTAGTGGCGGTAACCGACGCGTTCGGCATAACAGCACCGCTGGGATCTCGGACTTCTCCTGTGATGGATCCAAATGTTTGGGCTGTGGCGGGACCGACGGACAGACACAGTCCGAAAATGAGCAGTACATGGCGCATTTAACACCCTCCTACAATAACTTCCGTTACGAATTGGTATGAGAATTTATCACAAGGCAGTTTGATATGCAAGGCCCCCGGTGATATATAGGCTTATACGAAAGCGTGTATACTACTGATCCAAGGATGATCGTTATGAAACTGATGCTCGCTCCATGGGTTGGATTGGCGCTACTCGCCCCCGCTTATGCTCAGCTCGCTGCGCCCAATGACGCCGGCGTCGCGATGGGCCACGTGCATTTAAATGTCCGAGACGTGGAGGCGCAGAAGAAATTTTGGACCGAGCAATTCGCGGCGGAGCCTTTGAAAAAGGAAGGGCTCCAAGGCGTCAAGGTTCCCGGGATGCTCATTCTGATCCGGCAGCAGGCGCCGACCGGTTCAAGCGAAGGAACCATGATGGATCACGTCGGTCTCAAAGTTCCAAATACGGCGGAAGTGGTCAAACGATGCCGTGCAGCCGGTTACCAGATCCAGCGCGAGTTCAAGGGCACGGAGGGTTTTCCGAACGCCTATATAATCGGTCCCGATGACGTGAAAGTCGAGATCCAAGAGGACACGACGCAGACTATCCCGGCCATGGGTTATCACTTGCATTTCCTCAATAAAGAGGGTGATCAGATTACGCTCATGAATTGGTACGCGAAAACCTTCGGAGCCACCGTGAAGAAGCGTGGCCAGCACGATGCCGCGGATATTCCCGGAATGAATCTGACTTTTGGAATCTCACGAAACCCGCCCACTACCGGCACTAAAGGCCGGACCATCGATCACATCGGTTTCGAAGTGAAAAACCTGGAAGCGTTCTGTAAGCGGCTGGAGGCCAATGGCGTGAAACTGGACGTGCCGTATAAGAAAGTTCCGGCCGCCGGAATCGCCATTGCGTTTCTGACCGATCCGTTTGGCACCTATGTCGAGCTGACCGAGGGTCTAGATCGGTTCTAATTCGCCGCCCGGCGCGGTCCACGTCAATTTATCCGCGACGATTTTCAAAGGGCTTTGTGCCGGGTCCGCGCAGAACGCACATCTACAGGGTTACTCGTACAATTTGGCCGAACTGGATCGATCGCATCACTTCTAAGCATTCCACCACTCTAAGCATTCCACCACGAGCGGAAGAATGTCAGCAGACGATTCGATTTCGCACGGCGAATAATAATTGCGATGGTCCGTCCACCAAGATTCTGCTGATACTCCACTCCTTTGTCCATTGTGACGAAAACTCCGAATCCAAGCCCTTCGGCGAGCAACACCCTCGAGGTAGTCCAGCAAAGCCTGAAACGGAACGCGCGTGCCCCGAAACACGGGTGTACCACCGAGGATGTTTACATCTTCCTTGGTGGCGAACCATTTTCTTTTCTGGCCTTTCTTCCGGTTCCTAGTTTATCGACCCGTCGATGGCGATCCGCTCCAAGCAACGCTCTCCCAACACCGGCGCTAGAATGGATTCGTCATGCGGTACCTCGTCAAAGCGCGGTTAAAGGCAGGCGCCGCGCAGGCTCTCCTCAAGGCCATCCAAAACGCCACGCTGGGTAAGGGTTCGGTTGCCGGCGATGAATACCTGCGCGACATGCAGAACGCCCGGGTGTTGGAAGACGGGACGGCGCGCTGGGTGGAGATTTGCTTTTGCTCGACACCGCTGCAGGAAGAACGGCCGTATTGGGAACAATATTTCGAGTTGACCCGCGTTCAGGACGCGCATGACCGTGGGCGCTGCCGCGACAAAAATGGCTCAGAGCCCTGGGCTTGCATCGACTGCGACTGCACCCTCAAGTTGGAGCAAAAGCTGGCTGGGACGGGAAAATCGTTTCTTGCGGCGCTGCGGCGAGAAGTTTCTAGTTGTGAAGAGCCGCCAGACTTGCGTTGATCCTGCCATCGGACGACGCCAGGCAGACCAGCGGCTTTCCCGCTCCGCCTATGTTGGCGAGTTCAATCGCAACTGTGCCAGAGGCTGCAACCACCTGCGAGTCCGCCGTGGGGGCGCCACAAGTGAAATCGGCCCATACTCTCGCTTGCGTACCCGGCGCCAGGCGCGCCTTCACCAACACGACGCTATCGCCCTGCCACGCGAGCGCCGCTTCCGGACGAACATCGACGGCTACCTGTGTGGTCATCACCGAGGAATGCTGCGCCCAACCGGCAACCACGAATAACAATCCAATGACGATCGACCGTTTCCGCATGATCAAAACGCACTACGATTATACACGCCGGTCGCGCCGAGGCAATGGAACTTTCAAAGCCATCGGTGGGGGTACCGAACCAAGAAGGTACTGATCCGTTGCTGACGTTCGGCGGGACTGAAACTTCCTCCCGGCGTGGGCGTCCAACTCCTGCATCGCGAGGCGAGAACTATATGTCAAATAACAACCAACCATTCCTCACCGACGTGAAGGAACTGCGGGCCAGGGCGCGCACCAGCATTGAAAAAGGGGCGGTGACCCCCGCTTACCAAGGGGACGTCAAGCAGGTGATCGAGATCCTGCAAAGCGTGCTTGCCACGGAAATTGTTTGTGTGTTGCGCTATACAATGAATGCCATCGCGGCCACCGGCCTTTCCAGCGAGAGCGTGAAGGAAGAATTCGACCAGCATGCCAAGGAAGAGCAAGGACACATGCGAGAGGTGGCGGAACGGATCAATCAGCTGGGGGGAAAGCCGAACTTCAATCCGGATGGGCTGGCGTCGCGGGCGGCGTCACAGTACGGCGAAGGCGGAAACCTGGTCGAGATGATCAAGGAAAATCTAATCGCCGAGCGCATCGCTTGCGAGCATTATCGCGAGCTGATCCGCTATTTTGCGGACAAAGATCCCACCACCCGGGTGATGATGGAGGGCATCCTCGTCAATGAAGAGGAGCATGCCAACGATATGCACGACTTGCTGGTCGCGCATGAAGGCAGGCCCATGCTCTCGAACAAAGCCTAGGACGCTTCGAGCTTTTCGGCCAGCTCGAGCAGCTTCGTTACGGTATTCCAGTTTCTGCCCGTCCCGGGCGTCTTCAGCGTCCTCTCGATAAGCGCCGGCGCCAATTTCGCTCGTCCTAGGCCGTTTGGAAAATAGCCGTACACCTCGCGGCCCTCGATCCGCAACTCCTCCGGATCGGCGCGGATGGCGAGCATCTTAGCCCGAACATCCGGACTCGGAGCCGTGGCGAGAAAAGTGATAAGTAATTTATTTGGCTCGATGTCGCGCCGCGCCGCGAACGGATTCCTGCGAATCACTTCTCTCAGCTCGGAGGAACTGCGAATAATGACACCGGGTCGAAAGCCGAACGTCTGCTCGATTTTGGATTCGATGCGCTTGGCCAGCGGCGCCAGGTTCCGAGCCGTCGTTCTGAAAACCACGTTGCCGCTCTGTACGTAAGTTTGCGCGTCCCGCAGACCGAGCGACTCGTACATCTCGCGGAGCGACTCCATCTTGATGATCTTATGGCCGCCCACGTTGATTCCGCGAAGCATGGAGATTACCACCGGCATCTATTATTCCTTTGGAGCCGGCAACCGCGGTGTTTGTCCTTCCGGCAACTGCATGTCGAAGGCGTCGAGCAGCGCCGAGGTCGCAGCTTCCTCAAAGTCACGGTAATATCGCGTCCAGTCTTGGTAAGGTAATAGAGCCGGTGATCGGCGAACGCTTCTATGCGCGAAGCCGTGCCCTCTTTCTGGCTGGTCAGTATTAGCGGTATGTCGTCTAATTTTAAGCCACTTTGGGCCCGTTCTACCCCGCCGCATAAAGGGTTTTTCGTGAAGAGTTTCTTTAGAGTTGCACCGTGGGCCATTTCGTGTCACTATAAGGGTGTAGTTCAGCAGTCAGTTTATTTTGGCATCTTTCGATAGTCCGGCCTAATTGCCCTTGTCCGATCCTGCCCCGATTCATTGCTCTGCAACTTCAGAAAGAAAGTTTAAAATTGAAAAACATTTTTGTAGGAAACCTTAGCTTCGGCGCCACCGAGGATGCAGTTCGATCCCTGTTTCAAGTACATGGGACGGTTGATCGCGTGAGCATCGTGACCGATCGCGACACGGGACAAGCCAGAGGCTTTGGATTCGTTGAAATGAGCGACAACGCTGAAGGCGACCGGGCCATAGCAGCGCTGAATGGAACCGACCTTGACGGCAGGGCACTGAACGTCAACGAAGCCCGTCCAAAAACAGACCGCGGATCGGGCGGCGGAAATCGTGGCAACGGCGGTGGCCATTCACGGTCGAACAACCGCTATTAAGAACTGTAGTTAATCAACACATCAGATGAGAAAGGCGTGAAAAATTGCCAAAAGAAGACGCAATCGAGGTAATGGGCAAGGTTGTCGAGAAGTTTAAGGCTGGTATGTTTGCGATAGAACTCGACGCTGGCCGAACCGTGCTGGCGACGATGGCCGGAAGACTCCGGCGTAATCGAATCAAGATAATGAATGGCGATCGCGTATCGTTGGATCTTTCACCATACGACCTGACCAAGGGCAGAATCACGTACCGCCACAAATAACCGCTGCGGCCCAGTGTTTTGGTCGGGGCAGCGCTATAAGCGGCCCGCGGCCTTGCGTTGGGCTTTCTTCAGCCGCCGCGGCAGACGGGATTTGTTTTTTGGAAGCAGCTTTCCCTTCTTCAGGGATTTGGTAGAAGGCTTCGGTTCTTCGACGGCTGCCTCGCCGCCTGCGACCGGCGCAGCGGATTCTTTTTGGTCTGCCGTTTCTTTTCGTTTTGCCAAGTGAGCGACCCCCACTCAACTGTACCCTGTTTACACGCGGCAAGGTGAAATGCCGCAAACTTCAAAAAGCAACCCGCACTGAGAACTGCATGGACCGCGCTGGAAGTTGATTCGTGATCCCGACCAAAGGCGAGCCAAATCCAGGCGCCGCGGCGGGGCCATTTCCATACGTCCCGATATAACCCACGAAGTTGGCGTGATTGAGCGCGTTGAAGGCTTCTGCGCGAAGGTCGATCCGCAGACGCTCGCCTAATGCGAACGGCCGTTCGAGGAACGGCGCTAGGTCGTAGATCGGCCGCCCGTGTCCCGTATTTCTACCGACGACGACGCCATCGATCACCGGACGGTCGGTGGTGGCCCCGGAATCTCCGAAGTTGTTCGCTCCGGTGACGTAATTGAACGGCAGCCCCGAAGCGAGTGTCGCGACTCCACCGAAATGAATCTTCCACGGGAGAATATAGGTTCCGCTCAGCACCAGTCTTTGGTGTTGGTCGAAAATCGCGTTGGCGTTCTCGATTTTCCCGGTGAAGTTCGGGTCGTTCGGGCTCTGGCTCGGAAGATCGGGGTCGACATTGTCAATGGCGTGCGACCACACGTAGCTGGCCAGTATCTGGAACCGGTTCGAGAATCGATGACTGAGGTTTACGGCTAGCGCGTCGTAGTAGGAATAGCCATCGTTCACATCGCTCAGGATCTGCGCGTACGGCGGCTGCGGATTACCGGCCGCGTTGGGATTGCAGGCGGTCCCGAGCTGCGCATAAAAGTAGATCCAGTAAGGACGCGTGCAGTTGGCTTGCTGCGCTGCGCGAACCTGTCCCGAGGCGGTACGGATAAACGGCGCCGGAGGATCGACGTCGATCGGCCGATTGATACGGAGCGTGTGCGATCCGATGTAGTCGACGCGCAGGACCCAGTCCGCCGCTACGCGCCGTTCGAGGCCGAAGGTCCATTGTTCCGAATACGGGTTCAGCAGTTGCGGCTGGTAACCAACCAGGACTGAGGCCGGGAAGAACTGATTTAGAAACCCGCCGTCGCCGGGACGCACATACAAATTGCGCAGGGGCGCTTGTGCACCGGCCGGAAACGCCGGAAGCGGCACGGCGGCCACGCTGGCCGGAAATCCGATCTGTCCCGCTGCGGCGGTGTAATTGAACACGCCTGTCGGACCCGTGAGCGCGTAGTTGGCTTGCGAGTTATCGACAATCTGCGAATAATAGATGCCGAATCCGCCGCGCACAACGGTCTTTCCGTCGCCACGCCAGTTATAAGCAAACCCGGCGCGCGGCGCGAAGTCCTGGCGCGAATCGGTGAAGGTCTGCTGTTCGTAGCGCAGCCCAAGGTTGAGCGCAAGGTTGGGGCGCACGTGATAATCGTCTTGTACGAACATCGCCCACAACGTGTCATTCACCGTGTAGCTCGCATTGCCGTAACTCTGCGTATAGGTGTTCACGTTGGCAATATTGCTGAGGTAGGCTGGGCTCTCGCACACCGCCGCGCCCAGGCTGCACGATTTATAGGTGAACGAACCGAGATAAATCGGTCCGCCAAACTCCTTGCTGTTCCCGCCGGTGTGGGCCACGATCACGTCCGCCCCGAATTTCACCTGATGCGTGCTCCACGATTTTGCGAGAGTATCGTTAGCCTGATATTGGCGATTCATCAGCAGCGCGGATTGCGAAGTTCCGGTGGTAAACGTGCCGACGCCCGCGACCGGAACCACGAATTGTGTGCTGTCGATCACCGGAGTGAATTGCGTGATCGGCGACGCCAGTTGAAACTGCAGGTGCGCCGTGTTCAGCAGCGTGGGCGAGAGTACCGCGGTTTCTCCCAACACTTCAGAATAAGTGCGCCGCTCGAACACTCGATCCACGGTAGGCAGAGTATTGCCGCCGACGATTCCGTTCGGGTTCGTATCGTGAAATCCGTCCAGGTTAGCGCGGAAGAATAGCGTGTTCCGGTCGCTGATCTGATGATCCAAGCGCACAAATGCCAGCCAACCGCGATAATGGCCAATGTAGCTGCCCGGAGCGGCCGTTGCAATGATCGGCGAGGCGCGATCCTCCCGGCTGAATTCGCCGGCGACGAAGAAATGCGTGGCGCCGCTGGACCCGATGGGACCACCCAACGAAGCCGCCGTCTGTCCGAGTGTGTCGCTGGTGATATCGTTACCGCTGGACGCATTGGTGGACGTAAAACCCGAGAGGGCTGCTTCAGGACCGGCGGGCCGCCACAGTTCGAGAATGTCGCCATGCAGTTGGCTGCCTCCCGATTTCGTGACGATGTTCACGGCGCTGCCGGTGCCGCCTCCGTACTCGGCCGAGAAATTGTTCTCGAGCACTGTCATTTCCTGAAGCGACGGGATGGGAAGATTACTGAAGATCGTCTGCCGGCCCCAACTATCGTTGCCGGTGGAGCCGTCAACTTCGAACCACGCCTGTCTCCGGCCGGCGCCATTGGTGGTGAACAGATCCTCATTCATGAAGACGTCGCCCTGGTTGATGGCGGGGCGATTGGCGGCGTTGAGCAGCGGCAGGTAGGTGATGCGGCGGTTGGGCAGTGGTGTTTCGTCCATCTGACGGGCGTCGAGGCGATCGCCGAGCTGCGGAGAATCGGTACGGATTTCGCCTGGAACGCCAGTGACGGTGACCTGCGCCTGGGAGCCCGCGACGTTGAGCTGTAGCGCGATATCAGCAGTGGTCCCGCCTTGGAGCGTAATGTTATCGGCGCGCGCGTCGGCGAATCCGGATTTCGCCGCGGTGATCGTGTAGCTGCCCGCAATGGGAAGGCCGGGAAGCGAAAAGTTGCCCGCGTCGTCGGTTTGGGTGGTGCGATCCACGCCGGTAAGTGAATTGGTCACTTTGATCGCGACGCCCGCGGCAGGGGCGCGGGATTGATCCACAACACGACCATGGATTGTCGCGGTATCCGGCGTCTGCGCCGCCAGGACCAATGAGAACCATAGCAGCGCGACTGATCGATGCATGGTAGAAGAAACCCCAGGCTACACCACGCAGACGTGTTACTACCAGCGATCGTAGCTACTGCCGAGGGCTGACGACGTAGTCTTTGAAGTAGCTGGTGCTGTCCGTTTTCGACCAAAGCCCGACTTTGCCGGCGACCGGCGGGCGCAGCACGGGATTGTTGGACGGGAACAAGTCCTGGTTCGGCGGTCCGTTCCTGCCTGCCTGCGGCTCGCTGCCGAGTGTGTATTCCAGCGCCTGCGCTCCATCGAGCCATGCTTTGAAGCTTGCGCCGTCAACGGTCATCTTCAACTCATGCCACGCGCTGCGCTCCAGCATGAACGGCTTGGTGCGGTCGCTGAACCTGATGTTCCGTCTTATACCGTTATGAAATTCCCACAGCGCGACGTTGTTTTCCGTGTCGTTGTAGCGGACCGCCAACCAGTCGCCGTTGGGCTTCACGTTGAAAAGAATACCGGAACAGCGGTCTGAGTCACCGGCGACAGTCTTGAACTTCATGCTGATAGAGCCGTTCGAGAAATTGTCGACGGTCTTGAGGACGGCGACCGGATAGTACGCGAACTGCTTAGCATTGTCCATCAGTTCTTCATTCGAGGTGCCATACAGCTTGCGCGCCGTCTGGAGAAGTAGCTTGGTGGGGTTGTCCTTGCTAGCGACCCATGGCCGGCCGTCGATCATAATTACTTTGTCACCGCCGTCCTGTGCGACGACCCATGTTCCGACTATCGGTTCAAACGCGACCGGCGTCTTGCCGACTTGTTCGCTCCCGAAATCGACCTTGATATCGGCCGCAAAGCCAATGGCGGCAAGAAGAACGGTGGTAAAGAAAATGAGCTCGCTTCGAACGATTGCCTTCATTTAAACCTCCTTCGTACAAACATTGCACTGACTACTATTAGACACGGCCAGAGAATATAGAATACGGTGCCGGCGCCTTTGGGCGGCGCAGCGAGCGGCTGCCCGCGAAAAATATCCGCTTCATTTTCCGGGGGCGGCATTACGCCCGCGAGCGAATAAATCGATTCAAGCACACCCTCCGCGGTAGTCACGCGGCTCATCGTTCTGCGACCGTCTAAGTCGTACCAAATCTCGCCGTACCCCTGGCTGGTCTGTTCGAAAAGACCGATCGACGTGCTAGATACATAATGCACTTGCAGCTTCGGCATAACCCGCCGCAGCTTTAATAGGGCATGTTGTTCGAGGTCGACCCGCCGGGGATCCTCGGGCGCAAGATGCGCTTCAATACGCAATGGCGCATGGATTTGCCGGAGCGCCCGCTCGTCCTCCCGAGAGAACGAGTTGTTTCGAGCCTGAGACGTATCCCAGCTCGCGTTGAGGAACGTACACGCAAAGATACTGGCAGCAGCGAGCACGCCGATGCCGGCTGATTCGTACGCCCGGCGGCTCACATTCACGCCCAACCTCATCCAGATTGCCGCGAGGCCGAGGCCAGTCAGTGTCAGTGCGAGCGCAATGAGCACGGTGTCGAGTCGCAGAAGACCATGCTGGAAGTCGGCCACCATGGCGGCGGGCGTGTACCCAGAGGCGCGCTCCCACCAGCCACCTTGCACGGCGCCAAAGAAATTAATGACCCACGTACCCACGGTGACGCTGAGCGTCAAGATCGCCGCTGTGGACGGATGTTCAGTAACCGAGGACATAGCGGCGGCCAGTCCGATCGTTAGTCCTGCATTGAGCAAGTGGCCAATTGTCAGCGTGACTAGCTCCGGCGCGTAGACATTGCCGCCGTAGCTTTTCCACAGCAGGATGGCGCTGAGGGGCGGCAGCATGGCCAGTAGCCAACCTGCCAGTAGAACAAACGCCTTCGCTACGATGCGAGCAAAAGAGGACATCCCCTGCTGGATTTCGAGCTTCAGGGCGCCGCTCTGCCGATCGCCGGCCACGAGACGGATCGCTACGAATGGAAGCAGGAAAACGGCCGCTAGCTCGCAGGCGCTGAACGTCGGAGCCCACACTCCGATTAGCGGTGATAAGGCTTCGCCTACGCCCGCGGCCGTCCCGTTGAGACCGCTCACCTCCGCATAGGTCCGAACCGAGCTGATGAAGGATACGCCCACCAGCGGTCCGATGCCGAACAGCAGCACCCACCATGCCCTTGACACAATGAGTTCGCGACATTCCTTGTCCACGAGCCACAAAAACGCGGACCTAGGTGAGGGCAAGAAAGACCTCTTCGAGATGTTCGTTTGTCCTTGACGAAGCGCGCGTTGCCGCCAGCGCCGCGAGTTCCTGAACCGTGCCTTCGCCACGCACCCGCCCGTTGCTAAGCAGAATGAACCGGTCGCAGAAGCGCTCGGCATCGCTGATTTGATGAATCGAGAGGAACAGCGTCCGCCCGAGGGCCGCGTGCCGTTGGAAGACAGCCGCAATTTCGCGTGCTTGACGCAGGTCAAGACCGTCGAAAGGCTCGTCGATGAGCAGCGCCGGTTGTGAGGTCAGCAGGCCGATGCCAAGCAGGGCTCGCTTCCGCTGGCCTTTCGAGAGCGTGCCGATCGATTGGTGCAACAACTGAGGGAGATCGAGTTGCTCTACCACTTCATCCCGCAGAGCCGCGCGGCCGCCCAGGAAGCCGATCGTGAAATCGAGCGCCCAGCGCACCGGCTGCGCGGGCCAGGGGGCGATGCCGTCGGGAACATAAAACAGCAGCGAAGACCGCTCGCGGGCTGCGACTGACCTGCCTTCGGATCGTATTGTGCCGCTGTCGGACGGCAATACTCCGGCGAGGCACTCAAATAACGTGGACTTACCGGCGCCGTTCGGACCTATTAGCCCCAACACCTCGCCCGCTCGGACGTGGAAACTAACGTCCTCCAGGGCAGCGATCTGACCGAAGCGCTTCGATAGGCCTTGCACCTCAAACAGCATCGCTATAAGAATATCCGCACGCCTGCCGGCCGCGCAAACAATCACATTTTCACAGCCGGCTACGATGTATTCCAAACATCGCGTGACAACTGGCGCCGCCAATTTCTCGATCCTGCATCGGCCGTGCTCATGGCCGTCATCACGGAATCAAGGCAAGCACAAGCCAAGCCTTGACCGCGATCCACATGCATGCTAGCCTTGAGCTTCCTGCTAGCTTGCCAGCACCGGTAGCCGCAAGCGGCCGCGCCCCGAGTATGCGCATATATAGCATCCGCCAGGTAGCTGGGCAGCTCGGGATAAACTTTCCCAAATACAGTTCCCGGAGGCATGAGTTGGCATTGAGCCGAACACCGCAAAATCGACCGCTGATTTTGAGATTTTTGGGGCTCCGGGGAACTGCGGCCGCCCTGATTGTCCTGGCTGGAGGCGCCGGCATTCAGGCACAGAAGCCCGCATCTGTAATGTCAGATGGCGCGGCGGCCGAAGACGTCGCGTTTCTGAAACAGCATTGCGTCACCTGCCACAATCAAAAACTGATGACCGGCGGATTGACTCTCGACAGCGTCGACCTTCGAGAAGTTTCCCACAATGGCGAGTTATTAGAGAAGGTCGTGCTCAAGGTGGGAAGCGGCGCGATGCCGCCCGCCTCGGCCCGGCGGCCCGATAAGGCTGAGACGAACGCATTTCTGGCTTCGCTTGAAACGACTCTCGATCGCGCCTCTGCCGCTCATCCCAATCCCGGCCGTGCCATGATGCTCCATCGCCTGAACCGGACGGAGTACCTGAATTCCGTGCGCGACTTGTTCGACGTCGAACTGAATCCCGACGATTCGTCGCTGCTGCCGCCGGATGATAAGAGCCATGGCTTCGACAACAACGGAGATATTCTGGGACTCTCTCCGCTCCTGCTCGAACGTTACCTTTCCATCGCACGCCGCGTGACTACGGCGGCGCTCGGGCCTGTATCGCTTGCACCCAATGTTTACACGCGCCGAGTGTCCTACGAGTTGCCTCAAACGAAATGGATCGACGGCCTGCCGTTTGGGACGCGCGGCGGCACGGCCTTTTCTTACCGATTTCCCACGGACGGCGAATACACGATCAGGCTGAAGCTGCAGCGCCGTTACGACAGGATCATCGGAATCGACCGCTACGTCGGGGGCTCGGACATGGACGAAAAGCCTCTGCGCGAACGGATCGTGATCGGACTGGATGGTAAGCCAGTCGCACTCTTTGCGATAGGGAAGGACCAGACCATCCGCGAGTCGCTCGACGCGCCATCGGATGGATTTCTTCCTATGAACAGGATACCCGCCGAAGAACCGGTGAACGTATTGACCAAAGAGGAGGAGGCACAGCGAGGCGGTAACGCAGACATGGCACTCGAGGTGCGTCTGCCGGTTAAGGCGGGAAAGAGGCAGATCAGCGCTGCTTTTCTTGCCCGGTTTATACCGGTGCCCGGGCAAGTCCGCGAGCAGTTCGTATCCGGAACCGGAGGACCGCCGCGCCCGATGGGAATCGACAGCGTGATTGTCAGTGGTCCCTTCACCACGACGAAAACCGGCATTGGTCCAGAAGAATCATCCAGCCGTCGCCGCATCTTTACTTGTCGGCCCGCTCGGGAAGCGGAAGACCTGCCTTGCGCGAAAACGATCCTGGGTGCACTGGCGCACCAGGCCTATCGTCGACCGGTGTCGGACGGCGAATTGCAGGAGTTGCTTGCAGCGTATAACGAAGGGCGGAAGGATGGGGATTTTGAGGCGGGAATCGGCATGGGACTTCGCCGGATGCTCATGGATCCGGCGTTCCTGTTTCGCGTCGAGCGTGACCCGGCCGGACTCGCCCCCGATACTCCGTATCGGATCACCGATCTCGAACTTGCGTCCCGTCTGTCCTTTTTCCTGTGGAGCAGCATACCCGACCAGCAGTTGCTAGTGGCCGCGGAACACGGGCAGCTGCGCGACCCCGCGGTCCTTCAAGCCCAGGTTCACCGCATGCTAGCCGACCCGCGCGCGAAGAGCCTGGTGACGAATTTCGCGGCAGAATGGTTGTCGCTCAGAATTGTCGAGGGCGTCAAGCCCGATCCGATCATCTTTCCCGAATTTGACGACGGCCTGCGGCTGGCGTTTGAACGCGAAACCGAGTTGTTGTTGGACAATGTGCTGCTCGGCGACCGCAGCGTTCTGGAGCTGTTGAACGCGAACTACACCTTCGTGAACGAGCGCCTGGCTCGCCATTACGGCATTCCGGACGTGTATGGCGACCAGTTCCGGCGCGTCACCGTGAACGACGGCATTCGCGGAGGGTTATTGGGGCAGGGAAGTATTCTGACCGCGACATCTTATCCGAACCGCACATCGCCGGTCGTGCGGGGGAAATGGATTCTCGAAACTCTGCTCGGCAGTCCTCCACCGCCTCCGCCGCCGGATGTTCCCGCATTGCCGGAAGCGGAGGCGACGGGAAAAGTGCTGACCATGCGTGAGCGGCTCTCCGAACACCGCAAGAATCCCGCTTGCGCCGGTTGTCACGCCCGCATGGACCCGCTCGGGTTTGCACTCGAGAACTTTGACGCCACCGGGAAATGGAGAACAGTCGAGTCGACCGGTCCGGCGGACAAGTCAAGAAACCCAATCGACGCCTCGGGACAACTCGCCGACGGCACTAAATTCGATGGCGCCACCGGACTGAGGCGAGTCTTGCTGGAGCATTCCGGCCAATTTGTTTACAGAATGACGGAGCGGCTACTCACGTACGCCCTCGGGCGTGGGAGCGACTGGTACGATGCCCCGGCCATCCGGGCGGCCGTGAACGAAGCGAAAAAAGACGATTACCGCTTTTCATCGCTGTTAATGGGTATCGTACAAAGCGCCCCATTCCAGATGCGATTGTCACAGAGTATCGAGTCTCAGGCCCAATACCGTTCAACGAACAGGACAGGAAAGGAAAACTAGGCAATGTTTATCTCAAGGAATTCGTTCCCTCGGCGTTCGTTCCTGCGTGGACTTGGCGCGACGTTTGCCCTGCCGTTACTGGACGCGATGACACCCGCGTTCGCGGCCACGCGCAAAGCGATACCGAGACTCGGGTTCATGTACATCCCGAACGGCGTGAATCTGGCGCAGTGGACACCCGCCGGTACTGGGACGGATTTCGCATTATCACCGACGCTGGGCGCGCTCGAACCACTCCGGGATCACGTGACTGTTCTTTCGGGGCTGGCGCATCACGCTGCCGACCGGTTGAATGACGGCGCCGGCGACCATTCACGAGCCGCCGGAGCCTTTCTGAGCGGATGTCACGCGAAGCGGACCGAGGGCGCCGACCTGTATCTGGGTATTACCGCGGACCAGATTGCCGCCAAATCGCTGGGTAAGGATAACCTGCTTCCTTCGCTGGAGCTCAAGCTCGACGACAGCGACCTCGATCCGTTGTGTGACGAGGGTTATACCTGCGCCTACATGAACACCTTCTCCTGGAGTTCGGCGACCACGCCGCTGCCCATGGAGAACAACCCTCGTCTCGTATTCCAGCGCCTCTTCGGTGAAGGTGAAAACGTGAAAGAGCGGGTTACTCAGACTCGCGAAGACCGGAGCATCTTAGACGCTGTCACCGGGTCCATGAAGCGGTTGCAAAGCACTCTCGGACCGGCCGACCGCCAGCGAATGGACCAGTATTTCGATTCGATCCGCGAAGTTGAGATACGGCTGCAGCGAATTGAGGCGCACAACGCCGATGCTCCCGCGCACGGGCAGGCCGGCACGCGGCCGCTCGGAATACCGGACAATTTCGAAGACCACATCCACCTGATGTTCGATCTGCAGGTGCTGGCGTTTCAGGCCGACATTACCCGCGTTACCACGCTGATGATCGGCCGCGAAGAAGGCGGACGGAGTTATCCGCAGGCCGGAGTGCCGGACGGACATCATTCGATTTCCCATCACGATAACAACCCGGAAAAACTCGCCAAACTTGCGAAAATCGACGCCTATCACGTGAAGCAGCTTGCCATCTTCCTCGACAAACTCCGCCAGACACCTGACGGCGATGCCTCGCTCCTGGAGAACTCCATGATCCTGTACGGAGGCGGCATCAGCAACGGCAACATGCATAACCACGAAAGATTGCCCGTGGTTCTAGCCGGTGGCGGGGCGGGAAAGCTGAAGGGAGGGCGTCACCTCGAATTCAAAAACGACGTGCCGATGTCCAACGCGCTGCGGAGCATTCTGGACAAGGCCGGAGTCCACACCGACACTTTGGGTGATGCGACGGGCATGCTCGCAGAACTCTGAGTTCCGGTGAGAGGAACGATGCAAGTGCGGAGATTTTTTTCAGTTCTCGGGACCTTAATCGCTCTCTCGGCCCCGTTCCTGGCGGCGCCGGCTGAGCTGGATTCCGTCGTGAATGCGGTCAAGGCTGGAAATGTCTCGGTAGTTGCGAAACAGCTTCAGATGCATGGCGATCCTGATTCGGCGGATCCTGACGGAACCACCGCCCTTCACTGGGCCGTGCAAACGGATCGGGTGGACCTCGTCGAGGCGCTGATATCCGCGGGCGCGAAGGTGAAGGTAACGAACCGATGGGGCGTGACACCGCTAGCTCTGGCGGTAACCAATGGCAATCCCGCGATTACTCAGGCGTTGCTCAAGGCCGGGGCAGATCCGCGGGCTGCGGTGCCGGGCACGGGCACGCCGTTGCTGACCGCTGCGCGTAGCGGCAATCCCGATGTGATCAAAGCGTTGCTGGCCGCGGGTGTGAACGCGAACGAATCGGAAGAAACCAGCGGACAGACCGCGCTGATGTGGGCGGCCGCGGAAGACCATCCGTCGGCTGTGAAGGTGCTTCTCGCCGGAGGCGCCGAAGTCGGAAAGCTGTCCCGCAAGAATGAGACTGCGTTGTTCTTCGCCGTTCGTACGGGAGACATCGCCTTGGTGGACGCCCTGTTGGCCGCGGGTGCGGACGTGAATGGACGAACTCCGCCCGACGCGCCAAAACTCAGCCCCGCCGGGGACCCTATGCTCGTGGTCGCCATCGTCAACGGGCATTTCGGCCTCGCCGATTTCCTGCTGAACAAGGGTGCCGACCCAAATGCGGCAGGCACACGCTGGCCGCCGCTGCATGCCCTGGTGCGTATCCGCAACTATGAGGAATCGCAATATCCTGCTCCGAAGACCGCGGAGGGCGATCTGGATAGTCTGGAGCTTGCCAGGCACCTGCTCGCTCATGGCGCGGACCCGAATGCGAGAGCCGCAACCAAGACGGCCAGGCGTAACCCCGGCGACATGAATTACACGGAATTCAAAGGGGCTACGCCCTTCTTTCTGGCGGCGAAGGCCGGTGACATTCCCATGCTGCGCTTGTTGCTTTCGGCGAAGGCGGATTACGCCACACCCATCGACGAACATACGACACCCTTGATGGTTGCGGCCGGCGTGGGATGCGTGCCTGGGCAATGGCTCGAGCCGGAGCGCGACATATTCGAAACCGTAAAACTATTGGTGGACGAGCTCAAGGCGGATGTCAACGCAGTAAACGACCGCCACGAAACCGCTTTGCACGGCGCAGTATGCAGGGGTGCGGACTCAGTGATCCAGTATCTGGTGGACAAAGGCGCAAAACTGGACGTGCAGGATGTGGAGGGCAAGACCCCGCTGGACGTCGCCTTGAACGGAATCTTCAGAGGGGATTCCATAGGTACGCCCCCGGTTATCGTTCTTAAATTTCCAGAGCACACCCAAATCCTGATGAAGAAGCTGACCGTCGGACATTCGCCCGACGCGGCGGGCCGTGCCGCATTTCGATAGACTTCCACCGTAATAACCAACATAAATCCGTGGTAGCGCTAACGGGAATCGAACATGTAATGCGTCTGATGCCCTGAAAATGGAAACGACAAACCTGAACCGGATGGTCTCAGGATGCGCCGCCCCAAACTAGCCACGAGTCGACTTTTCACCCGCGTCGCGTCCGGATCGGCCGTTCCGGTCGTCCGGCTGACTTCTTCGCGATACGCGCGCCACTCGCCGTCCTTGATATGCTCTCGACATGTCGAAACTTATTGGTTTGATCACGTTCACGGCCGCTTTCTCATTCGGCCAGATTCCCGCCGACACTTGGGCCGCTCAAAGCCAGGCCAAGTACAACATCCGCCCCAATGTTGTGTATGGCTCCTGGAGCGGATACGAAGCAAAACTCGACGTCTATCAGCGGAAAGATGTGAGTACGCCGCAGCCGACCCTGATCTTCATCCACGGCGGCGGTTGGGTGCTCGGGGCCAAGGAGTCGGCTGTGATGTCCTTCCTGCCTTGGCTCGAAATGGGATGGAACGTGATCAACGTCGAATACCGGCTTTCGCATGTCGCGCTGGCGCCGGCAGCCGTGGAAGATTGCCTGTGCGCATTGAAGTTTGTCGTCGCGCACGCCAAGGACTACAATGTCGACACCGCGCGGATCGTGACCAGCGGCGAGTCGGCCGGAGGCCACCTGGCGCTCACCACCGGCATGATCCCCGACTCGGTGGGATTGGACCGGCAGTGTCCCGGCATCAACTTCCTGGGACGCGGCGCGGGAGTTCCGAAAGTCGCCGCGATCGTGAACTGGTACGGTATCACCGATCTTAACGACATGCTCAGCGGTCCGAACGAGCGTGCGTATGCAGTCGAGTGGTTCGCCGGCTTGCCGAATCGCGAAGAACTCGCCCGGAAACTTTCGCCGCTCACCTACGTCCGTAACGGACTACCGCCCGTTATGAGCATTCAGGGCGATGCCGATCCCATCGTTCCGTATTCGAACTCGACACGTTTGCGCGATGCGCTCACGAGCGCCGGAGTGCCGAATGAGCTGGTGACCATCCCCGGCGGCGGGCACGGCAATTTCAAGGCCGACGAGCGGGTGCGGGCGTTTAACTCGATCCGCGCGTTCCTGGACAAGAATCACATTGCGCAGTAGGGTCGGCCCACGAGCGTTCGGCCACAAAGCCACTCGGGAGACGCCTCCGGCTGTACAATAACTGCAGCACAAGGAGATTTTTAGCTGGAGGCTGGATGCGTCTTCGAGATTTCCGCATGGTAGGTTGCCGTCTCTGTTTGCTGATTGGCTTTATCGCGCTCACCGTCCCCGGCTTTGGCCAGGGCCAATACAAGGCCCCGCGGACGCTGGACGGACATCCGGACTTTCAGGGCTTCTGGGAAAACGATATCGCCACGCCGCTCGAACGGCCCAAAGAGATCGCCGATCGTCCGACTCTCACGGATGCCGAAGTGGAGAAGATGCGGCAGAAAGCCAAGGAGCTGTTCACCGGCAAGTCAGACGCAGTATTTTTCGACGGCTTTTATCCGGCTGTCTTGGATAACGTGCTCGGACTGAAGCAGGGCTTCAAGAGCGTTGACGGTGAGACTGGGGACTACGGCTCCGAGTGGAATGACGAGCGCACGTGGGAGAACCGGACATCGCTGATTACAGATCCCCCGGACGGCCGCATGCCCGCCCTCACGCTTCGAGCCATCGAGGCCCGAGCCGCGGCAAGGAAGCGAATGGAGCGTTCCTGGAGCGTCGAGGACCGGCCTCTGGGCGACCGGTGCATCACGTATGGCTCACCGCAGTTGACCGCCGGATACCAGAGCTATTATCAGATCGTGGAAACGCCCGGCGCGGTCATGATCATGACGGAAATGTTCCACGACGTCCGTATCGTCAAAATGAACGACGGTCCTCACCCCCCGGAGAACGTCCAGGGATGGTTGGGAGACTCAATCGGCCATTGGGAAGGCGACACGCTGGTCGTGGATACGACAAACTATCGGCCTCGCGCGTTTCAGGGCATATCGAGTCAGAAGCTCCATATTATTGAGCGCCTCACCCGGCAGGATGCGAGCACGCTAAGGTATGAAATTACCGTGAACGATCCGGAGACATATGCAAGGCCCTGGACTCTGATGATCCCCTTGCATCTTTCCTCGAAGCCGGTTTACGAGTATGCGTGCCATGAAGGTAACTATTCGCTGGCCGGCATTCTGGCTGGCGCCCGGGCCGAAGAATCCAAGAAGCCCATCCCGTCTCACCATCCATAGGAGGTGGATATGAAAGCGATATTGACAATTGGTGGAGCAGTATTCATTTGCCTGGTATTGCTCCTGGTGACGCTGCACGCCACTGGTTTCGAACCTCGGGACTGTGCAAACGCTTCAGCATCGTGGACGTGCAGAGCGCCCGGGCTTTGGCTAAAGGGGGAACTCGTTACTACTCCGGTCAGCGATTGGTCGTTCACCGACAAAATTCAAACTATCAAGATTCAAACCGAAACCCCGTTTCTGTTGCCCTACTCAGTGTCGATTTGGTGCGCCGTCTATAAAGACAATCTCTATGTGACCTCTTATCGCGGCCGGCGGTGGGTTGAAGATATCGTCCGCGATCCTCACGTGCGCCTGAAGATAGGAAACCAGCTGTTTGAACGTACCTTGTCACTGGTCGACGATCCGGATGAAAAAGCAGCCGTGCTCCAGGCCAAGGGAAAAAAATATCCCAAATGGACGGTGCCGGCGGTCTCGACAGCCACTGTTTTTCGCGTGCTGCCTGAATAAACTCGGCCGTGTGCTACTGATTGCGTCAGCGTGTTGACGGCCATTCTCTTTTTCTGTTGACCCGCGGTATACTGGCGCGCAAGGAGTCTTTATGACCCGCTTCGCGCTATTCTCGACGTTGGCCTTTGCGCCCCTTTGCTTTGCCGCTACCAATTCACCCGCTTTGCTAAAAAGCCCCACGCTCAATCGCACGCACATAGTCTTCAGTTATGCGGGCGATTTGTGGAGCGTACCGCGCGACGGCGGTGATGCTACGCGACTCACCACGAGTGCCGGCGAAGAAACCCATCCGATGTTCTCGCCGGACGGAACACAGATTGCCTTTACAGGCGAGTATGACGGCAACATTGACGTGTACACGATTCCAGCAGCGGGTGGCGTACCGAAGCGCTTAACATGGCATCCCGCGCCCGATATCACGCTGGGATGGATGCCGGATGGCTCGCGTGTCTTATTCGCTTCACCGCGCAACAGCTATTCCCGCTTTCCGGAACTGTACACTGCGGGTTTGAACGGCGGTCTCGAAGAACGCGTCGATTTGCCCATGGGAAACGAAGCATCCTACTCGCCCGATGGTTCGCAAATCGCATATGTACCGCTGGCGCATGCATTTGATATCTGGAAGCACTACCGCGGAGGCCGGACCACGCCCATCTGGATCGCCACGCTCGCGACCGGCCACATTCAGAAGATCCCGCGTGAGAATTCGAATGATTTTAATCCGATGTGGGTTGACAAAAAGATCTACTTTCTGTCCGACCGCAGCGGTTCAGTCGCTTTGTTCAGCTATGACATTCAATCGAAGAAAGTGACGCAGTGCTTCGAGAACACTGGCCTTGATATCAAGTCTGCGTCCGCGGGTCCGGGCGCGATTGTATATGAGCAGTTCGGCACACTGCATCTTTACGATCTGAGAACGAACAAAACAAAGCAAGCCGAGGTTCAAGTCACAGGCGATCTTCCCGAGTTGCGCGAGCACTTCGTCAACGTCTCAAAGCGTCTACGCAATGCGCACATATCGCCCAACGGCGCGCGCGCATTATTTGAAGCGCGCGGCGAAATCATTACTGTACCGGCGGAAAAGGGCGATCCGCGCAATCTTACTAACACGCCCGGCGCC
>DATHOT010000418.1:0-8458 GCA_035484655.1 Bryobacteraceae bacterium | reverse complement strand
CCGTTTACCACCGTGATAGCCTCGATGCGGACACTGGGCTGGGATGCGAGAAAAGCGATAGCCATGAGGTCGTCCGTGCCGGCATCGGTATCAATGAGAATCGGATGCTGGGCTGGAGCCGCCAGAGCAAAACACAAAGGGAAAAAAAGGCGGAGCGGACCCATCGGAAGGTACAGGATAGCAATAATTGCGTTCACACGAATGTGAACGCGGCACGCAGGAGTGCGTGCGCTACGTCGTTTTGGAAGTCAGAGCTTTGGGATAAACCATCACACCGCTCTCGGAGGCGCGGAAGATTTTGTAGAGGATCTGGTTGGTCGGCAACTGGCTCTCCAGATAATCGACCCCCTCGGCGCTGATGATGAAGCTGCTGCGATCGTCCTGCACGACGAAGCGCTTGGCGCGGAGATACCAAAGCGCGAACAGCAACCGCTCGCGCGGGAACGCCATGATGTTCTCCATGTCCAGCAAGGACAGTGCGCCGAAATCCGGATTCGCGCGCCGCTTGCTGTAGAGCAGGCATAGCACTCCGATGCGGATCTTGGCTTCTGAATCGATGCCATCCGCGAATTCCCTGCCTAGAAAAATGGCGAGCGGCCCTGCAGGAGACACCTGGAACTGCTTGTCGTACTCAGCGCGCTTGGCAGGATCGCGCAGGATCTGATAGGCGTCGCTTAGTACCCGGAATTTTTCCGCATCGCCGGTGGCTTGGTTGTCCGGATGATAGCGCCCAGCGAGTATCCGATAGACCCGTTCGATGGTCTCGATCTCGGCGTGGGGATTAATCTGAAGCAGGTCGTAATAGTTGACGGCGGCTGGCTCGAGCGGCATCCTGCGTACTTATCGGCAGGATCGGGCAGTTGGCAATAGGGTACTACGCTAATTGCGGTAAGGCCTGCTCCAGCGCCTCGACGAAAAAGTACTCGCCCCACATCACCGATTCATCGACGCCCAGTTCCTTGTGCAGGTGATAAACACCGCCTTTAAGAATGCCTTCCCACTTCTTATCTTTCTTGGCAAGATGCTTCTCGCACAGGGTGCGCAGGATGAGAATCGCGGTCGACCAATAGTAGTGGCCCTTAACCGGATCGTGCAACAGCCGGCACAGCCGCAACAGACCGGACGCGGCGATGGCGGCCGAGGAGGTATCAAGCAGCTTGCGGCTCTCAGGGGGCGCGTTGAAATCCCAGGGCGGTACGCCGTCACTGTTGGAGTGGGTGACGTAATAGTCGGCACACGACTCGGCGGTTTCGAGGAACCGCGGATCACGGCTATACTCGTAGACGTTCCCAAATCCATACAACGCCCACGCTAGCCCGCGCGACCAGCAAGAGTCCCCACGATAGCCTTGCTGCGTGGCCTGGCGGAGGAACTCGCCCGTTTCAAGATCGAAGATACCTTCGTGGGCCGTCGAGCCATCACCGCGGACCAGAACGCGCCGTGTGGTCAGGCAATGCCGCAGCGCGATGTCGCGCAATCGCCGGTCAGCCGTTTCGCGCGCCGCGAAAAAGATGATGCCGACGTTCATCATGATGTCGATGAAGAGCGAATTCTCAGCCACGAACGATCGCAAGTATTGACCATTTTCCTGAAAGCGCATGGCCTGTGTCTTGCCGGCCTCGATGATCACGTTCTTGAGCTTGGGATCGTGCGTAACTTGATACCAACGGTAGTAGGTGGGCATGAACAGGAAGCCGAGATCGTGGACATCGCGATCGTGCTTGCGAGCCTCGATGGGCGCGCTGTAGCGAATGGCCTGCTCCTGCCAATACTTGCTGTCATCGCCGTTGTGCGCGGGCCGCTTTTGGAAAAGCCACATCATGCCGGGTAGAAAACCTTCGCACCAGTTGGTCCAGACCGGACCTTCGTGCTTCCAGCGGCCGTTGCTGGTGTACATCGGATAGAAGTCGGGATGGTTTTCAATGAGCTTGCGAACCTGCTGGCGGGCAAAGCGAAACGCTTCGTCGAATTGCTCGCGGTCGGTTTCAAGAAGAAATTGAATCATTAGGCACTGTTCAACGAACTAAACGGCAACCTTGGGCGGCGGCAGGTCTCGGGCGGGGCAGCTCGATTCAAAACCTTGCGCCTTGTGGTGACCATCGCAGAACGGCTTGTTTTCCGACAGGCCGCAGCGGCAGAGCGATATCACCGTCCGTCCGGCGAGCCCAAATTCTTTTCCTTCGGGATCGTGGATCGTAAAATCCCCCTCAATGCGGATCGGTCCGTTGTTGTTTACTGTGATTTTTGTGGAAGCCATCACAGCGATGGTATCAAACCCGGCTCTGAGCGAGATTTGTGAGGGTTTCTTGCAAGCGGGCTGCTAGTTCGGTATCGACGCATCGAATTTCTTCAAGCAAGCGATCCATTACCGCCTGGAAAGCCCGCGAAAGTTCAGCGGTGTCGAGTTGTCGAACCAGGGAGCTTTCGAATTGAGCGGTCAGTCCGCTTGGCAATTGATCCACCCCACGGGCGTGGACACCAGGAAGGCCGTGGCGAATCGAAGCCAGGGCAAGCGCGTGGTCGCGGATACCACTGATCATGTATTCGGCTTGCCATAACTTTCGTCTCGCGATGCAACTTCGGGCATGCAGCGCGTACAGCCATCCCCAGCCGATGAGGTCCGAAGGCTGCGGTGGCGGGGTGTGTCGAGGCTCATTCGCCTTCCCGAACATAAGCCGGAACGTCGGCGCCAAGGCTCGAAATTCCGCGGCGCAGACGAAGGCAAGATCCACCTGTAAAGTGCTCGGCAGGAGAAATACTCTGTAAATCCACGCGCCGGCCTTCACGTCCAGATGGTGCAAGGCAAAATGCTGATCGTACATACGCGCGGTCCAGTCGGAGAGCACATTCGGAAGCTCGGCGGCATCGAAGACGCCAAAAGCGAGATCAATGTCCGACCACCGGTCTTCGCGCTCTTCCGCAGCCGAACCAGTGATCGCCGCGCCACTAATGCGAGAATCACGGGAGGCGTGATCAAGAAGATCCGAGCGCAGGCGAGCACGTTCTTCTGGCGTAAACATAGGGATGCGTTCTCAGCTCGATTGCTCGGTGAGGACGCAGATGTCGCGAAGATTGCGGTAATCCTCGGCGAAGTCGAGGCCATAGCCGACCACGAACTCATCCGGGATTTTGAAGCCCACGTAGGCGACGTCCACCGGACGCAGCCGCCGGTCTGGTTTGTCGAGCAGGGTGGCGATGTTCAGCGATTTCGGACGGCGCTGCTTCAGTACGTTCATGAGGTACGTCAGCGTCACGCCGCTGTCGACGATGTCCTCGACCACGAGCACGTGGTGGCCTTCAATGGAAACATCCAGATCCTTAGTAACTTTGACCTGGCCGGAAGTGGTCTTGCCCCGGCCGTAGCTGGAGATGCCGATGAATTCGACGCGCGCGGGCGTTTTGATGGCGCGCGAAAGATCGGCCAGGAACATGAACGCGCCTTTCAGGATCGCAATGAGGTAAATGGGCCCAGCCGGAAAGTCAGTGCTGATCTGTTCACCCATCTCGCGCACGCGGCTTTGAATCTGTTCAGCCGTGAGGAAGACGCGCGGGACTAAAGCCATCGGCTAGTCGGCGGCGGTGCTATGCAGACGAGTACTTCCAGGACCAATGTGAATGTGCGCGGCGGTGGCTTTGCCGGGGATCGCGCGTGTGAAGGCATAGAAGGGGATTTTGCGCGCCTTGAGATAACCGCGCAGCCAGATTCCCTCGGGAGCGTTGGGACTCACAGCCACATCAACGCGGCCGCGGTGATCGAAGCCCAGCGCGCGATGCAAATCGGTCTCTCCTTCGGCGCTGATCGGAAGCGGATGGTCGAACTTCTGTTCGAAGGCCAAGACGAGGGGTTTCAGGTCTTTCGATTCCCGAAACAAACCGTTGCCTTCGTAATGCTCCATGCCGGGGGCGAAGGCATCCGTAAATGCGGCGCTCGTGACCTCATGGATTTCGGCCGCCGTTTTTTCGTACTTCGCCAGGGCGGTCATCTCGGCCATCAGGTTGGCGCGGGTGTGCGCCAGGTTCAGGTTGGTCTGACGGATCGTGAGCTCATCCTGAATCGGCGTGAGCGACGACAGCGGGGCGATGCCATCTGCGACCAGTTTCTTGGCTTGCTCGAGTTTGTGCTGCTGGCGCTCCAAGCGACGCTGCGCGGCGGCAATCATTTCGTCCGTCAATTGCTCGTTGAGCTTGTCCACCTGCAGGTCGCCATACAGAGTGCGCTCAAGGATCACTTCATCCTTGGCATCTTCAAGATTTTGTTGGGATTCTTCGAGACGAACGCTCGGGAGAGCACCCATTTGGACTAAATCAGTGACCCTCTGGAGCTCCTGGTTGGCCAGTTCAATCTGTTTGTTTGCAATCGTTTCAGGAGCATCTGCGGAGCTTTGGCCGAAGACTGTCCAAGCACCAACGGACAAAAATAGAGCTAAGAATTGTCGCATTGGCAATTTCAGTGTACCATACGAGTAGGGAGATTTACCTAGCTATCCGACAGCAAAGTACTACCGCCATTCAGCCCATCGCGTCACCGCTTAGCACCCCTCCTTGGCTCATCGCGGTTCGAGCCGCCGAATCGAAGAAAGCCATCGACATTCGAGTCCTCGATCTGCGTGAGGTCACATCTTTCGCCGACTTTTTCGTGGTCTGCAGCGGATCGAATCCGAAGCAGATCCAAGCCATCTGCGAAGAGATCGGTTCGGAACTGGCCGAGCGGGGCGAGCACCCGGTCAGCGTAGAAGGCTTCGACAATGCTGAATGGGTTCTGGCCGATTATGGCGATTACCTGATCCACGTTTTCTCCGCGAAGGCGCGCACTTATTATGACCTCGAGCGGTTGTGGCGGCACGCGAAGGTGGTAGCGATTCCGGAAGCGTCGTAGAAAACCGCGCAAGAAGCTAACATTTTCCCGCCAATGCCATTTACCTACTGGAGCGGGCCGATTGTTGGCCAATCCGTGAGTCATGTGTGGCAGGGTTATGCGGCGGTGCTTTTCCTTGAGTTCGGGAAGCTGAGCCCGGCCGAATATACGTTGCGCGATGGAAGGCCAGGTGAACCCGTGGTGAGTTCGGTCTAACCACTATGAATGGGTGGGCTGCGTGGAAACTATTTTTGCACGGCCAACAGATTACGACGTCTGACACTGTCTGCGGGCATGTTAATCGATTCATTAAGCGGTTGATTGGCCGGCTGCTACAGACGCTTGCAATTGACGCAGCCTCGCTTTCAACTCGCCTGAGTTTCAGCAACGGGCTAATCCTGACAACAAGCACTCTCGCCGAGCCACCACGCTTGCCTCCACATTGGCTCATCCGGCTACCGAATAGTGGCGGTGATTGGCCAAGCGTGGTTCTGGGTGGCACAAGATCGAGGCATTAGCTCGACCTTTACCCGTAAGATGGGGACATGCTGCCCGCGATCTTTTTCGGTCATGGCAATCCCATGAATGCCGTATGGAACAACCGCTACACCGAAGCGTGGCGGCGGATCGGGCACGAGACTCCTCGACCCCAGGCGATTTTGGCGATCTCGGCGCATTGGTTTGTGCCCGAAACAGGTGTCACAATCACCACGGCGCCCAAAACAATTCACGACTTCGGTGGATTTCCACGAGAGCTTTATCAGGTAGAGTATCCAGCTCCCGGCGATCCGAAACTGGCGCGCCGCGTGCAGCAGATGCTGGCGCCGCTGGCCGTGACGCTTGACGAATCCTGGGGGCTCGATCATGGGACCTGGTCCGTGCTCCGGCATGTTTATCCCAATGCCGATATCCCGGTTGTGCAGCTCAGCATTGACGAAACCCGGCCGGCGTCGTTCCATTTCGAGATCGGAAAGAAGCTCGCGCCGCTGCGGGATGAAAATGTTCTGATCGTGGGCAGTGGCAATTTGATCCATAATCTGCACGCGTACGCCTGGGGGCGTCACATGCCCGATCCCTACGATTGGGCCATTCGTTTCGAAGAAGCCGCGCGCGAGATGCTGCTGGCCGGCGAAAACCAGCCGCTCATCAATTATGAAAAGCTGGGCCGCGACGCGATGCTGTCGATTCCGACGCCGGATCATTACCTGCCCCTGCTGTACGTGATCGCGACCAGGCAAGCGGGCGAAAAGATCATCTTTCCGGTGGAAGGCGTGGATGGCGGATCAATCTCGATGCTGGCCGTGCAGATTGCATAAACAGGTTGGATGACTCAGAACTGGAAATAGACGAACGGCAACGACGCCTCGGTATAGCCGAGCAACTCCACGCTTAACAGAAGCAGCGCGCAGACGGCGCCATAGGCCCAGGCGGGTCCGATCGCAATTCTTTCGAACCAGGCCTTCTTTTCTTCCAGGACAGCGAGCAGCAGCGTGAACAGCGCCAGATCGGTTTGCCATCTCATCAGAAACATGGCTCCGATGTGACCGGTGAACATCTGATGCAGAACGTAGATGCTGTCGTGGAAGTTGATGGCGCGGAAGAAGACCCATCCGATCATTACCAGTACAAACGTCAGAATCGCGCGGACGGGATAAAAAAGCGTCCAGCGATTCTCTTCCGGTGCGCGTTTCAAGCCGAGCATTCGTTCGATACTCAGCAGCCCGCCATGGTAACCGCCCCAGACCACGAAATTCCAGCTGGCGCCGTGCCATAACCCGCCGAGCAGCATGGTGAGCATCAGATTGCGATAGGTCGTCAGGCGGCCGTGCCGGTTTCCGCCCAGCGGAATGTAGAGATAATCGCGCAGCCAGCGCGACAGTGACATATGCCATCGATGCCAGAAGTCCGTGATGCTGGAGGCCAGATAAGGGCGGCGGAAGTTGACTGGGAAGTGAAAGCCGAGCAGCAGCGCCATGCCGATGGCCATGTCGGTGTAGCCGGAGAAATCGAAATAGATCTGGATCCCGAACGCGACTACGCCGGACCAGGCTGTCAGCAGGCCGGGATGTCCGGCGACGTCCTTGAAATAATTGTTGGCGACCTGAGCAAACTGGTCGGCCATCACCATCTTTTTGGCGAGCCCGAGAATCACCAGCAACAGGCCGCGCAGTACTTCGGTGGAATTGGGCGCTTGCCAATGATATAGATCGCCGAAGAATTCGCGGGCGCGGACGATCGGGCCGGCCACCAGTTGCGGGAAGAACGAAATGAAAAGCGCGTAGTCGACGGGATTGACGATCGGTTTCTGTTCGCGGCGATAAACGTCAATGACGTAGGACATGCTCTGGAAAGTGTGAAAGCTGATGCCGAGTGGCAAGATGATGCTGAGCGCGAAGGAGCTTTCCGGCCTGCCCAGCAGGTGCGCGATATTAGCGGCGAAGAAATTGTAGTACTTGAAAAAGCCGAGTAGCCCGAGATTCGCTGAGAGACTCACAATGAGCGCTGTTTTCCGGGAACGCGGCGACTCGGTTCGCGCGATCCAGCGCGCCGCGGTATAGTCGATCACGGTCAAGGCGAGTAGAAGCAGGATGAACTTCGGAATCCAGCTCATATAGAAGAAATAGCTGGCAGCCAGCAGGATGATTCTTCTCCAGGAGCGCGGCGAGGAATAGAAGGCGATCAGGACCACTCCGAGAAACACAAAGAACTGGGGTGTGTTGAACAGCATCGCCGGCTCAGGACTTAGGCGGGCCCAGGACCCGTCGAACCTCAGTGGCCAGTATCCGCGAGAACCGGTTCATTCCTTCGGCGGTCAGGTGCATGGGGTCGGCGAACAGGTCGGTACGCTCGAGCGGGTCGAAGAGATGCTCATCCAGCACGATGACATCCGGTTCGCGGGCGACCTGGCGAATCGCGCTGTTCAGTTTGGGTGGTTGTTCGGGCGGAGGCGTAGGAGCGCGGGGAACTCGCAGGAAGATGAGCTTCGTGCCCGAACCGCGATAGTGATCGAGGATGCGGCCATACCAGTGGTGGAGATAGCGGGTGAGCTGGCCTGCATCTGGCGGTCTCGCTTGAAACAAAACATCTTCGATAACTTTTCGCTGCTGGGGTGTAAAACTGGCCGGATAGTGAGCGACGTTATGCTGCCAATCGATCTCCAAGCCGGCGACGCTATGGTCCGGCCCCTCGTAAGCGTAAAACCATTGCGTAGAATACTTGTTGTATAGACGGACGTTGGCGATGCGCGCCTTGGTGGCTGACAAAAACTCGAGAAAGTCGCGCTTATAGACGTAGCCCTTGAAGAGAATATCCCCGAAAGCCACCCATTTGAATCTGTAATCGTCGAAGGACCACGGATATTCGGTAAGATCGCTGAGCTTGAGGCGGCTGATCAGGTAACGTGTATCGAGCTCCCGGTCGTTGGGGTTCTCGTAGGTATCGGGTTCATTGAAATCGTCCGTCGGAATGACGATCGCGGCGTAGCGGCGCGCGGTGGGGTCAAGTTCCCGGAGCTCATAATACCAGCAGCGAGCCGTCGAGCCACCGAGACCGACGCTGGCGAACCGGTAACCAGTGGCAGGCTGCATATCGTTGGCGACGCGC
>DATHOT010000417.1:0-2476 GCA_035484655.1 Bryobacteraceae bacterium | reverse complement strand
AAGCCAACAAGCCGTAAATTCCGATGGAGGCCAGAAGCACCGCCAGTCCAGCAAATCCGCCCACCAGATCGGCAGAAAAACGGCGTGAAGCCAGTGACCGATCAAGGACGTCGTTCATCGAAGAAACATTGAATACCGGCAAGCCGGAATCAATGCTCTGGATTTCATGCCGAATCTGTGGTTCGAGCAGGGTCGCGGGCAGAGACGTCCGCAACACCACGCTCAGTCGTTTGCTGTTGTCTTGATAGGTTGAAACATAGATGTGGGGAACGCCATCGATATCGAGACCGTCACTCTTGATATCCTTAACAACACCCACAACGCTCGTCCAAGGCTTGGTACGGTCTCGTCCGAAACGCACTCGGCGGCCCAGCGGATCGCTGGCTGGCCAATACTTACGAGCGGTGCTTTCATCAATGATGGCCACCAGCGGTTTGCCGTCTTCATCCGCCTCGGTGAATGAACGGCCGCGCAGGAGCGTCGTCTGTAACACCTTAAAATAATCGGAGCTTATCCGAATTCTTTCGGCGCTCAGATCCTGCGAGGACTCGACGGACCTATTTTCAATCGCGAAGCCTTCACTCGCTACGCCACCGACCGCGTTGGGGTTGGTATTGGTGGTCGGAAGAGCTGAGGTGATTGCGGCGAGTTCCACTCCCGGAATTGCCTTCATGCGCCGCAGCAACTCACGATCAAAGGTGGCTCTGCGAGGAATACCGAGATACGGATCCGCCGCCGATTCGTTGGGATTCGGAAGCTGTATGTTTGCCGTGACAACTTGAGTTGGATTAAAGCCAGGACTTTCTTGCAACAGATCCCGCAGCGTACGCAACAGCAAGCCGGCTCCGACCATCAGTATGACGGCGAACGCCAGTTCAGAAACGATTAGAACATCCCGCAATCGCCCGGTCTTTGTACTGTAGCCGGACCCTCGACCGCCTTCCCGAATGGCCGAGGAGAGAGCGCTTTTTGCCGAATGAAGCGCTGGAGCAAGTCCAAAGATTAAGCCGGTGAGGATGGAAATCAGCAGAGCGAACGCCAGCACCACCCAGTCGATTCGTACTTCGTTGAGCCGGGGAACGTTCGATGGCACAAAGCGCAGGATGAAGCCTAAAGTGCCCACTGCGGTTGCGATTCCCGCGACACCGCCGATGAGCGACAGCAGCATAGACTCGGTCAGCATTTGGCGCACCATGCGGCCGCGGCTCGCCCCCAGCGCTGACCGCACCGCCATCTCTTGTTGTCGCCCCGAAGCGCGCGCTAAGAGGAGATTGGCAATGTTCAACGATACGATGAAAACGATCAGGATTACCGCGCCCAGCAACACCATCAGCATGGGCCGAACCTTGCCCACCAAAGTTTCTTGCAATGGTTGAATCTCAATTGTCCATTGCGCCTGCGGCGGGTAGTCGGTGGGAAAGTCGTGGCGTATTTGGGCAGCCATGGCGGTTAGCCGCGCCTGAGCTTCCGCGAGTGTCAGGCCACGTTTAAGTCGTCCGATTCCCGATACTAAAACCCGGGTACCACGCATTGGCGGGGGAAAGGGATCTCCGCTGAATCCGCCGGCGCCAAACACTTCCGCGTCGCCGGAAGTCGTCGGTCCAGGATGGCGAAATCCGCGTGGCAGAACCCCAATAATTGTAAGAGGGTCATTGTCGATCCGGAGGGTACGGCCGAGAACGTTCGGATCAGCGCCATAGGCACGGTGCCACAGGCCATCGCTGATCACGGCCTCTGGAGCGAAACCAGTCACGAAGTCCTGCGGACCAAACAACCGTCCAATTTGCGGGGTCACACCCAGCATGGAAAAGTAGCTAAAACTGCCATTGACCCCCTCGACACGCTCGGGCTGCCCGGCGCCGGTCAAATCCTCGCTACCCTCAAAGATCGGGCTCACATCTTCAAATACACCCGATTGCGTCTGCAGGTCATCCAGTTCGGGCTTGGAAAACCTAACGTCCCGCAATCCTACGCCGGGCTCGTTAAAGAAGATTCGTACCAAACGATCGGGATCGGGGTAGGGCAGAGAACGCAGCAACACGGCATTCACGATGCTGAAAATCGCCGTGTTGGCTCCCACGCCCAGGGCCAGCGTCAGAACAGCCACGAAGGTGAATGTGGGCTTCTTGAGCAGCATGCGCAAACCATAGCGAACATCCTGAAGTAAAGTCCCCATGAAGGCGCTCCTCCCGGTCGATATCACGGAATCACAGAAAGGCGAATTCCCCAATCCGACCAATCAATTGTGGTCATTTCCGTCTGCCGCAGATTTCACTTTCTCCAGAAGCCCGGCGCAATCACCAGGCGCAGGCTCGCCTTGTTCTCTGGAGCGCTCTTGGCTGTCAGCTGTGACTATCAATAAATCGTCCAGGCAACGGACAAGATCTTCCACTGCCCATCAATTTTGCACACCTGCCAGACCTCGAGGCCTGAATGGTGAACCTTGTCGTTGATGACAAAATCGTAATTAAATGTC
>DATHOT010000416.1:0-2460 GCA_035484655.1 Bryobacteraceae bacterium | reverse complement strand
CGGCTGAAGCCACGATGACGATTGCCGCCGATCCCAAGCGGCTTGGCGCCAGGATCGGTATCACCGCCGTGCTCCACACCTGGGGGTCGGCGATGACGCATCACCCGCACGTGCACATGATCGTCCCGGGCGGAGGCATCTCCCTTGATGACACGCGCTGGGTGTCGTGCCGCCCGGCGTTCTTTCTGCCGGTGCGGGTTCTCTCGCGCCTGTTCCGGCGATTGTTCCTGGGCAAGCTCCTGGATGCCCACCAGGCCGGACGCCTCGCGTTCTTCGGCGACCGCGCCGCGCTCGCTGAGCCGCGAGCCTTCGCCGCCTTTCTTGCGCCGCTGCGCAAGACCGAGTGCCGAGTAGATGGGGACGTTGCCGTCCCCATCCCTCGCAGACCCGGACGTGCAGATTTCCCGCATCCGGTTCTTCATGAGAGAGGTTTGCTCGCGGCGGCGTAGCCATGGAGGATCTTGACTGAAGGCAGTGGGTGCCGCGCCAGGAGTTCGTTGAAGCGGGCCCATCGGACCACGCCTTGACGATCACGCCGAGACAGCCACTTGCGCCAGACTCGCACCACTTGATTGGCGAACCAGCGCAAGCGTCGACCGTTGCCGCCAACGCCGTAGTAGGCGAAGTGGCCCCGCATCACAGAGGACAGATGGCGATGCTGGTCGCGGACGGACCGGTGGCGGTTTTCCCGACACCAGTCGTTGACCGCAGCCACCGCGCGGGCAAACCGGCTTTTGGCCGTCACCTGCCGAACCATGTCCTTGCCGTTCCGAGACCGTCCCCAGACATGGGTCAGGCCGAGGAAGTCGAAGGTGGTCCCATCCGTCGCCGGATGGCGTGCGCCGTCTCCCCCCAGTGGGCGGAAATCGACGATACGTGTCTTGTCCGGGTGGAGCGTGAGCCCAAAGCGAGCAAGACGCTTGCCCAGCACCGCCAGGACGCGTTGGGCGTCGACAATGTTGTCGAACGCCATGACCGCGTCGTCAGCGAAGCGGACAAGGGTGCAATCCCCTCTGAGACGCGGCCGCACCTCGTTCTCAAACCATTCGTCCAGCACGTGGTGCAGGAAGACGTTGGAGAGGCAGGGTGAGATCACGCCCCCTTGCGGGGAGCCCTCGGTCGTGCGGCGTAGGAGACCGTCTTCGACGGCTCCGGCCTTCAGCCATTTGTCGATCATCCTCCGGATGACACCATCCGTGACTCGTCGGTCGAGGAACGTTCGAAGGTGAGAGTGCGGAATCGAATCGAAATACTTGCGTATATCGATATCGAGCACCCAATAAAGTCGCTTCGCCCACAGCACGTTCTGCAAAGTGCGGAGCGCCTGATGAGCTGAGCGGCCCGGCCGGAAGCCATACGAGCAGGGTAGGAAGTCCTGCTCGTAGACAGCCTCGAGCATCATCGTCACGGCGCGTTGCGCCACCTTGTCTTCGAACGTTGGGATGCCGAGTTTTCTCTGCGAGCCGTCCGCTTTTGGAATGTACGCGCGGCGAACCGGCGGCGCACGATAGCGGCCAGACCTGATGCGCTCCAGAAGGTCCAGAAGATTGGCTTCCAGGTTCGCTTCGTAGTCCGCCGCCGTAACGCCGTCGATGCCGGGAGCACCGTCTTTGCGGGTCAGCCGATAAGCCTCCATCATCCAGTCGAAATCGATGACGTGGTGGAGCGAGCACAGCGCCGTCCCCCGTTTCGTTCTCGCCGAATTGGCTATCCGTTGTCGGTTCGTGGACAGGTTCGTGGGGTCCAGAGTCCCCTCCCATGTTTCAGGTCAACGGCTCTCTACTCAGTGACGCCTCCCTTCCCTCGATCGGGTCCCGGTGAGCCCGGTTCCCCGACTTCATCGGTACTATGAAGGCGCTACGACATCCCGCCCGCGCAAACCCGGTCCCTTATGGTTTCGGTTCCAGGCCCCACGCGCACCTCCTGTATTCGTGTCCGCCGAAGCGCTCCTGACGAGCCCGGAGGAATTTCGTCAGGCCCGGAACACTTGGTCAGCCGGCGTTCCAATACCCGGCATGCACACGCGTGGGCGCGTGCGGGATCTCACAGGTTCCCTGGCGATCCATCCCATGCCTTTGCCCTGCTCCAAGACCCCGGCCGAGCCGGCAAGATCTCGCCTTGGCGATCTTGTCGATGCTGCCCCCGGTCAACCCAAACCGAAGGCCTCAACGGGTACATAATTTCGAGGCTAACACAGGGCTTCAGCATCCGCTGTCTACGCTTCACGAACGGCGTCGCCGCCGCCCATGCAAGACTCGCTTCCGGCTGGCGGGCTGCGCCTCTACCGGGAGGGGGTCGAACCCTCTGGATCACTTCGAAAGGTTTCAGGCTACATCTCCATTCTCCTTTCCAGGACTTCTCCTGTCGCAAGGGTGGTCTACGCAAAGCCACCATTTGGCGGGCCAGAGGCGGTGCTCGCCTATCTGTCGCGCTACACGCACCGCGTCCCCATCTCAATCC
>DATHOT010000415.1:0-18298 GCA_035484655.1 Bryobacteraceae bacterium | reverse complement strand
GTTTTCGATCGCGATCACCGCCGCTTCCGCCGCGACCAACGTCTTACCGCTGCCGACATCGCCCTGCAGAAGCCGGCTCATGGGATGCGGCGCCTGCATGTCTTCGGCGATCTCTTTCAGCACCCGTTTCTGCGCGCCGGTAGGTTTGAACGGCAGCATAGTCTTGATTCGCTCGCGAACCCGGTCGTTCAACTCGAATGCAATACCAGGCTGAACCTTTCCTTTGGCGCGCTTCAACGACAGGCCGCATTCCAGCCAGAAGAACTCCTCGAAGATCAGCCGCCACTGCGCCGGCGTGCGAAAGGCGTTGAGCAGACGAAGGTCCGTGCCGGGCGCGGGAAAGTGCAGCGATTGAATCGCAGCCCAGCGGTTGGGCAGTTTCATGCGCTCCCGCAACATCTCCGGCAGGTGGTCCTCGAGCGGTTCCAGCGATCCGAGAATACGGTGAAGCAGCGATCGAAAGACGCGCGTGGAGATTTTGGCCGCCGATTCGTAGATCGGAACAATGCGGCCGGTGTGGAGCGCTGCGTCGGTTTCTCCTTCATCGCCGGTGAGAACCTCGAACTCCGGATGCATCATAAGCAGGGCGCCCGTATAGCTGTCGAGTTCGATCTTGCCGTACAGCGCGACTCGCAAGCCGGGGATGAGTTTATCTACAAGATACCCGCCATGAAACCACTTGGTAAGCAGGCGATCGCGCGATGGATCGACAAATACAGCTTCGAACAAACCGAGATTGCGGCGGCGGAATCCGGACAGATGCGCTGATTTCACCTCCGCGATCACTGTTGCCATTTCACCTGGCGCCAACTGTGAGATGGTTTTGACGTTGGTGCGGTCCTCGTAGCGGAAAGGGGCGTAAGAGAGCAGATCTTCGACCGTGAGCAGACCCTTGGTTTCCAGCATCTCCGCGCGTGCTGGTCCGATACCTTTTACATACTGAAGCGGCGTGGATATATCCAAGGGCTTGATTACATCCGGCTAGACCAGCGGCGGCCTTCGATGCATTGACTTCGTGACCTGCTCGAACGCGTGGGCGAGCTGCAAAACGCTGAATTCCTCTCGATGCCGGCCTACGATCTGAAGACCGACCGGCAAACCTTCCGGCGTGTAGCCGCTTGGAACGGAGATCGACGGGTTCTCGAGGATCGAAATGAAGTAGCAGCTCTTCATCCATTCGATGTACGAATTCATCTTCACGCCCTCGATCTCGGTCACGTATGGCTGGGTCACGTCGAACGGCGGCACCTGCGTGGCGGGCAGGATGAAATACTCATATTTCTCCTGAAAGACACGCATCCGGTCCCACACCTGGCTATGCAGTGAATCGGCGCGCGCTATGTCGGCGGCGGTAAGTTTTGACCCGCGCTCCACTTCCCACAGGATCGTATCCTTCACCAGCTCGCGATGCTTACGCACGTTTTCGCTTTGACTGTTCACGTAGCCCAAGGCGCGCAGAGTATTGAATGCCTCGTCGGCGCCGTTGAAATCAGGCTCGGCCTCTTCGACAATGCAGCCCAAGCCTTCAAACACTTTGCGCTGCGCGTTGACGGCATCGCGAATGCGGCGATCGAATGGGATGCCGCCCAGATCCTTGAACCAAGCCACGCGTACTCCCTTGAAGCTGCGCTTCAGGTTGCCGGTAAAGCGCGTGCCGGGTTCGCTGATCGAGATCGGGCAACGCGGATCAGGCCCGGCCATGACGCTCAGCAGTAGCGCGACGTCGGCCACGTTCCGCGCCATGGGTCCCGCAACACTTAGGGTCGACCAAGCGTTCCCGGCCGCGGCGGTGGGCACTCGTCCCGGCGCCACTCGAAAACCGGCTACGCTGCAGAACGAAGAGGGATTCCGCAACGAACCGCCGCTATCGCTGCCATCGGCAATCGGCACCATTCCGCACGCCAAACTCACAGCTGCACCGCCGCTGCTCCCTCCGCAGGTCTTGGTGAGATCGTAAGGATTCTTTGTCGCACCGAAGACACGGTTGAAAGTTTGCGACCCGGCGCCAAATTCCGGCGTATTGGTCTTGCCCACGGTGACCGCGCCCGCATTCTTCATACGCTCGACGATGATCGCGTCGTGCACCGGCACGTTGTCCTTGAAGATCAAGGAACCGAAAGTGGTCCGAATTCCCGCGGTCTCCACCAGATCCTTGTGGGCGACGGGCAAGCCGTGCAGCGGACCCAGTGTAGCGCCGTGGACCTGAGCTTCGTCGGCCTTCGCGGCGTTCTCTATGGCCTGCTCGGCTACCAGCGTGACAATCGCGTTGACCTGGGGATTGACGCGCTCAATCTGTTTCAGGTGCGCCGCCAGCACCTCGCGCGCGCTCAACTTCTTGCGTCGAATCATTTCGGCCATCTCAATAGCACTCAGAAAACAGATATCCGGGCTCTGCGCCGCCAGAATTTGGCTCTGCGGAGCCAATAAAGGTGCAGCTGCGGCCGCACTGAGAATCTGATTCGCCTCGCGGCGTGTCACGGAGCGATCGGGCATGCCGAATTTTATCATTTGACAGCGAGGCTGCGGCGCGATAACGTCTACTGAATGCCCCTGGAACATTTCGATTGGGAGGTTGGCGACGTGTTCGTCCTGCATTTGCAGGGCCCGATTACCCTTGGGCAAGCCACCGAACGGCTTCGCAATCTGATCCAGAGCGCGCTCGATAACGGGAAAAAGAACATCCTGCTCAACATGGCCGAGGTCTTCTACATCGACAGCAGTGGGCTGGGCGAATTAGTGGCAGCTTATACAACAGCCACACGTCGCGGCGGCAAGCTGAAACTGATGAAGCTTACGCAAAGGGTACAAGACGTCGTGCAGCTCACGAAAGTTTATCGCGTCTTCGAGGTATACAACGACGAGGACACGGCCGTGCGCAGCTTCGCCATTTCGCCTCCCACAAGTTAACGCCCCACCTCAGATAGCCCTGTTAAAATGGGGGAGCTTTCATGACTCAGCCCACTCCCGCGCTGAAGGCGACCCCACTCCATGCCGTGCATCGCCGAATGGGCGCCAAAATGGTCGACTTCGGCGGTTGGGACATGCCGGTTCAATACTCGGGGATTCTCGATGAGCACCATGCCGTACGAAAGAACGTCGGACTGTTCGATGTAAGTCATATGGGAGAAATCGAGGTTCGCGGGCCGGAAGCCTTTGATCTCACTGACTCGGTGACCACGAACGCCGTCGCAAATTTGAAAACGGGCCAAGCGCAATACTCCGGCTTGTTATACGAACACGGCGGATTCGTCGACGATATTCTGGTGCACAAGGTGGCGGACGATCATTATTTTCTGTGCGTCAACGCGTCCAACCAGGAAAAGGACTACGAGCACATCGCCGCTCAGAATCGGAACAATGCGCAAGTCGAGTTCGCGAGTCCAAGGTATGCCCAGTTGGCGATCCAAGGGCCGAAGGGCTTAGCGACGCTACAGAAGCTGACGAAAACCGATCTGGCTTCGATCGGGTACTATCACTTTGTCGATGGAGCGGTGTCGGGCACGCCGGCCCGGATCGCACGCACCGGCTACACGGGAGAAGACGGCTTCGAGATCTATATCGCGCCCGAACAAGCCGAGCGGATCTGGAATGCGATTCTCGATGCGGGCCAGGAGTTCAGCATCAAGCCCTGCGGTTTAGGCGCGCGAAATACACTGCGCCTGGAAGCAAAGATGGCGCTGTATGGGCACGAGATTCATGCTTCGATCACGCCTTACGAGGCAGATCTGGGATGGATCGTCAAGATGAACAAGGGCGATTTCACCGGTAAGGCGGCTCTGGCGAAGCAGAAAGAGCAAGGTATCACTCGCAAGCTGGTAGGCTTCGAAATGACCGGCCGCGGCATCGGCCGAGACGGATACGAGGTTTACCTGGATGGGACCGCGGCAGGGTGGGTGACCAGCGGAGGCCCGTCGCCGACCTTAAACAAAAACATCGGATTATGTTATCT
Source organism: Bryobacteraceae bacterium (assembly GCA_035484655.1). GTDB lineage: Bacteria > Acidobacteriota > Terriglobia > Bryobacterales > Bryobacteraceae > Palsa-89. The sequence goes on along the minus strand of DATHOT010000415.1, from coordinate 14,349 downwards.
TCCTATCGATCGGGCAAAACCCGGCGCGCGCATCGAGATTATGATCCGCAATCAGCCGGTGGAAGCAATCACAGCTCCAACACCGTTCTATAAACGAGCCAAATAAAGGAATGTATCCAACAAATTTTCGCTATACCAAAGAACACGAGTGGGTGCACGTTGAAGGTGATATCGCCCTTGTGGGGATTACGGATCACGCGCAAAAGGAGCTGGGTGACATAGTCTACGTGGATTTGCCGAAAGTGGGCGCGCGCCTGGAGCAAGGCAAGACGCTAGGTTCGGTGGAATCTGTGAAGGCAGTGTCGGACATTTTCGCGCCAGTTTCGGGCGAGGTGACTGCGATCAACGACGCCCTATCGACTACGCCCGAAAAATTGAATGAAGACCCGCACGGCGCCGCGTGGCTTGTTAAAATCAAATTGTCGGCCCCCGACGAAGTTACTCGTCTGCTCTCCGCCGAAGATTATCAGAAATACGTAGGAGCTGAGGGATCCGGGCACTGATCGTTGGATCTCCGCACTCAACAAACCATTGCGCTATTTACCGAAGTCTGATCTCGAACGCCGCGAAATGCTGTCCGCGATCGGCGCCAGTTCTTTGGAAGACCTGTTTTCGAATTTGCCGGCCGAAGTGCGGTTAAAGCGCCAGCTGGACATTGCTCCAGGAAAATCCGAATACGAGATTGTCGATTACTTCCGCGATCGCGGGGATGGAAACGCGAACGGATATGCCTCGTTTCTGGGCGCGGGCGTCTATCATCACTACCGCCCGGTATTGGTCGACACCGTGGTATCGCGCGGCGAATTCCTGACGTCCTACACGCCCTACCAAGCGGAGATTTCGCAAGGCACGCTGACGACCATCTTCGAATTTCAGACCATGATCTGCCAGTTGACCGGCATGGAGGTGGCGAACGCGTCCATGTACGACGGCTCCACGGCCGTGCCGGAGGCGGCCATGATGGCCATGCGGCTGACGGGGCGCGATCGAATCTTGGTTGCTCGAACGGTGCATCCAGAATATCGCGAGGTATTGCTGACGTACGCGCAGCACCAGGGTATGCCGGTGGACGAGATCGAGTATGTTCGGGAAACCGGAGCGATCGATACTGGGGATCTGGAGAAAAAGATCGACGGCCAGACCGCGGCCGTGATTATTCAATCGCCGAATTTTTTTGGAATCGTGGAGGATGTGCGGCGCGCGGCTGAAATCGCACACCGCCGCGGCGCTCTGCTGGTCTTCATTTTCGCGGAAGCGGTTTCGCTGGGTTTGCTCGAACCGCCCCGTGATGCCGACATCGTCGCGGGCGAATTGCAGTCGTTTGCGATCTCACCGGTCTACGGCGGACCTTTCGCGGGAATCATCGCGACCAAAGAGAAATTCATGCGGCAAATACCGGGGCGGATCGTCGGCGAGACCAAAGACACTCGTGGGAATCGTGCGTTTTGCCTGACGCTGGCGACGCGTGAGCAGCACATACGTCGCGAAAAGGCGACGTCGAACATCTGTACCAACCAAGCGCTGATCGCGCTGATGGCCACGGTTTTTATGACGGTCTACGGTAAAGAAGGGCTGCGCGAATTAGCCGAGCAAAACCTGGCGAAGGCTCACTATCTCGCAAGCCAGCTGCCTTTGCATTTCTCGGGGCCATTCTTCAACGAATTTGTGGCATCGACGGACGGACGCTCACCCGATCAGATCAACGAGGCGCTTTTGAAGAAGAAAATCATCGGCGGGCTGCCGCTTGGCCGGTACTATCCGGAGCTTAAGAATTCCATGCTGCTGTGCGCTACGGAAATGTCCCGTCGTGAAAAACTGGACGCGGTTGCGGAAGCTTTCAAGCCGGCGGCCGCACAATGATCAAGAAAGTCCGGCAGCACATCAATCAGAACGAGCTTTTGATATTCGAGAACAGCTCGCCCGGCAAGCGCGGCTATCAACTGCCCGCGCTGGACGTTCCGGCCGTGGACGCGGCGGCCGTGCTGGGCGCGCAGAACACGCGCGGCGAGATCGAAGATTTTCCGGAAGTGAGCGAAGTGGAAGCCATTCGCCACTTCACGCGCCTGTCAACGCACAATTATGCGATTGATCTGGGACTCTATCCGCTAGGCTCCTGCACGATGAAATACAATCCTCGCGTCAACGAGCAAGTGGCGCGCATCGAAGGACTGGCGTGGGCGCATCCCTATCAGCCGGAGGCGCTGTCGCAGGGAATCCTGGAAGTAATGGGCACGCTCGAGAAAATGCTGCTCGAGATCACCGGTATGGATGCGGTGACGCTGCAGCCGGCCGCGGGCGCGCACGGTGAGTTTACGGGAATTCTTCTCGTCCGTGCCTTACTGGGCTCACGCGGAAATCCGCGCAAGAAACTGCTCATTCCGGATTCTGCGCACGGGACCAACCCGGCCACGGCGACTATGGCCGGTTACGCGGTGCAGAATATCAAGTCGAACGAGCGCGGCATGGTGGATGTCGAGGCGCTGGCACGCGTAGTGGATGAAGATGTCGCGGCCTTGATGATCACGAATCCTAACACGCTGGGCGTTTTCGAAGAGAACATCACGCGTATCGCACAAATCCTGCACGCCAAGGGCGCGATGGTTTACATGGACGGCGCGAACATGAATGCGCTGGTGGGCATCGCGCGCCCGGGGGATTTCGGCGTGGACGTGATGCATCTCAATCTTCACAAAACTTTTTCCACACCCCACGGCGGCGGCGGGCCGGGCTCGGGACCGGTTGCCGTGAAAGCGCCGTTGATTCCATTTCTGCCGAAGCCGCGCCTCGAAAAATCGGCCGGCCGTTGGACGTGGAACTACGATCGGCCGCAGTCGATCGGGCGGGTGCGCGCATTTTACGGCAATATCGGAATGCATGTTCGCGCGCTGGCTTACATCATGGCCCACGGTGGCCCGGGCCTTCGCAACGTCACGATGGACGCGGTCTTGAATGCTACCTACATCCGAAAGCTGCTCGAGCCGTATTACGATTTGCCGCACAACGCGCCCACCATGCATGAGTGCGTCTTCAGCGACGACCGGCAAGCCAAGCGCGGCGTGCGTACAGGCGACATCGCCAAGCGCCTGATCGATTACGGATTCCATCCCTATACCGTCAGCTTTCCGCTGATCGTCCACGGTGCGATGATGATAGAGCCAACCGAAACCGAAAGCAAGGCCGAGTTGGATCTTTTCGTGGACTCGCTCATTTCCATCGCCAAAGAAGTGGAAGACAATCCCGAACTCGTCCTGAAGGCTCCCCACCACACGCGGACTAGCCGGGTGGATGAAGTAGCCGCGGCTCGAAAACCTATCGTGCGCTGGAAACCCAAGACCCCAGTGAACAAGGCGGCGGATTAAAATACACAGGCATGCCCGCGCCACGGGACCTGCTGATTGTCGCGCTTTTTGTTTTGGCTCTGCGATTGCCGTTTCTCAATCAGGCCATTCAAGGCGACGATGTCTACTATCTGGCCGAGGCGCAACACGCGCAGATCGAGCCGCTGCATCCCAAGCACGTCCAGTACGCGTTTATGGGACGTATGGTCGACATGCGCGGACAGCCGCATCCGCCGTTGAACGCGTGGTTTCTGGCGCTGCTGCTCGCCTCGCTCAAGGACATTTCCGAAATCCCGTTTCACGCTGCTTACATCTTGTTTTCGTTGATCGCCGCGTTTAGCGCGCTGGCCCTGGCGCGAAGATTCAGCCCGCATTCCCTGGCCGCGACCATGCTTTTCATGGCGACTCCGGCGTTTGTGGTCAACGGCAATTCGCTCGAATCCGATCTGCCTTTCGTCGCATTCTGGCTGCTCACGATCGCGCTATTCGTCTACGCAGTCGATCACCGGTCGCCCGGGCTTCTTGCTGCGTCATCGATCGCAATGGGATTGGCCGCGCTGGCGGCGTACCAGGCAGTGTTCTTAGTCCCAATCCTGTTTCTATACGGCAGAAAGTGGCGCGCGGCAGCGTTGGCGACGCTTACTGCACCCGTCGTTTTACTGGCTTGGCAAATCTTCGAGCGCTTAGGCACCGGAGCATTTCCAGCAACAGTGGTGGCCGGCTACATGCAGTCCTACGCATTGCAGGCGTTGGCGCAGAAGTTGAAAAGCGCGGTTGCACTGACGGGACATCTCGGCTGGATTGTGTTCCCCACGCTTTGGCTGCCGCCGTTAACCGCGATTCCCACCGCCATCGGCGCGGCGTTCTACGATATGAACCCGCTGTTCTGGGGCTCTATCGCGGTGGGCGCTGGCATCCTGATCTGGTGTGCGCGCAATTGGCGCGATTTTCTCGCGCAGTGGGTGCTCATCTTCTTCACCGGCGCGTTAATCGTTTTCTTTGCCGGATCGGCACGATACCTGCTTCCGATTGCACTGCCCGTCGTGATCCTTGCGACGCGCAAGATGGGTCTACGCTGGATTCAGGGCGCTGTCGTCTGCGAGCTGGTCCTCAGCCTGGGCCTGGCCATCGTCAATTATCAGCACTGGGACGGCTACCGGCAGTTCGCGCGCGGGCTCGCCAACGATGCCAAGACGAAACGCGTCTGGATCAACGGCGAATGGGGATTGCGATACTATCTCGAATCCGAAGGCGGGCTACCGCTGCTGCACGGCCAGACTTTGCATCCCGGCGAAATGCTGGTCTCGAGCAGTCTGAGTTATCCGATTAGCGTTACAGCCGGAGGCGGCGCCCTCGCGCCAATTGCCGAGCGGACGATCACTTCGGCGATCCCACTGCGGCTGGTTGCGCTGCATGGCAAATCCGCTTACTCGACGACCATGTTCGGGCTCCGGCCCTTTGACATCTCGCGTGGAGCGATTGATCAGTTGCAAGCCGAGGTGGTAATCGAGCGCAAGCCGTTACTCACGGATCTGCGCATGAATGCGCCCGAAGCCGAGCAACAGATCGTCAGCGGCGTTAATCAGCTCGAGAATGGCGAGTGGCGCTGGACCGGCAAAACGGCGGTCATTTTGCTGAAGCCGCCGGACGCGCCCAGTCCGCTAGTGGTGCGGTTCTTCATACCTGACGCTGCGCCCGCCCGACAGGTTCGCATCGCGGTAAACGATCAGGTTGTCGCGACTCAAGATTGCCCGGGACCGGGAACTTTCACCGTCACGACTTTACCAAACCAACCTCAAGGCGATAGTGCGACGATCACGATCTCCGTGGACAAGACCTTTTCTTCTCAATCAGATAAACGCGAGCTGGGGATCATCCTGACCGACGTCGGGTTCCAAAATCCTTGAGTCACGCTGGAAAAATTCCCAGTTCTGATCGTGACGTGGAACGATTATTCTGTTTACGGGTTATGAAGGTCCTGTGACAGACGAGGAGTTCGAGGATATCTACCATGAGGCACTGCACTGCCTCAGTGAGAACTCGTCCATTGGCTTCCCTTTGCACCGACCCGACGGGACGCGCGTGTGCGAGGTGGATGGACGCTTACTCCCTGACGATCAGGTGATCGAGCTTTGGTGGGGTAAGGACATCGCAGACCAAGTCCGGCGCGAGCGAGGTGGAAGCGGCAGCAAATTCAAATCCCAATCAGGACATGGATAGCCGGAACACGCTGAGTTCGGGGATTGCGTTTGTTTCGTGATTACAGTAACGTACAGAGACATGGAACGGTTGTTTCTGGCTAGTGTGGCTGTCATCCTGGCGTCCGCGGCACCAGCGGATGCCCATATCACGCGCATTATCATCGAGCATCGGGAGTCACCCGCTTATCAAGGCCGGTTCTTCGGCGAAACGGGACAGTACGAACGATTGACCGGCCACGCGTACGGCGAGCTGGATCCTAAGAACCCGCTGAACGCGATTATCACGGATATCCAATTCGCGCCCCGCAACGCGCACGGCATGGTGGATTACGTGGCTTCGTTTTCACTCGCCAAGCCCATGGATCTTGGGAAAACGAGCGGTGTCCTGATTTACGAAGTAGCTAACCGCGGCCGAATTGCGCTCGCCAGTGCATCCAACGATCCGGGCGCAATGGCCGATTACTTCAAGCGCGGCCATGTGCTGCTGTCGAGTGGCTGGCAGGGCGACATTCCTCCCGCAGACGGCATGGAGACCATCGCGGTACCGATCGCGAAAAATGCAGACGGGTCCAGCATTACCGGACCTGTGCTCGTGCGCTTCAGCGACATGGCACCCAAAGTGAGCACCCTGCCGATTGTCTACGCTCGCGGAGCCGGCGTGGCACGTCCGCAGCCCGCCAGCCTGGATACATCCAAAGCCCTTCTGACCCGCCGCGCATCGGAGCGTGGCGAGATCATTCCTATCCGGAGCAGCGACTGGGCGTTCGCCGATTGCAGTGCGGTCGCGTTTCCCGGCACGCCCGACCCGGCCAAGATTTGCCTGAAGGGCGGATTCGATCCCGCGTTCCTCTATGAGCTGACATACACCGCAAAGGACCCGCAGGTGTTGGGAATTGGATACGCGGCCACGCGCGACCTCAATTCGTTTTTCCGCTACGGAGAGCAAGACGCTTCCGGCGCGTCCAATGTGTTGGCGAAGAAGATGTCGTTCGCTATCGGCCAGGGCAATTCCCAATCGGGGAATTTCTTGCGCAGCTTCATTCACCTCGGTTTTAACCGGGGCGAATCGGGGCGGATAGTGTTTGATGGCGTTAACGACAATATCGCGGTGCGTCAGCTCGCCATGAATTTTAGGTTTGCAATTCCAGGCGGCCTCGCGAACCTGTTCGAGGCTGGCAGCGATGGCGTCGTCACCTGGAGCGATTATGCCGATGAAGCGCGACACCAACCAGCAGGCTCGCTGTTGGACCGCTGCCGTGTCACTAACACCTGTCCTAAGATTTTCGAGACCTTCGGCTCCTCCGAATTCTGGGACCTGCGCGCCTCGCCTGATCTGGTGGGAACAAAAGCGGATCGGGACATTCCCTTGCCTTCGAATGTGCGCCGCTATTATTTTCCAGGCGTCACGCACGGCGGCGGCCGGGGTGGATTCACTGCGAAGACACCGAAACAACCGGCAGCCTGTGAACTACCGGAGAATCCAAATCCGTCCTCGGACACGCTGCGGGCGTTGATGGTCGCTCTGGTGGAGTGGGTCGTCAAGGGGACTGATCCGCCACCTAGCCAGTACCCGCGCCTGGATCGCGGCGAACTGGCGGCGCCCACGCAGGCGGCCCTGCATTCGCCCGTTATTCCCGGCGTGCCTTTGCCGGACGGCATCATCAACCCGCTGTACGATTACGATTTCGGACCGGAGTTTAACTACCGCGATCTGTCCGGTGCGATCTCGATGCAGCCTCCCGTGATCAGGCAGATCCTCCCGAGTCTTGTTCCGAAAGTGGATGTGGATGGCAACGAAACCGCGGGCGTTCCCAGCGTGCTGCATCAAGCGCCCCTAGGGACTTACTTGGGCTGGAACGTCACGGCCGAAGGTTTTTTCAAGGGCGCGGGCTGTGGCTTGAGCGGTGGCTATGTTCCCTTCGCCAAAACAAAAGCGGAGCGGCTCGCGAACGGCGATCCAAGGCCGTCGCTGGAAGAACGCTACGGCACGCATGAGCGATACGTGGCGACCGTTCGGACGGCGGCGGCGCGGATGGTACGCGATCGATTCTTGCTTCAGGATGATGCCGATCGGTTGATCGCTCAAGCGGAAGCAAGCGATGTACTGAGAGCGAAGTGATACTTATTTTCGGTCGTCCGAACAGGCGTCATAAGCCTGTTTCGATGCTCGGCTGCTTTGCGTCAACGAAAAGGCTTCTCCGTTGAAAGCGTAGTCGATTCGAAACGTGCGGAACGGCAGCGCGGGTCCGATGTCTTCAAAACCAGGACCAGTCGTACAGCTCTTTCGCGACCGGGCGCTCAGTGGACCTCGCCGGCATCTTGCGACAATTCGCAGCGTCAGTTTGCCATCCGCGCCTGGAACGAAGCTGACTTGCTGGATTGCGGACTGAATCACTGGAGCTCCCGAGGGGTTGCAGGCGACGCCCGTATTGTCGAAAACTTTGGCCAGCTCCAGCTCCTTTTCACCGATGTAGCCGGCAGTGAGCCGGCCCGTCGCCTGGTCGGGAGAGTTGGCATCAGCAAAGCAGACCAGCGCGTCACGGCCGGCCCGGCTTCGGATCTTCCGGCAGCGTCCGGTTGGAAGTCCGCTCGCTTGGCTGACGAACCAGCCGGTAGTGGAACGGGTAAACATGAACGCATTGCGAAAATTGGCAGCGCGCGGCGAACAGCCATAGAGAACCAGGAGAAGATCGTCTGAGTCCTGCTTCAGGAAGTGACCTGCGATTGCAGATTCAATGGATGAATCAGCCTTAACACCCGGCGCGCCGGTTTGGGGCGGACAAACGTGGCAGCCGCTCTGCTCCCCTATGTATTCTTGTCCCGGACAGAGTAGCCCCAACACTTCTTTGAAATCGCCCGAAGACAGTCGAGCGGCATCCGGCGCAAAGGGCGGGCCGCTCCATTGCCCGGAGCATGCCACTGCTATCGCGATACACATGCACAAGCGGACTCTCAAACTGAGAATCTATCATGAATATATGGACCAACAATTACCGGCAGTCGACACTCACATGGTTACTACGGCCTTCACACTGGATGGTTATCGCATCGAGCGCAATCTTGGAATCGTGCGGGGCATCATAGTACGCTCGCGATCTATTCTCGGCACGGTGGGCGCCAGCCTGCAGACGCTGGTTGGCGGAGATATCACGCTTTTCAGTAATCTATGCGAAGAGACTCGCGCCCATGCCTTCCAGCGCATGGCGCAGCACGCCGCCGAGATGGGCGCCAATGGCATCATCGGCGTCCGTTACGACGCGACCGAGATCATGCAGGGTGTCACCGAAGTGCTGTGCTATGGCACCGCGGTAATCGCTAAACCCGCCTAGCGGTGTCCCAAAGTAATGCGATACCTCTGCGTCCACGGCCATTTCTACCAGCCACCTCGCGAGAATCCATGGCTCGAGGCTATCGAGCTGCAGGACTCCGCATATCCTTATCACGATTGGAACGAGCGCATCACCGCAGAGTGCTACGCGCCCAACGGTTGCTCGCGCATTCTCGATTCGGAAAACCGCATCGTCAAGATCCAGAACAACTATGCCTGGATGAGTTTCAATTTCGGGCCCACCCTGCTGTCCTGGCTCAAAGATAAAGCACCCGACACTTATCGCGACATTCTGGCTGCGGACCTGTCTAGCTCGGGGCGCTTTTCGGGACACGGGTCGGCCATGGCCCAGTGCTACAACCACATGATCATGCCGCTGGCGAATTCGCGTGACAAGCTGACACAGGTCGTTTGGGGTATTCAGGATTTCCGCCATCGTTACGGGCGTAATCCGGAAGGCATGTGGCTGCCAGAAACGGCCGTTGATCTGGAAACGCTCGATATCTTCGCGCAGCATGGTATCCGGTTTACAGTGCTGGCTCCGTCGCAGGCCAAGTCGATGGATGGCGAAGATGTAACCGGACAGCGGATCGATCCGACGCGGGCCTATTTACTCAAGCTGCCGTCCGGGCGCGCCATCAATCTCTTCTTTTACGACGGCCCGATTTCCCGGGCGGTGGCTTTCGAAGGCCTGCTGAATAATGGCGAACAGTTCGCGCACCGTCTCCTGGACGCATTCTCCGATCAGCGCGACTGGCCGCAGCTTGGCAACATCGCCACCGATGGCGAGACATACGGTCACCATCATGCCCACGGCGACATGGCGCTGGCCTACGCTCTCGACTACATCCATTTGAACGGGCTGGCGAAGATCACAAACTATGGCGAGTTTCTCGAGCACTTCCCGCCTACGCATGAAGTGGAGATTTTGGAGAACACCGCCTGGAGTTGCGTGCACGGCGTGGGGCGCTGGAACACGAATTGCGGCTGCAATTCCGGCGGGCACGGAGATTGGAATCAGGAATGGCGGGCCCCACTGCGCGAGGCGTTCGACTGGCTACGCGATGAGATCGCGACTTGCTATGAAAAGACCGCGGTGCGCTATTTCAAAGATCCTTGGGCGGCGCGCAACGACTATATTCAAGTGATTCTCGACCGCTCGCCCGAAAGCCGGGAACGCTTCGCCGCGCGGCACTTCCGCCGCAAGAATCTGCAGCGCACCGATCGCGCCACGATCTGGAAGCTGCTCGAGATGCAGCGTCATACCATGCTGATGTACACCAGTTGCGGATGGTTCTTCGATGAACTGTCAGGGCTAGAGTCCGTGCAAGTAATCCAGTACGCCGGCCGCGCCGTGCAGCTCGCGCAAGACGTGTTTGGCGATGCACTGGAAGAGAGCTTCCTTGACAAACTCGCGCTAGCGAAGAGCAATATCCCAGAGCACGGCGACGGCGCGGCGATCTACGCCAAATTTGTGAAACCGGCGATGCTGGATCTCTCCAAGCTGGCTGCGCACTACGCCATCAGCTCGCTCTTTGAAGACTACCCGGAAAACACGCGCGTGTATTCTTACTCCGTCGACACCAAGGATTATCGCGTCCGCCAAGCCGGGCAAATGCGCATGGCCATCGGCAAAGCGCGCTTTACTTCCGAGATCACCCAGGAAAGCGAGACGTTGATGTTCGGCGTGCTTCATTTAGGAGGCCACAACCTGAACGGCAGCGTCGCCAAATTCGTGAGTGACGACCAATACCGGGAATTAGCGAAGGTGATGCGAGAGGCTTTTGTCCGCGCCGACCTGCCAGAGGCCATTCATCTGCTCGAGCAGCGTTTCGGGGGCCAGACTTACTCGCTTAGGAACCTGTTCAAGGACGAGCAGCGTAAAGTCGTAAGCGAAATTCTGATGCCTATTCTGGAAGGGCTAGAGACTTCCCATCAGAAGGTTTACGAAAACGACGCGCCGCTGCTGCGCTTCATGAGCTCTTGCCATATACCTGTTCCTAAGGAGATGAAAGTGACAGCCGAGTTTGCGCTGAATGGCCAATTGAGGCACGCGCTAGCGGAAGGCCAGCTCGATTTAGAGAATCTACAAAATCTGCTCGGAGATGTCCGTGTGATCGATGTGCCGCTCGATCAAGCCACATTGGAGATCGCGCTCCGCAGAAACCTGGAGCGGAAGGCCGAGGCATTTCTGGAGAACCCGCGCGATCTTGGCGCGCTTAGAAAATTTCGTGATTCGGTGGCGGTCGCGAAATCCTTGCCACTGCCGCTGATCCTGTGGTCGCTGCAAAATCGCTTCTGGGAAATCCTGCAGAAGGTTTACCCGGAGATGAAAGAAAGCGGAGAATCCGAGTGGACCGCGGCGTTCGAGCAACTGGGCGATCTGCTCTCCGTGCGCGTTTAGTGATCCGGGCTAGCCCTTTATAGGCCTCATTCGCTCATTTCTTTTCAGGAGCGCCTCGGCTTCCTCCTGACAGAGCGAGGGCCCGTACACATGTCCCTGAACCTTATCGCAACCCAGCACGCGCACCAAATCCAGCTCCGCGGCGGTCTCCACTCCCTCCGCCACCACCGTGAGATTCATGCCGTGCGCCAGCCGCACAATGCTCTGGACCACCGGCAGGGAGCCTTCCGGTTCCTGGAGACCACGCAAGAAGGATTGATCGATCTTCAGGGAATCCACGGGAAGCTTGTTCAGATAGCTCAGCGATGAATAGCCGGTTCCGAAGTCGTCGATCGAAATGCTCACGCCCAAGTCGCGTAGCTGGGTCATGCGGCCTACGTACTGCGGAAGATCCCGCATGATATAGCTCTCGGTCAATTCCAGCTCCAGGCGAGCGGCCGGAAATCCGCTGAGCGCGAGCGTGGTAGCGACGGACTGTACGAAATCGCGCCGCTCGAATTGCAACGCCGACACGTTCACCGAGATTCGAGCCGACCGATAACCCGACTTCAGCCACTCCGCGCCTTGCGTGCATGCCTGCCGGATCACCCACGCCCCGATTTCGATAATCAGTCCTGTTTCCTCCGCTATCGGAATGAACTGCTTGGGCGAAATAGTTCCGTGTATGGGATGCCTCCAGACCAGCAATGCCTCTAGGCCCTCCACACTTCCGTCCATGTTCACCAAGGGCTGATAGAGCAATTCGAATTCGTGATTCTCCAGGGCCCGGCGAAGTGCATTCTCAAGCTGCAGCCGCTCCAGATCCAAAACGTGGTCCTCGGCCAGGAACAATTCCAGGTCATTCTTGCCCCCGTTCTTGGCGTGATACATCGCCAGATCCGCATTGCGGAGGAGATCGGCGGCCGTGATCCCATGCCTCGGAAATATGGAAAGCCCGATGCTGGCCGTGACAAACAGCTCATTACCGTCGATTCGGTGCGGCGCTCGCATGGCTTTCAAGAATTCTTCCGAAGCCTGGATGGCGGTTTGTTCATCGGGCTGGCGTGTCATGACAATTGTAAATTCGTCTCCGCCCATCCGGCCGGCCAAATCGTCTTCGGTCAACAGCCGCCGCAATCTGCCGCCTACTTCTTTGAGCAATCGATCGCCCATCGTATGACCGAGGGTGTCATTGATCTGCTTGAAACGATCGAGGTCGATAAACAGGACGGCCAGGATCGCCGATCGCTCGCGGGCTCCCTCCAGCGCCTTTTCCAGCAGTTCGATGAAGTACGCCCGGTTCGGTAAACCGGTCAGCGAATCGTGCCTGGCCTGGAACTCAAGCCGCTCGGTGAACTTTCTTTGTTCGACGGCGAGAGCGGCCAGGCGCGCGGCCACTTGCAGCAGGTGCGGATCGCCCTCGCGCCGAGACTGCCCTTGACGGTAATGCATCACCAATAAGCCGAGCAGTCCGCCGGCGGCTGACAGGATCGGAGCCGACATGCAGGACGAGATCCCGATTTGCGCGGCGAAATACGAGCGCTCGGACCAAAGCGGGCAATCGCGCACCTCCTTCCAGAAAATAGTGGAGCGCGCTAACTCAGCCGAGACAACTTCGGACCGCTCAGGCGAAAGTCTCACGGGCTTGGAAAGGCGAATCGTGTCGTTTGGGAAGCCTTCCGCCACGGCCCAAAATAGCGCGCTGCCGTTTCGCAACAGAACCGAGCACAAAACGCCGGGGCGCTGGTTCTCGATCATGTGAACGATCCGATTCAGGGTGAGCTCGAGAGCATGGTTGGCGGCCACCATTTCAAGCACCTCACTGCGGCTCTGTTCGAGTTGAGCGCCGCGCCGGTGGCGGGCATGGACGCGATGGTCCAAAATGTATCGCGCAATGCTTCGCGCCATCAGTTCGATAAGTTCGGTTTCCGCCTCTGCAAATTTCCGGCCGGCCCCGGTCGAGGGCGAGGAGAAGCTGAGTGTGCCGAACAGATCGGTGCCCAACAAGATAGGCGTTCCAATATATATCTCCAATTCCGAATGCAGATCGTGATTCCCGGTGGCATTTGACGATGTCAGCGTCCGCAGCCGATCGGCCACCTGCGCGCAGCGGGTAGCGCTCAGCCGCAGTTTGGCGCCCGGCTGAAGATCGGTAGATCCATGCGCGGCGCGAATGATGCCTGCGTCGCCTTCGGCCTGCAGGATCAACCCAATCGGCAAACCGAATAACTGGCAACCGGTTTTCAAGTGGTCTTCAAAGGCCTGCTCCAGCGAATCATAGCGAGTGGTGCTGAGCCGGTTAATTTGCTTCAATTGCTCGGCGAAATCAGCCAGTTGGTGTGACCCGTCCCGATCATCGTCCTGCGCCAGCGCGAATCCATGCGAGATGCTCATCCAACTGCTCCTCTAGCTCAAAGTCTATCGCGCCGAGCCCCATTGCCGGTCGTGGATGATCGCCTTGGACCCCAGCAATTCTTCCAGTAAAGGCGTCTCAGGGTACGGATGGCCGGCATAGCGGCGGTAGCCTTCGCCGAAATCGACACCCACCAGCGCCCCACGATCCCGACTCCAGCGTTCCATAATTGCCAGCGAATCCTCGATTCCGTGCTGCTTTTTGAGCCAATCCTGCTGACTGGCATGGCAGGCCAACATACGGCGCTTGGTTTCGAAAGTACTCTTGATGTCGACCACGAAATCAGGCTCAATGATGGATCCGGCTCGGTCTATACCCCCCAGCGAGTCCATGAAATACAGGTGCGGGATCGAGTCCAGCCGCGCCGCGGGCTCGGCCGCGTTGGTTTCATAGTTCGGGACCGAAGCGGCGAAGCAAGCGTCTCTGACCAGCCGGCTGGTGGCTTCGTGATCGCAGTGGTAGTCCACCGGGGCGGCTGTCAGCACGATATCGGGACAGCTGCTGCGAACGAGTTCGGTCACGCGCCGGCGCGAATCGTCGGTATTGAAAATAGCCAGGTCGCGGAATTCCGCGCAGCGATATCGGGCGCCGATCAACGCGGCGGCTTCGGCAGCCTCCTTGCGCCGGATGGTCGAAGCCTGCTCGGCGCTGTGGCGCACGGCGCCGCAATCGCCCGGGGTCATACT
>DATHOT010000414.1:0-27210 GCA_035484655.1 Bryobacteraceae bacterium | reverse complement strand
CCAGCCCCCTGGCAGCGACACCGATTGCAATGCCGATCGCCCAACCCGTCGTCAAAGTGCCGACGATCGCAGAAATCGCGAGCATCAAGATCGGGACCACGGCGGAGGCCTTGGCGGCCGTGCTCGGTCAGCCATCCTCCCGTGTCAGCGTTCCCGATGATGATGGACACCTCCGCGAGTCCTGCCAGTATTGGGCCAATGGAAGGCAGCTCGGCACCATCCGCCTCGACAACGGGCAAGTGGTTGCCGTCGAGACCCGTCCCGAGAACTAAGCCGCATAATACATAAGCCCGTCAACATAAGCGCGTCGACCCCTTGACTCCAAGTTGAGGTTTGGATAGACTTCTTCGCTGTTCTTATCTACCCTCAACGGGAGGCACCCAATGCACAGGACCCTTCTTCGATTATGGGTTTTGTTCGCCGTTCTATCCGCCCTGCCATGCCTCGCCCAGACCTTCGGCGAGATCATCGGAGAAGTGAAAGATCCGAGCGGGGCCATCGTCGCAGGCGCCGCTGTGACCGTGATTAACGCCGATACGAACGTCGCCCGGTCGACCACGACCAACGATGTGGGAATCTATAATGTCCCTTCGCTCCCTCCCGGCCGATACCAGGTCAAAGTGGCGGCCTCCGGCTTCGATACGGCCCTCCGAACCAACATAGAACTTCAGGTGCAGCAGACGGCCCGGGTCGATTTCGCGCTTACGGTCGGACAGTCATCGCAAACAATCGAAGTCACCAGTTTGGCCGCCACGCTGACCACCGACAGCGCGTCTGTAGGCACGGTCGTCGAGGAAAAAGACATTACCGACTTACCATTGAATGGCCGCGACTTTTTCCAGCTGGTCTCGCTGGCGCCCAATGTGAACTACGGGTTCACCGCTGCGTCGATAGAATCGTCACGCCAGGGCGGTACGCGATCGCTGGTCACCATGTCGCTCTCAGGCTCCCGGCAGACCTGGAGCAACTACACTCTGGACGGCATTGAGAATACCGACGTCAATTTCAATACCTACATCGTGCTTCCGTCCATCGACGCGCTGCAGGAGTTCAAAGTTCAAACCGGCATTTACCCCGCCGAGTTCGGCCGCAACATGGGACAGGTCAACGTCAGTACGAAACCCGGAACCAACAGCTTTCACGGCACCGCTTACGAGTTCCTCCGCAACGACGTGCTGGATGCAAATCAGTATAATTTCTCCTCCACCGCCATCCAGAAATCACCGTACCGCCAGAACCAATACGGGTACACGCTAGGCGGTCCCGTCTGGATCCCGAAACTCTTCAACGGGAAGAACCGGCTGTTTTTCATGTCCAACTTCGAAGGCTTCAAATCTCGGCTGACCCAGGAGGCGTTGTTCACCACCATTCCGCAGAGTTTTCGCAACGGCGATTTTTCGGCCGTGCCGATGCTTTTGGACCCCACGACTCGCGTGAAACAGGCCAACGGAACCTACACCGCTACTGCATTTCCAGGAAACCAGATCCCGACCTCTCGATTCAATCAGTACACCGTTTCCATGCTGAAATATGACCCGGTTCCTAATATTCCCGGTGCGGGCTTGCAGAACAATTTTCAAGAGCCCTTGAAGATGCCGGTCAACAAGAACCAGGTGAACGAGAGAATCGACTGGGCGCAGAATCAGAAGTCGCAATGGTTCGGCCGATACAGCTGGACCGGCGAGACCTCCTTAACGCCCGGGATGACCGTGGACGGTTCCACTCTGGACACGCACGCCAGTCAATGGATGGTCTCGAATACGCGGATCTTTTCGCCAACCAAGGTGAATGAAGCGCGATTTGGATTTAGTACTCTCTATAACCTGCTTGGTCAGCAACTGGGCGGTATCGAGGATGTCGACAAGGAACTCGCCATTCCGCTTCCAGTGTCGCCTTCCACCGGATGGGGAGTCCCGGCCATTACGCTTTCCAACGGTCTGACCGGTTTTGGAAACAATAACAACGGTCCCTACGTGACGAATGACAAGATCGTCCAGGGAATCGACAATTTTTCGTGGACGTTAGGTAAACATTCGCTTCGAATGGGAGGCGACTATCGATACGACACCTATCCGCAAACGGGCAACGAATATACACGCGGGCAGTTCGCTTACAACGGGTATTTCACCGCCAATCCGAACACGCTGGCGGGCGGAAACGGCGCGGCGGACTTCTTGATGGGCGCGGTCTATCAGTCCAACATGCCGGTAACTCTGGCCACCGATCGTTTTAGCGCCAATGGAGTGGGCGCGTATTTCGACGATACCTGGAAAGTTACTCCCAAGCTGACGGTGACTTTGGGCCTGCGCTGGGAACTGGAGCAGCCTTTCTATGATGCAGCCCAGAATGAAACCAATGTTCAGATCAACTTTCCGGGTATACCTAATATCGCCAATGACCCCAACCCCGCCGATCATCCCGTCCTGGTGAGAGAGGGCAACGGCTCTTTCTATCAAGGGATAAATTTCGTCTACGTGGGCGCCACCGTTCCCGGATTCCCCATCGCGCCGCTTCAAACCGCGCGAGACGGCCGGATGGGAAGCCGTATGATTCGAACCGACTGGCTCGATTTCGCTCCCCGGATCGGCATCGCTTACAGCCCCAACTCGAAATGGGTTTTGCGGACGGGCTACGGCATTTTCTATGACCAGGACAGCAAGAATTCCATCTTCGATATGGAGCGCAGTTTGGCCGGCCGTGCGACTTCGATTGGGAACTACGGGCAGAATACCGGCGCCCCGAATCTCACGATGCAGAACTTCATCAGCACGGCAGCATTCCCGATTCAGATCGCACCAGGCACCATTTGGGGCACGCAGTACAATCTGCCCATCACGTATTCAGAGGAGTTTCTGGCCAATGTCCAGAGGCAGTTTGGTAATTCGACAACCGTTGAGGCCGCGTACACCGGCGTGCTGGATCGGCATCTGCTGTTTCTGAACAATTCCAACGCGCCCATACCCGGCACCAGCAATGTCGCATTGCGCTCGCCCTATCCGGAATTCAATACCATCGAAGAACTGATGGCTGGCGGCGCCGGCAGTTACGAGGCGGGCAGCCTGAAACTCAACCAGCGCTTTTCGTCGGGTTTCAGCGCGCTGGTGGGCTACACCTATGGCAAGGCGCTGGATGACGGAAGCGCCATCCGTGGCGTCACCAACGATCAGTATCCGGAGAATCCGCGGTGTGTCCTGTGCAGCTACGGCCCTTCCGAATTCGATGTTCGCCAGCGGTTTACCGCGGCGGTGCTCTACAGCTTGCCGTTCGGACAAGGCAAACGCCTTCTCAATCGTGGCGGGATCGTCAACGAGATAGTGGGAGGCTGGCAGGCCAGTGGAATCCTGACCAAGCAAACCGGGCCGCCGATTAATACCACCGCATGGGACTCGGCCGGCACCGGCGAAAGTGCTCCCTCCAACCGGCTCAACGCCACCGGAGTCAGCCCTTACCTTTCGAATCCGTCGACCAACGCGTGGTTTAATCTAGCGGCTTTCAGCAACCCTGTTGCGGGAACCTACGGCACCATGGGACGAGATTCCATCACTGGACCTGCCCTCACCAACCTCGACTTTTCGGCGCTGAAGGATTTCAGGGTGACCGAGAATCAGCGGCTGCAGCTGCGCGTGGAATCTTTCAATATTTCTAACCACCCCAATTGGCAGATGACCACCGGCAGCTCATGGGGCAACAGCAGTGCGACTCCAGCGGCCACCTTCAATAAGATTACGTCCACCATCAACGGCAACAACAGCATGCGTCAGATCCAGTTCGCCCTGAAGTACATTTTCTAATCGACCCGCGGGAAAGCGGTTTTTGCCACCGCCTGGGCTGATACAATGGGCGCCCGGAGTCCAGATGATGCGCGAACTTCATCTTCTCTTGTTCCCCATTCTGGGAGCGGCCGTGGCGAAAATGGCGCTCGGCGCCCTGTGGTATTCCAACGTCCTGTTCTTCAAGCCCTGGATCCGGCTGTCCGGAATGACCGAGGCGCAAGTAAAGCAGGGCCTCCCCAAAGCGCTGGTGGTCGACTTCATCGGCAGCTTTCTCATGGCCCTGGTCCTGTTTCACACCATCCGCTGGTCCGGCGCGCAAACTGTGGTCGAAGGCCTGTTCGTCGGCTTCCTCAATTGGCTCGGCTTCGTCGCCGTCGCCACCGTCAGCACCGTGACCTACGAACGGAAGCCGGTCAAGCTGTACCTGCTAAACAACGGCTACCAGTTGGTTTCAATCTTGGCGATGGGCGCGATCCTGGCGGTGTGGGGGTAAGTACCCCTATCCCAGTCGTCCGCCGCCCGCGAGCCGACATAATTGATAACCTAATAAGGCTACTTTCCAAAATGAACAGCTGGCTTTTCAGCAGACGCGTCGCCGTTTTACTGCTTCATATTTCAGTTCTGACCTTGACTAGCCGGAATATAGCAGCAGCCACACAATCCGATAGCGAAATCGAACTGCTGGAGACCACCTATCGACTCGACGCCAACAATGCGGCCGAGATCACTATTCACCTGCGGTGGAGAGCGCTCACGGCGCAGGGCCGCCTGGCTATTAGTCAAATCAAAATTCCCTACATCGCAGCATTCCAAGATGTCGAAATAACCTACATCAAGACTATAAAGAAGGATGGTTCTGTCGTCAATGGCGATCCAGCCAGCGCCTTCGACACAGCGCCTTTGGCGGACCCCCTCGCCCCTTTGTTCACTGATGTGAAGATGAGAACCCTGCTGCCGCCGAACCTCGAAACCGGCGACTCAGTTGAGTATGAGGCCGTCTTACATATCCGCAAATGGCCCAAGCCCGATGACTTTTGGTTTGTCCACGCTCTAACCAACAACGTTCCGGTTATTTCTGAGACGGTCGTACTTGATTTGCCGTCCGACCGCGACGTTACTCTATACGAAAACACTGCTTTTCCGGGAAAAACGGAAACCATTAACGGGCGACGTATCGAGCACTGGGCGACTGCCAATCCCGAACCGTCAAAAGCCAGCTTGGAAACAGCCACGCCCCTGTTCGCCGTGAGTTCGATCCGGTCTTGGGATGCGTTCGGCGAATGGATGTATTCTCTGAATAAGAACGCAGCCGAGCCGACACCCGAAATCGCTAGCCTGGCCGCGAAACTGACAGCCGGAAAGTCCACCGAGCAGGAAGGCATCGCTGCGCTTTATGCATATGTCGCTACGAAGATACGTTACATTAGCATCTCGTTCGGCCTCGGGAGGCTCCAACCTCACCAGGCTTCAGTTGTGCTCCACAATGCTTACGGCGATTGCAAGGATCAAACCGCTCTACTCTCCGCCTTGCTCGCGGCCGCCGGTTTCAAGGCGCAGGCTGTGCTCACTGCACCCATGGTTGGGGTTCACGTCCGTGATGTACCGACGCCCGATCAGTTCAGCCATGAGTTCACGGCCATCGACACCAAGGCAGGCCTGGTCTTTCTCGATACCTCGACCGGCCCCGTACCCCCTGGCGTTTTGCCCGCAGGTGTTCGCGGACACAGTGCGTTGCTCGTCGGAGACAAGACCTCCTCAATCATCGATATCCCGATCCAGTCTCCTGTTCCCAAACGAATCAGCGCCGCTCTCAAGGGTAGAGTGACACTTACCGGTGCATTTGAAGGATCGTCACGGTTCGAGTTCCAGGGTGTCGCGGAGGCGGAGTTGCGTCGCGTCTTTCTCGATGCCAGCGAGGTCGAGAAGGAGACCATGCTGCGAGCGCTCGCCGGCCCCGAATTTAGAGCTGCGAACTTGCGTCAGATCTCGAGCGGCAATCCAAGTGACCTCACCAAACCCTTCTGGGTTCAGTGTGAGATCAGCGATAAGGATTTCTTCCCTCCGGCGAACAGCTCCATGCGCATCACTTTCGAATTACCTGGCTCGCCGGCAGCGCTTTTTGAAGGTTTGGGGAAGCCCAACACTCCCCTGCCTGTTGAATCATTCGCTTTTACCAAAAGAATGGATCTCATCATCGATCCATCACTCACGATTACGAATGGAATGCCCGTTCATCGCAAGGCGGCATTCGGGGGTTTCGACTCGGAGTTTTCTTACCAGGACGGTCATTTGCTGCTGGCGCGGACGTTCGAACTTAATGGCGCCCCAATTGTCCCGTCGGATTGGGACGCCTTCCTTGATTTCATGCGAGCATCCTCAAACGAGACCGCCCGGGGCTTTACGCTCGAACGGCATTCAGCAATAGCGGTTTCAAATCTCAACCAGGCCATGCACCAGGGTGCAGAAGCCTTTCAGCGCCGCGACTTTCCCGCGGCGAAACGCGCCTATCTTGAAGCGACCAAGCTGGAACCAAAGAGCCGTTTGGCATGGAATAACCTGGGACGTGTTTACGCTGCGCTGCATGAATACAGCCACGCCGAAGAAGCCTACAGGCGGCAAATCGCAATCAATCCCAACGATCCCTATGCGTACAACAATCTCGGAATTGTCTATCGTGCGCTGAAGCGCGAAGACGATGCAATCGTCTGGTTCCGAAAACAGATCGCCGTGAGCCCCCGCGACCGCTACGCGCATGACAATCTCAGCATTTCGTTCGCGGTCAAGAATCAGTGGAAGGACGCGCGCGATGAGGCGGCCATCGCTGCCGAAATCACTCCGGAAGATGCTGCGAAATGGGTTCGGCTCGGAAGAGCTCAGCTCAAGACTGGCGGGGTCGACGAGGCCGGCAAAAGCTTCGACCGGGCGCTTACGCTGGTTCACGACGCGATGGCCGAGAATAACATTGCCTACTACCTGGCCGACACGGGAATCAAACTCGACCAGGCATGGCAATTGGTGTCCGGTACATTGAATCCCGAAGCTCGGTTGGCCTGTCAACCGGAAACCTTGTCCGAAGACGACCAATGTAGTGCCGAATTGGGCCGCATAGCAACCATGCTTGACACCGCCGGCTGGGTTCTCTATCGGCAGGGAAAATCGTCCGAAGCCGAGCCTTATTTATCGTCGTCGTACGCCATCGCTCCCCGCGCCGCAATCGCGATCCACTTGGCCCTGATGCTTGCGGCCTTGGGACGTCTTGACGAATCGTTGAAATATTTTGCGGACGCCAACTCCCGTGCTGATTTCTCCCGAGTTGATTCGAGCGAGGCGCGCCGCGAACTTGCGAAAGTGCTTGGAGGAGAAGCGCAGCTCGACTCCCGTTTAAAGCAGATACAAGATCACGTGGCTTCTCCTGGTGCTAGGGCGCGGGTCATCGCCTTGGTCGATGGACAGGGAAAAGTGTGGGACGCGAGATCTGCCGATTCGCAGACCCCAGCTGCGCTGGTCGGCGAAGCTAAATCTCTGACGTTATTGCCGATCTCTTGGCCCGAACACTCGATCCGCTCCATCCGGACCGTTGAGTTTCGCCAAGATGGAAAAAAATGGTCGCCCGTTCAATCGTACGTTGCGCCAAGTGCCGAACCGCTGGCGCCGGTCCGTTAAAAGGATAGGTAACGATTTCCGAGCGGCCGTTCCCCCTAAGCTGATTTATGTCGTCCGTTCTCTCCCCTGCTCCTCCTGATCGCCCGCCTCGCCTCTTCCGCGCCTCCTACCTCTCGCCGTCGCCACCGTCAGCACCGTGACCGATGAACGAAAGCCGGTCAAGCTGTACCTGCTTAACAACGGCTATCAGTTGGTTTCGATCTTGGCGATGGGCGCGATCCTGGCCGTGTGGGCGTAAACTCGGGCTCAACGGCTTCTCTGGGCCTCTATAATCCGACCGTGCGATTCCATGAGCGTTACGTCGCCGGTCCTATTCAAGTCCCGCAAAACGGCCTCGACGCTCGGGACAAAATCTCCGGGGTAAAGTTTCACGCGGTCGTTGATTTGCGACACACGCAGCCACGGAGTACCTGGACCCAGGGCGAAAAGTATCCGCTGATTTGTCGAGGTGCTCGATTGAAATATCTGCCTGGCGGCGGTGACTACCGCGTTCGGGTCCAACTCAGCATGACAGCACCAAGGGTGTTGATCCGCTGGGCTAGCCTCGCAATGCTCGCGCACGTGCGCTCGGTCGGGAGGGATGTTGAGCAACTTACATAACCATGACACCAGTTCTGCACTCGCCTTCACCTGTGCCGCCGTGGCAGGCATTTCCACGCGGTTACCGTTATCTAGACTGTTGTAATAGTCCGCCGCTCTCTGAGTCATAGCGACGTGCTCAATTCCAACGCTATGGCCGTTGACCTGGCTTGCGTGCCAAGCCGAGTCATTTAGATCGACGTACTGATATACGGTCCCGTCTTGTTCAATACAAAAGTGCGCCGACGAGGCACCCTTACCTGTCGAAGCCTGAAACTGGTTAAAAGCGCCGACTTCGGAGTCACCATCTGTAATATGGAGGATCACTTCAGTGCGCTGCGCCAACGTTCCAGCGCTCGAATGGCCCTGCAATGGCTTCCACGTGGCTTTTGGGTATTGAACCATAACATCCTCCTTGGGCGAGCGCTGCACGTCGGGTTCCTACCATTCTCAGGATGACTCTTCAACGGGTTAGCGCTTTGGAGGGAAGGATGGAAGAATCAATCGGGATCAATGTTTGAATCGAACGGTTACCCGCGTTGCCAGTTGAGCCGGACTCCGGGGTCTAAATATTCCTTGACACGTATATACTCTGTAAAGTATATTAACAGCGTGGAATCTGTTTTTGAAATCATTGCGGAGCCAAACCGCCGCGCGATATTGAGCCTCCTGGTCTCTTCTCAACAGTCCGTGGGAGAGATCGAGCGTCAACTTCGGATGCCGCAGCCGACCGTGTCCAAGCACCTGCGAGTGCTGCGCGAGGCCGGTTTCGTCGAATCCACGGTGGACGCACAGCGCCGTCTCTACCGGCTAAAACCCGAACCGCTTCAGGAGATCGATGCCTGGCTGGCTCCGTTCCGCCGGTTCTGGTCCGCTCACGTAGATGCTCTCGAGCGCCACCTCGACCGCATGGATCACACCAAAGAAGTTCAATCCACGGGAACGAAAAGTAAGACAACCAGAAAACGGCGCGGCACAAGCCGCGAACATCACAAAGGAGAAACGAAATGAAAATCAAACTGACTAGCGTGTACGTTGACGACCAGGGCAAGGCCCTGCGCTTCTATACGGAGGTTCTCGGCTTTAACAAGAAGGCCGATTTCAGTAACGGCCCATATCGCTGGCTGACGGTAGGCTCGCCCGAGGAGCCGGACGGCACTCAGCTGCAGCTGGCGCTGAACAACAACCCAGCGGCCCAAGCGTATCAGCAGGCCATCTTTCAACAGGGCCAGCCCGCGGTCATGTTCTACACCGACGACGTTAAGGCCGATTACGAGCGGATCAAAGCCCGCGGCGCCGAGTTCACCATGCCGCCCACCGCTGTGACCGGCTCGACCATCGCGATGCTGAACGACACCTGCGGCAATCTTATCCAGCTCACCCAACTGGCGCGCTATTAAATGCTGTTCCGCACCTTGGCGCAGCTCCGCCGGTTCTGGTCTGCGCACGTGGATGCCCTCAAACGCCACCTCGACCACATGGATCAATCAAGAATGGATCAATCAAGAATGGATCAATCAAAACCAGCGAGAAGGAAAACAAGGAGCAGAAGATGATCGATCGCGAGCAGTACACACCCGGTCCCGCCAGCGGGGCGCAGGTACGCAAGGACGGCGAAAAGTGGACGCTCATTCTGGTCAGGGAACTGCGCCACCCGCCGGAAAAAGTCTGGCAGGCGCTAACCGACCCGGCGCATCTGCGCGAGTGGGCTCCCTTCATAGCCGACGGGAGCCTGGGTACGGTTGGAGCCACGGTGAATCTCACCTGGATGGGGGCGCCCAAGCCGCTCGAAACAAAAGTGACGCAAGCCGACGCTCCCAAGTTGTTGGAGTACGGCGATATCCGATGGGAACTCGAAGCCCTTGGTGGCGGCACGCGCCTGACGCTGTGGCACAGCATCGATCGCCGCTTCATCTCGTGGGGCGCCGCGGGCTGGCACATCTGCTTCGATGTCCTGGATCGCCTTCTCAGCGGAACTCCCCTCGGCCGCATCGCTGGTGGTGATGCGATGAAGCTCGGCGGCTGGCAGCGGCTGAATGCGGAGTACGCCAAGCAGTTCGGTATGGAAGCGCCCAACTGGCTGCCTAAGGCAGCACAAAAGTCGTGAACAAGGAGGTCCCAATGAACTGGAACAAATGGATTCGGCAGTCGCACCGCTGGCTGTCCATTGTCTTTACGGTAGGCGTCATAGTCAACGGCGTCGCCGTCGTACGGGGGAAGTATACGGGCTGGGTGGGCCTCTTGGCGCTGCTCCCGCTCGCCTTGCTCCTGTTCAGCGGTCTGTACTTGTTCGTGCTGCCGTATGCCAACAAGTGGGGCAGCGTGCGACGCGCCGGCTGAACGGGCGGCAAGCCGCACCTTCTAGCGCCCCCCTGCGCGCCACGCCGGCTAGCGGGGCGAGAATCGGGCGGTGCTGCCCATCAAGGCCAGCGCTCGACAGCTGCCGCGCCTTGTTATGGCGCAGAGAGCGCACTGATCGTGACGTAATATCCGTCCGGATCTCGGAGCGAGAACTCCTGGGTTTGAGTGTTCGCGTTCACGTGTGGCTCCTCTTCGAGCCGAGTGACCAGAGAGCGTGCCCTTCGAAGCGCCAAGTCGAAATCATCGATACGGAAGAATAACAGTAGCCCGTTGCCGGGCATCCCGTGATCGGGGCTCATCAATGAAGGATGCTCGTGGGCTCCCCACTCGTGGAGGCAGAGCAAGACGGTTCCATCTGAATCGAGGATTTGCCCAAAGTAATCATGGCCAGGAAGCGTAGCCGGTTGACCGAACAGCGCCTGGTACCATTTGAAGCTCTCCGGCACGTTACGTACCCCTATGATCGTCCACGTGCGCTTCATCGGGTCCCCCTCGGCGAGCTAATTCTTGTTTAGACCAACCTGGATACAACACACTATTTTGTCAGCTCCGCCAACACGCCCAGCGTAATCGCGAGCGCACCGATCAGCCGAGGAAGCGGCGCCAGATAGAACAACTGCGATTACGAAGCGTTCACCTGGCGGGCGATGAAGGCCTTCACCATCTCCCGTGCGCGATCAGTTTGTGGCCCCGGCTGCGCAACCCACTCGTGCTCGCAACCTTCGAACAGCTGGTACTGGACATCGCCGCCGGCATCTCTATAGGTCTGCGCGAATCTCTCCTGTACCGCCGGAAGAACGTTGTCGTCGAGAGCGCCCTGCATTATCAGGAATGGCACCTTTGTGATTGTCTCGTGCCGGTCGAGGATCTCTTGCGGATTGCTTTCGTGGATCGTGTCCCAGGGGACGAAGAACGTCGTGTTGTTCTTGATCATGCCGCTGCGCTTCAGCTTTTCAGCATTCTGGTAGCGGGCGAAGGTATTGCTGATGGGCGAGCGCATCGCGACGTATGCGACCGAGGCGTCGGCTCTCGGTGCTTCCGTTAACGGAATCGCATTGTACCGGGAATCCCGCGGCCGCATGGCGAGCAGTTCCGCAACATGGCCGCCGCTCGAACTGCCGTAGACGCCGATCTTCGCCGGGTTGCCGTTCCACGACGCCGCTTTCGTTTTGAGCCAGCGGACCGCATAGTTGGCATCCTGCACGCACGCCGGATACGGCGATTCCGGCGCGAGCGTCAGGTCGACGGCGACGACCAGCACCCCGCTTTCGGCTATAGCGTGATCCATCGGTTCTTCAGCCTTGCGGTCTTTTGCGTTCCACGCGCCGCCGTGGAGATCGAGAACGGTTGGAAACGGTCCCGTCCCTGCCGGCGCATAGATGCGGGCCATCAGTTGCCGTCCGGCTTTGTTACGGCGATACTCGACTTCGCTGACGTTAACGCCGAATTTCGCGGCCGGATTGTAGGACGCCGCAGCCGCTTTGACCCCGGCGGCAACGCCGAGGAAAGACACGCCCCTAATAAAGTCCCGTCGCCTTAAAGATTCCATTTTGTCCTCCGTAAGTGGCTCCTCCGTACTTTACTCTATTTTGCCTTACCCTCATTCGGCATCGAAAATGGGACCAGTATGAAAGCGAGGCTTCCACTTGCGACGCCTGCAGGTTACGTTAAGCGCGGCTAAAATAGGTGAGAGTTGGAGCTAGACATGAAAAAGCCCGTCGCGGGGGAATCCGCCTCTGCATTAATCGACGACAAGATCAGGGAACTTGGGGACTGGCGCGGGAAGATGCTCGCGAAAGTGCGCGACATCATACACCAGGCAGACCCCGAGATAGTTGAAGAGTGGAAGTGGATGGGGACTCCCGTCTGGTCGCACGGCGGCATCGTCTGCACCGGAGAGACCTACAAGAAGGCCGTCAAGATGACATTTGCCAAGGGAGCTGCGTTGAAGGACCCTGCACGTCTATTCAACTCCAGCCTCGACGGGAATGTCAGACGCGCCATCGACATCCACGAAGGCGGCAAGGTCGATGAGGCGGCCTTAAAGGATCTCATCCGCGCAGCAGTGGCGCTCAATCTCCAGGGCAAGAGTAAGCCGAAGCCCCGGCGAGCGAGCAGCCAGCGGGCTGGCTAGCTTCATCGGGCTGATGGTACGCGCCCGGTGCACTGTCAGCGATGCCTGCAGGCCGCCTTCCGTGATTCATAATTTACCCGATTGAGTTCGGGTTACGGCGGCGAAATCCACAGAGAGCCGCCAAGCCGGTCGCGAAGAGAGCGAGCGACGCCGGTTCCGGCGTGGCCGTTGTCGCTACAACGTTCAGGTTCGTGAAGTTTATTGTTTCACCCGCAATACTACCGAAGGAAGTGAGGTCGAGGCTGGAACCTCCCGAGAGGCCGGACTGCTGGTAAAGCAGGTTGTACGCGATGCCGTCGGTAGAATATTCTGCCGAGAAAGCGCTACCGGACCTGATTAGCTCCAGGAATAAGGGGCCCCCAGTATAGCCGGACAAAGCTTGGTACACTGGAGTGCTGTTGTTAAAGCCGTACTGTTCCGCGAGTCGGGAAGCACCAACGCCAATCCCGAAAAATCCGCTACTAGTATCAATAAAAAACCCACCAAACGTGCCGGAGAACGAGTTGGCCAAGGAGGTTGTTATTTGAACGTTTGCTACAACCTGATTCGCAGTCCCGAGGTTAAGGTCGTTGTGCGGCCCATCTGTCAGCGTAGAACCATTTGAAATACTAAGTAAATTGGTCGCCTGAATATTTGTCCACCCGGGTGGCACGCCAGGGACAAAACTCGTGCCGTTATTGTAAATAGGCATAAGAGTGGTCAGGTCGATGAGGGCCGCGCCGGCCTCTAAGGCGGTGACCAATGCGATTGAAACGCAAACGATGCTTCGCGCGATTATTCGTCCAAACTCTACGTTCATAGTCCATTCCCTTCCGATATCACAGTCGTCCGAAACAGGTTCTTCAGTTTGAACCGGAATTTCCCATTTAGGCTTCCGATCTCGGAATATTGTACATCCATATGAGTCGCCTACTCAACCGCCGGGCTGGCTGAAGCTCCATCTCTAACCGTCCTCGCAAGCCCAAACCAGGGAATAGCCTTTGGTTCCTCGCGAGCATCCTCACCACGTTCGAAACCTGCAGAATAAAAGGCGTCGGAGGCCATCGCAGGCTAGCGATGCTTAACGGCGTCTTGTGCTGCTGTTTCGTGAGACTCAGCAATTCGATCCAGTTCATCGGCTTCTCGTGAGCCGATCAAGGCCATTTCCGGCTTGGCCCTCACCGTCTGGATGTCCAATGCCTATTAAAGTATGCGCCGTCCTTGATGATAATCCGCGCTGTCTTAACATCCGACCAACCGCCTGTGGTTCACGGCTGGCTGTCATTGCGTTCCTATGTCTACATCACCGTTAGCAACACTCCTCTCCAGCCGTTCCCGCTAAACTGATTATGTGCTCCGTTGTCTCCCCCTCCTCCTCCTCGTGATCGCCCGCCTCGCCTCCGCGGCCGCCGCCGCCGACCTCTCCCGTCAGCTCAAGCAGCTCACCCTCGACCCTGACCTCTGCTACCGCGTCACCGAGTTGAACTTCGCCAAAGAAGACATCAAGATCTATCTCACTTCCGGCTACATCATCTTCACCAAACCCATCAATGGTATTCGGCCGGGTGCCATGTTTGCCGCCACCGCCGAGGCCGGCGACGCCGAAGTGCTCCTGCTCCCTCCCGTCCGCAGTGAACGGCTGGCGCTCGCCACTTTCACCGATGCGCCCAACCTCGAAGAGCATCTCAGCTCGGCCGCCTTCCTCTTTACCGACGGAACCGGCGACGACCTTCTGGCCCAAATCCAATCCAATCCCGCAGCCAGGAAAAGCCCCGAAGTGGGACATCTTATACTCGAGCAGTCCGGCCCCACCCTGCGCAATCTGTTCGAGAGCTTCGAGACCAGGCTGGTCTACGATCTGCTGACCGGCGACCGCAAGACCGGTTTCTTCTACATGGCCGTCTCGGGCAAGAAGTTCGGCAGTTTCGATCTTCTTCACGATCCGCTAACGCGTGAGCAGATCTTTGCCGGCAAGCTGGTCTATCGCGATAATCGTACTTTTTTCGACACCTGGGCCAGCTTTCCGTCACGGTCGGTGCGGAACGGCGAGCCCCCGCGCGCCGCGCGCTTTTCGCTCGATAATTTCCGGATTGAATCCACCATAGATTCCAGCCTGGTTTTGAAAGCCGTAACGCGCGCTACCCTGACGCCCAAGCAGACCCTCGGCGCCGCCCTCCCCTTCAACATCTCGCGCAACATGCGTGTGACTGAGGCGCGCATCGATGGCGAGCCGGTGGAGATATTCGAGCGCGAATCGCTTCGCTCGAATCTTATTGCCAGTAACGATAATGATCAGTTCCTGCTGGTCGCCGCCGCCCCGCTCGATCCCTCCAGACCCCATGAAATAGAAATTCATCACGAAGGCGAAGTGATTCAGAAAGCCGGCGACGACGTCTTTTACGTGACTTCGCGCGGCACCTGGTATCCGCGGCTCGGGATGGAGTTCGCCAATTACGAGATGACCTTCCGCTATCCCAAAAACCTGACCTTGGTGGCTACCGGCTCGCCGGTCGAGGACCGCACCGAAGGCGATTGGCGTATCACTCGCCGCAAGACCGACTCCCCCATCCGGTTGGCAGGCTTCAACCTGGGAAATTTTCAAGTGAATTCGATCGCGCAGAACGGCTATAAAATCGACGTCTATGCCAATCGCCATCTGGAGCGCGCGCTGCAGCCCAAAGCCGGCTTGGCCACCATGCAGGCCCCCAACACTTTCCCTATAAGGACGCGCCGTGCCCCGGAAGGCATCCTGTCTGAGGCGGCCTCGCCGTTGCCGCCGCCGCCCGACCCTGCTGCCCGCCTCGACCAGTTAGTCAAAGGCGTCGCCGATACACTCGAGTTCATGACCGCTCAGTTCGGCCCGGCCCCAATCCGCAACCTCGCCATCACTCCCATCCCCGGCGGATTTGGCCAGGGCTTTCCGGGTTTGATTTATCTTTCGACGGTGGCCTATCTCGACCCTGGCCAGCGTCCGCAGGGTCTCCGCCAGCAAGGGGAGCAGACCTTTTATTCCGAGCTCTTGGAGAACCACGAAGTCGCGCATCAGTGGTGGGGGAACATGGTCGTTTCCGCGAGCTATTCTGACGAGTGGCTCATGGAATCGCTCTCCAACTATTCCGCTCTACTGATGCTCGAAAAGAAAAAAGGACCCAAGGCGGCGGATGCCGTGCTGGAAACTTATAAGAATCATCTTCTGACCAAGTCGGAGAGTGGCAAAACGATCGAGTCCGCCGGGCCCATCACCTGGGGCTACCGCTTGCAATCCTCAGTCGTCCCCAACGCCTGGCGTCCGGTTACCTACGAAAAAGGAACGTGGATCGTTCATATGATCCGCCGCCGGCTGGGCGACCAGCGCTTCATGGCCCTGCTCCGCGAAGTCGCCACCCGTTATCGCTTCCTCCCCATGAGCACCGAGCAGTTTCGGGAATTGGCGGCCGGATACACGCCCCCCAAGTCCCAGGACCCGGCTCTCAAAACTTTCTTCGAAAACTGGGTCTACGGGACCGGAATTCCATCGGTGAAGCTGGCCTACACTTTGCGTGGATTGAAGCTTACCGGAACCGTCGCGCAACGTGGCGTCGATGAGGACTTCACCGCGCTGGTTCCGCTGGAGGTCCAGACTGGCCGGCAAAGAGCCGTATATTGGCTCTCGACCGGCGCCGATGCGGTTCCATTTTCGATCCCTTTGAAGGCGCCCCCCACTAGAGTGGCTTTGCTCACGAACGATTCCTTAATCACAACCTGGAAATGATCACCCTGCGAGTTGCTCTTCCCTGATCCATGCCCATCGCAACCAAACGAAAGACCGAGGCGAAGAAGTCGGCGCCCATCGTCGAGGCGGAGCCCGAGCCCAAACCACAAGAAGTAGAGGCGGCGCCGGCGCCGAAGGTCACCGCGTTGATCTTCTCCTACGACAGCGCCCCTGCGCTGCGCCGGTGTCTCGGGGCGCTGGAAGGTTCTAATGATCGCGCCGTGATTGAAATTCTGGTGGTGGATTGCGGATCCCACGACGAAAGCCCGCAACTCGATACCGAATTCCCGCAAGTGACCATTTTGCGGCTTCCCCGTTATTTCGGCCGCACCAAGGCCCTGAACATCGGTACTCGCACCGCCGCCGGCGAATATCTTTTCTTTCTTACGCCCGAAGTGGAAGTCCTGCCCACTACCATTCCCTCGCTGCTGGCGCGGATCGAGTCTGAGCCGGAGGTGATGGCAGTTTGCCCTCTGCTGGTCGACACCGAGGCGCACCCGGCGCGGCAGTTCTTCCGGCTCCCTACGCCGGCCACCGGTCTGGACGTCGCTCCCTTGACGATCGACCTCGCGGCTGAAGCCGTCGAAGTGGAGTATGCGACCTTCCAGGCATTTTTCGTACGTAAGTACTTCGTCAAAGGCATCAATTATCTGGACGAGCGATATGGCGAATCCTGGTCCGATGCCGAGCTGTG
Organism: Bryobacteraceae bacterium; assembly: GCA_035484655.1. GTDB lineage: Bacteria > Acidobacteriota > Terriglobia > Bryobacterales > Bryobacteraceae > Palsa-89. The sequence continues at coordinate 10,276 of DATHOT010000414.1, read as the reverse complement.
TTATCAGATTCGCCGGTCTTCCCGCAAAACGTTGGTCCTGCCCCGGGTGACCGCCCTTTACACCCGCGGCTCCCCTTATTCAGAGGCTTCCAATACGATATTCGAAGCCGACCGCATACATGGCGCAGCCGTCTTTTTCGGCAAGCATTATGGCTTTGCAAATGGGCTCTTTTTTCGCGTCAAAGCCGTCCTAAAAGCGCTTTTTACGCTCCGTTTGGGCCTCTTTGCAGCGGTGGTTTCGGGCAGCAAGATCGACGGGTCGCAATCCGAAATATTGTAATACGAATTACTATTGGTGGTACCTAAGGTTCCGCAAGTCTACTGCCGATATGACGAAAGGTATGCAGATAGAACCCTTACTGTGGATTCTCCTTCCGCTATTCATTGCCGCCGGCTCGGCGCTGCTTTCCTATTACATAATGCAGGCCCGCATGGACGTGGCGGTCGCTAAAGAGCGGGAAACGCTGGCCGAAACCCGCGCCGAAGTCCGCACTGCCAAGAACACCATGGAAGAGCGCGTCAAAGCCACCGAGCAGGAAGCCCGGCGTCGGGCGCTGGATGATTTCATGCAGGATTTCCGTGTTGAAGAACGTCATTACTTCCGCGAGAACAAGTCGCTGGCCGCCCGCAAGAAGTCGATGGTTCTGCAGGAACGGCTGTATTTCCGCAATATCCCGCTTTCCAACTGGGTTGAGCACGAGATGACCGTCGAAGAAGAATCAGGCGATGTTCAACGCATCGCCAAGGGCTGTTCGGTCTTCACCACCAAGTCGTTGACCGATGAAAAGAAAGCGGCCGTGTCGCGCATGCTCGGTCAGGCGCCAGTCACCAGCGTTGTTCCCGAGTTCGCTGAAATGATGAACGACGCCCAAGCCGGCTAAGCCGGGTAGTTCTGGCACTTTACCGTAGCAGTCCTGGTACAGTTCTGAGTCCAAATCGCGCTGAAATTCACCATCGACGTGATATTCTTGAGCGCTATGAAAAACATCGCTTCGTTCATGCTGTTGGTTGCTGTTCTGCTTCTTTCGGTTGTTTCGCCTGCGCTGGCTAGCACTAGCCCTGCTGCGCAGACTCCGGAACCAGGAACTGTTCTTCTCATCGGGGGAGGCATTGGCGCCTTGGTTCTTTATCACCGCAAGAGACGTTCTTAGGAAGTAAGGCTTGTACTGGGAGAACTGGCATCCGCTGTCAGCACAAGCAGTTACGAGCTATTGAACCGGGGTTTGCCCTTCTGGCTTCGTTTTGCTCGATCTGCTGGACTACGGGCAGCCTCGCCTCGATCACGCCATACCAGCGCTCCCTATTGGTAGCAGTGGAATAGACGAAGGTGTCAACCGAATCGGCCGGATTTCGTCCAGAAGATATGATGGGCGTGATGGCCGATCGGCTGGGGGCGAGTCTGGACACACAGACGAGCACGCGCGAATTCGGTTCGTGGATGGCCTCCGAGCAGAAGCGTATATTTCTGCTATGCCGGCGGCTGCTGGAAGATGTAGAAGAGGCGGATTCGGCCACCCAGGATGCTTTTCTAAAGGCCTGGCAGGCTCTCAACCGCCCTGAATTGAAAGAGTTGGAAGACGCCGGGCGGTGGCTGACCCGGATCGCGGTGAATACCTGCCTGGATCGGCTGCGGTCCCGCCGCTGGCAATTCTGGCGAAAACGGCCCAACCAGCAGGACGAGCAGGCCATTCTAGAGCTTGCATCCGCAGGTGGGCCGGACGCGGAAGATCGCGTCTTCGCCACTGAAATTACCCGGCGGTTAGAAAATGCCCTCCAAAAGCTAAGCGTCCGTCAGCGCGCGGCGTTCACGTTGAGGCATTATGAAGACCGGAGCTTGGCGGAGATCGCCGAGATTCTGGACCTGGATATAGGGACAGTGAAAGCGCATTTGTTTCGTGCCATCGCGAAGCTTCGGGAGGAGCTGCACGATCTATACGGCTTTCACGATCGAGGGAGAAAATGAAACACTGGAACGAAAACGATTTCAAAGAATGGCTGTACGGTTTGAGGGACGAGGACCATCATCTGGAGGAGTGCCCTGAGTGCCGCGGTGAGATGGAACGGCTGCGGATGGCGCGCGCGCGAATCACGGAGCAACCAGAGGTTTCGCAGGACTTCCTGGCTGCGCAGCGTCGCAGCATCTATCGCCGGTTGCATGAGCCGCGGCACAATTGGGTGGCGCTGCGTTGGGCGCTGCCGGTGGCCATGGTGCTGGTGATGGTTTTCGGCTTGACCCTGCAACGCGATCGCCGATCGGCCGCCAACATCAGCGACGAACAACTATTCTCCGATCTCACGGCCATGGAGCAGAGCGCCGAGCCCAAAGCCATCGCACCGATGCACAAGCTCTTCGAGCAATAGCCATGCGGCGCACCATTCTACTCGCTCTGTTATTGAGCAGCTCCGCCTTGGGGCAAATGCCGAAGAGCCTCTATGCCTGGTGGAGCAAGCCGGTCGTCGCCAGACAATTGAATCTGACCAATGTTCAGCGGCAGCAGATCCGCGCGACGGTGGTGCAGTTCCGTCCGCATTTGATCGACATCCGTGCTGAAGTCAATAAGGCGGAGATCGATCTGGAAGCTCAATTCGATCACGATCCTGTAGATCAAACGAAAGCCAACCAGGCCATCGAGCGTCTGATAGCAGCCCGCGCCGATCTGACGCGCACGCTGTCGCAGATGAGTTTGAAACTACGGAGTGTGCTTACCGAGCAGCAATGGCGTGATCTGCAGCGTCTCCGCCCCGGCAAGGACGAAGAGCAGCCCGCGGCCGAGCCCGCCCGCTAGACTTCGCCGTCCCTTATCTCCACAGCATAGTACTTCAGCGGCGCGGTCAACTTATAGGCCGCGATACATGACGAACGCATCCACGTAGCCAGCCGTTGGATGCAGAAATGCTCCCGGAAGCCGGCCAACGATTTCGAACCCGAAGCTTTGCCAAAGCCCGACGGCGCGCTGGTTGGTGCTCACCACGAAGTTGAACTGCATGGCGCGGAAGCCTCGGCTTTTCGCGTATTCGAGCGAATGTCCGCACATGGCGCGCGCCACGCCTCGGCCGGTCGCTCCTACCGATGTAATGTAGCCGCAATTGGCTACGTGCGCGCCCCCGCCTTTTTGATTGGCGTGCATAAAATATGTTCCAACTACTTTCCCGTTTTCTTCCGCGACGAAAACTTCATGGCCCGGCGCGAACCAGTAGGCGAGGGCTTCTTCCTGAGTCATATCGCGAGGCAGAGTATAGGTTTCACCGGCACGAACGGTGGGTTCGAGGATTTCCCAGATTGCGCCCGCGTCGGCCGTAGCAGCGGGCCGGACGGTTATCATGGAACCAACATAGCGCCTTGATAAAGACAAAATCCTGATGACGAACCTCGAATTTACGCCGCTGGTCTTTTTGATCTCGGCCACGGCGGGTTATCTGGGAGCGCTGACGGGACTCGGCGGAGGCGTGGTGGTGACGCCCGCGCTCACGTTGCTGTTGGGCGTCGATATCCGCTACGCCATCGGCGCCAGCCTGGTTTCGGTGATCGCGACTTCCTCGGGCGCCGCGGCCGCGTTTGTTCGGGAAGGATACACCAACATCCGGATCGGAATGTTTCTGGAGATCGCCACCACGCTGGGAGCGCTAGCGGGCGCGTATCTTTCCTCGCGAACGCCGACGTCGGTGCTCTCGATGATCTTTGGCGTGGTGCTGCTCCACTCGGCCTGGCAGTCCAGCCGCGGGCACTCCGAGAACCTGGCGAATGGCACGCCGGATCCGCTGGCGAAGCGTCTCAAGCTGAACGGCAGTTATCCAGGCGAGCGCGGTCCCGAGCAATACAACGTAAATAACGTGAAGACCGGGTTCGGGCTAATGTTCGGAGCCGGCGCAATATCGGGGTTACTCGGCATCGGCTCCGGCGCGCTGAAGGTGATCGCTATGGATCAAGCGATGCATATCCCCTTCAAGGTGTCGACCACCACCAGCAATTTCATGATCGGCGTGACTGCGGCGGCCAGTGCCGGTATCTACCTTAGCCGCGGTTATGTCGAGCCGGGAATCGCGATGCCGGTGATGCTGGGAGTGCTGGCCGGCTCGCTGCTCGGGGCGCGGCACTTGATCGGCGCGCGCGTTCGAGTGCTGCGCTGGACTTTTGCGATTGTGGTGGCGGTGATGGCTATTGAGATGATCGTCACTGGAGTGGGGAAGCTCAGATGACTAACTGGAATGACCAGAGCATGGAACGGATTATCAGCATCCTGCTGAGAACCGGAGTGATACTCTCGGCAGTGATCGTGCTGCTGGGAGGGGCGTGCTACTTAGCCCGCCACGGGAATGAATTACCGAGTTACGACGTCTTTGAAGGCGCGCCCAAGGAATATCGAAGCGTGCGCGCAATCGTTCATGCGATGGGGCCTTCCAACTGCCGGGCGATCATTCAATTCGGACTTTTGTTGTTGATCGCCACGCCGATCGCTCGAGTGGCGTTTTCGCTGGCAGGTTTCGCACTGGAGCGCGACCGTACTTATGTGGTGCTCACGACGATTGTGCTAGCGGTGTTGATTTATAGCGTGGCGTTCGAGCATTGAAAGTGTTTGGACTCAACGGACGCGGGGAGCGCAACGTCTGTCTTTAAAACCGGAGGATAGATGTCAAAGCTCGTTTCCCGCCGCGTTGTCCTAAGCGCGGCTTTTATGACCACGCTGAGCCAGACCCAGACCTTGCCCAAGGAATTCGACGTCGCCACAATCAAGCCAAACGCGGCGAACGACAATCGATTTATGATTCGCCCCTTGCCGGGAGGAGGCCTTACGATCACTGGCGTGCCGCTGAAGATGCTCATCATGGAAGCATATGATGTCCGAGCGTTCCAAGTCTCGGGCGGGCCGGGATGGATGAGCACTGAGCGGTGGGATATAGAAGCGAAGGCCGAAGGAGTACAGGGCCAGCTTCCAATTGGGCAGACTCTCAAGATGCTCCGAGCCCTGATCGCGGACCGATTTCATCTGGAAGTGCACCACGAGACCAAGGAGACCACAATTTACGCGCTGTTGGTGAGCAAGAACGGATCGAAGCTAACCAACCACACGGGCGAGCCTCCTCGCCCAACGGAGCGGCTTCGCATGAGGCCGGGATCGATCAGCGCGAAGCAGGTCGGTATAGCGGCACTCGTGCGGCAGCTCACTTTGCAATTAGGGCGGCAAGTGGTCGACAAGACCGGACTCACCGGCGAGTACGACTTCACGCTCGAATGGACGCCTGAACCGGGTCAAGGTGGGCCGGAATCAATTGGACTCCCTCCGGACCCGGGACTCGTACCGCCGTCCGATTCGAACGGTCCTTCTATTTTCACTGCACTGCAAGAGCAGCTAGGCTTGCGATTGGATGCACAAAAGGGTCCCGTCGATGTCATAGTGGTCGATCGGGCCGAGAAGCCAGAGGAGAACTGAGGAGAACTGAGGAGAACTAACGTTACGGGTGAATCGGTTCCGGGACCGCTGCACCGTCGGCTCGGGGATCGGACGCCGCATAGTTCGTGCCGGTTTTCGAATTGTGCAGAATCGCTTGCCCGCGGCCAAAGTTCTGGTTGTATTCCTTTCGAAGTTGAAGCTCATGACCCATTTCGGAAAGTTGTTGCAGCGTGGCCGGCGGAAGCCGGAATTCGAGCGCCAAGTTGCACCCATCGGCATTGTTCTTGGCGAAGCGAGGCGCCTCCAGCGCGGCCTGCACGTTCATACCGAAGTCGACCATATTGGAAACGAATTGCGCGTGCGCCAGCGGCTGCACCGCGCCGCCCATGATACCAAAGCCGATGTGCATATCACCGCGTTCCATGAAAGCCGGAATGATGGTGTGCACCGGACGCTTGCCGGGGGCCAGGACGTTGGGTTGTTTGGGATCGAGCGAGAAACCGGCGCCGCGATTTTGCAGCATAAATCCCATGCCGTCAACGGTGACCTTGGAACCCCAATGGGCGAAGATGCTCTGGATCCAACTGACGACGTTGCCGTCTTTATCCACCACGGTCAGGTACGTGGTGCTACCCGCCGGCGCTTCACCTGGCTCGACCATGCAATTTGCTTTGTTGGGATTGATCAAGGCCGCGCGTGAGCGAGCATAGTCTTTGGAGAGCAACCGGCCCAGCGGCACGTCATAGGTGCGAGGATCGGCATCATAGCGGCGAAGGTCTGAATAGGCCAGTTTCATGGCCTCGATGCGCTCATGCCATTCTGGAGCGCTATAAGCTCCTTCCACCGCCGGCGGCGACGTCTCCATGATGTTCAGCATTTCGAGCGCCGCCATACCGTCGCCGTTGGGAGGAAGTTCATAAACGTGCCAGCCGCGGTAATCGATGGAGATGGGCGTCACCCATTCCGAGGAGAACGTGGCGAGATCTTGCGCGCTCATCGTTCCGCCCAGCTTTTGCGAGGTCTTCAGAATCGCCGCGGCGATTTCACCTTTGTAGTAAGCTTCGGGTCCTTTTTCGGCGATTAACCGAAAGGCATGGCCCATGTCGGGATTGCGGAAGACTTCGCCGAGTTGCGGAGGCTTGCCGCCCGGCAGGAAGACACGCGCCGACTCGTCGTTGGTCTTCAATTCTTTGATGGTCTGCTGGGTGCCCCAGATTTCGTACATGCCCTCCGGAACCGGGAAGCCTTGCTCGGCATATCCGATGGCCGCGCCGAATAAATCTTTCCAGGGGAGTTTGCCGAAACGCTCATGCATTTTAAACCAGCCATCGACCGCGCCGGGAACGGTGACGCTATGGATGCCTTCGCCGGGCATTCGCTTAAAATCGTGCTTGGCTAAGAAAGCGGGCGAAAGGCCGTGGGGCGCGTAGCCGGAGCCGTTCAAGCCGGTCAATTGACCAGTTTTGGCATCCCAATAAATCGCGAACATGTCGCCGCCGAGCCCGTCCATCAGCGGTTCCATCACAGCCAGGACGGCATTGGCCGCGATGGCTGCATCGACGGCCGATCCGCCTCGGGCGAGAATCTGCGCGCCCGCTTGCGAAGCAGGGACCTGGCTGGTGGCAACGACGCCTTGCTGGCTGATCACCATCGACCGGCCGTAGTTGCGGCCGGCGCTGGGGCCTTGCGCGCAGATCGTGACGAGGGCGAAGAAAAGGAGTGCGGCTCCGCGAAAAACGGTCGACATAGCGCTCAGAATACCAGTTTTAGGCCAGCTATTCGATTCGGACGACGGTAGGCGCCGGCCCATGGAAGCGCGTGAATTGCGCGGGATCGTGTCCGGGCACGATCAGGCGTTCTTCGGCGGCGAGCTTCCGCATACGATCCTGGGCGCGCAGGTTGGATTCCTGATCGAGCGACTGGGCGATCGGAAGATGTTTCTCCAGGTTCTCGTACAAGTAAACATTGTCAGACGCCAGAATCACGATACCCTTCGCGGTTTTTACGCCCACATATTGAGACGCATAAGTGTGCTTACCGCCGGTGTAGCACGTGATGCCAGGCATAATTTCTTTGCCATCGCCCTCAACGAAGCCGACGCGGCCATCGATGTTCATCTTCACGAATGAGAGCACATCATCCGGCTCGATTCCGCCATGGGTGCGAGCGCCGTGCCAGGCTTCGCCAGTGTAGTAGGTATACTCATCGCGCTGTACCCAAATCTTAGCTTTGGGAAAAAGGTCGGCGCCGTCGGCGTGGTCCCAATGCATATGCGTCACGATTACATCCGTGATGTCTTCGGGCTTGAGACCGGCGGCCCCGATGGCCTCAGATGGCTTTTTGAAATCCTTCACATTCCAGTGTTCGAAGAACTGCCTGCGGTAGAAGCCGGCGTCAACCAGGATGTTGCGCCCAGCGCCGCGCACCAGCCAGACGACCATGGCGATATCCATCTTGCGCGAAGGGTCGGCGCCCTGGATGAGTCCGCGAACCGAGAAGTCGGCGAGGGTGCCGTAGCGAACGGCGTCCACGGTGTACAGCGGCTTGTCGTCGGTGTCCGCTGTCCATGCGAGTGGCACGAGTGCCAAGGCTACGCACAAAGTGTACGTGCCACGATGGCGGCTCATGAGTTGCGCTTCACCGGCGGGACGCTCATCTCGGGGCTGAGTTTCGGCCTCCTGCTGTGCCACTGCGTAGCTTTTTCGTAGGCCTGAGCGAGCGCCAGTATTCGGCCTTCTGAAAAACGCGGGCCGGCGATCATCAACCCGATGGGAAGGCCGCTGGCCGAGAATCCGCAGGGAATGGAAACTGCGGGAATTCCAAAGGTATTGAACGCCGGACAGTTCGAAGTCTCCTCCGGTTCGCGGGGCTTGGGCTCTTCTTCGCGGTTCAGTTCCTCGTTGATGGTGGGCGGCACGACGCGCATGGTGGGCAAAGCTATAACATCGAAATCCGTGAAGGCATCGTCGATGGTTTTGCGCAACCGGATCAGCTCCCAGTTGGCCAGAACATAGTCGACAACTCTGGCCGAGCAGGTTTCGCCGGCGGTGTCGTTCAGCCGCCTGTGGATGGCCTCGAGGGCGCGCCGTTGATTCATCGAGTAGCGGCCGGCGCTGCGCTTCATCCATTCCCAATGAAAAGCTTCGACCTCTCCGTCCAGAAATGTTCGGGAATAAGTGCCGGGACTCGGCAGATGCATGTCCTTGGTGCTTTTCGTGAGCTTGCCGAGGACGGCGATGGCGTCTTCGACAGCTTTGGAGGTTTCATCATCCAGGCGATCGAAAAACGGCGCGCGCGGAATTCCCAAACGAAGGCCCGAGACCGGCTGCTTGAGTGCCGCAACGTAATCTTCCCGAGGATGCTCGACGCTAGCGACATCCAGCTTGTCGTAACCCACCATGGCGTTGAGCAGGATGGCGGCATCCTCGGCAGTCTTGGTCATGGGTCCGCAATGATCGAGCGAATAAGTGCGCGGGATGATGCCGCGAATCGACACCAGGCCGTAGGTCGGCTTGAGTCCGACGATGCTGCAATAGGCGGCGGGCATGCGGACGGAGCCGCCGGTGTCGGTACCGAGCGCTGCCACGGCGAGGTCGGCGATCACGGCCGCGGCCGAGCCTCCCGATGATCCGGCCGAGATACGATCCAGCGCCCAGGGATTTCGCACCGGCAGAAAATAAGTAGACACCGAGGTGCTGCCCATGGCGAACTCCTGCAGATTAGTCTTGCCGATGATGACCGCTCCGGCTTCTCTGAGACGCCGGACGACGTCCGCATCCGCGTCGGGAAAACGGTCGTCGAAGACTGCGCTGCCACCGGTGGTGCGCGTTCCGGCGGTATCGATATTGTCTTTGAGCGCGATGGGGATGCCATGCAGAGCGCCTCGGAATTTTCCGGCTTTCGCTTCGGTGTCCAACTGTGCGGCCTGGGCCAGCGCTTCCTCCTGCATGACGGTGATGTAGGCGTTGACCTTGGGATTGTAGGTTTTGATTCGCTCCAGGCAGGCGGCGGCGAGTTGCGCGGAGGTTATCTCACGGGCATGCAGGCGTCGGGACGCCTCGCTGATTGTCAGCTTCGCCAAATCATCGGTGCCGGCCGCGAGCGCGGATGTGCTGTTCGCTGCGGCATAGACTGCACAGGCAGCCGCTGTGGTTTTCACAAAATCGCGCCGGTTAATTTCGCCTGTCGTTCGCGTGCTGAATTCGTCTGACATTCTGCCCTTCTCCTTGTTTCCGCGCGGCGCTTGGCCTTGCGGCATCAGATCGCGGCGTTCATTCTTGATTCCTCAACCCGCATCCCGCATCCCATTCAACATTTCGGATGTAATATCAAAAACGTCCCTCACCTCGTACACGGGCCGGCCGATTTTTGGATTCCAGTACCGCCCATGGGCAAGCCAATCGCGCAGCGGCACGACACCTTTGAACTCCCGAATCGACCGAGCCGTTTCTGGATATACGTCGATCCAGGTGTTGAGAATGTCCTCTACCAGCCGAATCCTCCCACTTCGTTCCCGTTTAATCTTGCGGAACCGACGGAAAATCGCAGGCTTGGTTTGGCGTGTTGAGAGCTCCTTAAATGCCAGATGCAACAACGCTTCCGTGGTTGTGAGAAGGTGTAGCATGGCGGCATACTGCAGATGCTTTCTGGCTGAAGCGAACTGCTCCCGCAACTCGTCCAAACTTTCGTCACGGTACCTGTCCGGAATCAAGCCACCCGAGAGGAGTTTCGGCAGTTGCCTGTCCTCTTCATTCAAAAGAACCAGTTGTAGTTCGTACCAACGGAATGCCCCATCCAGATTCTGGACGCGTTGGGCTTCGAACCTTTGCATGCCTTAGCGCATCACCCTCCGGAGTGCCTCCGCTAGCGTTTTGCCATCCAAAGAA
>DATHOT010000413.1:0-20918 GCA_035484655.1 Bryobacteraceae bacterium | reverse complement strand
TGCGGGTACGGGCACAGCGGACGCGTGCGGTCGATGGCGCCGTCCTTCACGCGCGAGGCGATGATCTGATCGGGCGCTTTGCCATTCTCCACCCATTGCTCCATGGCGGTGAGCATGTCGAAGTGGTCGGTCCCTTCGCTGCCGCTGCAATGGCCCATGCCGGGCACCATGAACAGGCGGTAGGAGTCCTTCACTTTGGAGGCGCCGCCCAACGTGTCCGCCACGGTCTTGTAATAGGTGACGCTGCTCAGCGGGGCGATCTGCCAGTCGTTCCAGCCGTGGTATTGCAGCAGCTTTCCACCGTGCCCGAAGAACGGCTTCAGATTCGGATCCATCGCATTAATCGTGCCGTCGTCAATCTTCTCAGCCAGCGCGATGTCGCTGTCGAAGTTGAGTTTCCGGTAATCCCAACTCGGATCTTTGAACACTACATACTTGAAATGTTCCTGCGCGATGGCGAAGGCCTGCGGCCCGGCCATGACGGCCCAGCCGAGTTCGCTCCCCGGCTCTAATCCAGGAAAGATCTGTTCCTTGGTGCGCGAATTCGCGACGCCGGAGTAGATTCTGCGGGCCGCTTCCACTTGAGGCGCGCTGAGACAACCGGGCCCGTCGGCGCCCTTGCACTCGAGCACCTTGGGATCGAACTGGCAGCGCGTCGGATCATCCAAGATCCCGTCCTTCACGCCGTCGCGCGCATCGCACGCCTCCAGCACAGCATTATGAATGAGCGGGTACTTGCTCGGAGGGATGTAGCTCGCTTCGTCGTTATGCACGGCTTGAGCGATCCACAAAGCATGGGCGGCGCGGCCAGTCCAGTTGTTGGCGGGGGCGCCGGCGATGATGGCGTCGAAGTCGTCCGGAAAACGCTGCGCCTCCTTCAGCCCTTGTTTGCCGCCGGCTGAACAGCCATTCCAATAAGAGAGCTTAGCGCCCCGCCCGTAATAAGCCGCAATGATGGCCTTGCTCTTCAAGGTCATCTCGTGGACCGCGCGATATCCATAGTCGACCAGCTTCTCTGGATGATCGAGCGCGAAGCGGGCGCTGGAACCCTCGTGTCCGGTGTCGGTGCTGGCCGACGCGAAGCCGCGCTGAACCGCCGCAGCCAGCGCGGAAGTTCCGATCGCGCCTGACCAGCCGCCGTTCCCGACCGCTTCAAACTTGCCGTTCCAACCCGAAGCCGGCATCCAGACTTCGATTTTGATATCGGAGTCACTGGACGGTTTGAGCGTGGCCGCGATCCGGCAATAGGGCGGCAGATCTTTGTTCGATGAGACGACCTGGGCCGAAGTGATGGTGGTGTCCGGGATCGACAGCGAAGCCAGGCTCTCGCACGGTGCGGCGAAAACCGGCGCCACGCTAAGTACGGTTGCAACCAACGTTAAAGGTGACATGGCGATCGATTGGATATAGCATACCGCAGAATGCTGAAACCGCTGCGTTACACTGAAATTCCATGCGCTGGAGCAAGCTTTTCATCCCCACGCTCCGAGAGAAACCCGCGGACGCGGATGGCGTGGGAAGTCAGTTCTTGCTACGTGCGGGCTACATCAGGCAACTGGTCCCGGGCATTTACAGCTACCTGTTTCTGGGCGAGCGCTCGCTGGGGAAGATCGCAAAGATCGTCCGCGAAGAAACGGACGCGATCGGCGGGCAGGAACTGCGGTTGCCGGTTTTGCATCCCGCCGCCAGCGTCGTGGCCGCCATTGCAGAAGGAGAGCTGCGCAGCTACCGGCGGCTTCCGCAGATCTGGCATCACATGCAGACGCGCTTCGATGAGCAGAAGCATTCCCGGCCCGACCTGCTGCGCGCCCGGCAGTTTCTCGTAAGCGAATCGTTCTCGTTCGATCTGGATTCGGCGGGGCGGGATGTCTCGTATCAGAAGCACGTAGATGCCTACTCGAAAATCTTGGATCGCTGTGAGCTGAAGTACATTGTGGCGGAGGGGCCTGCGGGAGCGACTTTCGTCGTGGCTTCTGAGGCGGGCAACAGCGTTGTGGTCCGCTGCGCGGGCTGCGGCTACGCAGCCACTTTAGATAAAGCAACAGCGCGACCAACACCTCCCTCGATTGCCGATCCCGACGGCGACTTTGCTCCGGCGCCGTTCCACACGCCGGGGCGGAAGACCATCGCCGACATAGCCGATTTCACAGGCCTTCCCGAGACCTCGCAGATGAAGAGGCTGGTGCTGGTAGCCGATGGCCAGCCGGTGCTGGCGCTAGTGCGGGGGGATCATTCTTTGAACGAGACGAAATTCGTCCAGGTGATGAAGGCCACCGATTTCCGGCCCGCGCACGCCGAGGAGATCCTCGAATGGTTTGGCGCCGGCGGCGGATCGCTCGGACCGGTTGGTGTCCAGAATATGCGAATTATGGCGGATGAAGCGCTGCGGGGCCGCAGCAACATGATCGCCGGCGCTAACAAAGACGATTATCATCTGCGGCATGTCACTCCTAGCGAGGATTTCGAGACCGAGTATTTCGACCTTCGGCAGGTGGTCCCGGGCGATGCATGTTTTCGGTGCAGCGGGGCGCTCGATTTCATCCAATGCATCGAGATCGCCCGAGTGGTGAAGAGCGGATGTAACACTGGCACTTATCATCTCTACCCGGAACGCGTGTTGAGCGCAGCCGTCGAGCTAAATCACGATCAGGACGGCATGGCGCTGCTCGCGGCCATCGCTCCCTTCGATGTCGTCATCACCCCAGTGTCGATCGCGGAAACGGCGCTCGCTTCGGCTTCGCAAGAGATTTACGAAAGCTGCCACAAGATGCATTTGGATACGCTGTTCGATGATCGCGATGAGCGGCCGGGTGTGAAGTTCAAAGATGCGGACCTGACCGGGATTCCATACCGCATCACGATCGGCAAAAAGCTGGCGGAGGGCATGGTGGAAGTGGTCGAGCGACGCAGCAAGAAACGAGAGGATGTCGGCATGGAACACGCGGCCGCATTTATCGCGGCGAAGGTGGCAGCGGAGACGCGCCCATGACGGTCGACTGGGAGGCGGTTCGCAGCGAGTTTCCCGCGCTCGCGCATTGGACTTATCTGAACACGGCCACTTTCGGGCAGTTGCCCCGGCGCGCGACCGAGGCCGTGGCGCGGCACTTCGCACATCGCGACGAGGTCGCTTGTTGGGATTTTCTGACCTGGTACGATGATGCCGACCGGCTGCGCGCGAAGATCGGCCGGCTGATCTGTTGTGGACCGCAAGATATCGCCTTCGTTCCGAACGCCTCCACCGCGCTCGGAATTCTATTGACCGGCCTGGATTGGCGCGCGGGCGATCGTATCCTTACGCTGGAGCACGAGTTTCCGAATAATCTGTATGCTCCGGCGCTGCTGGACCGTTTCGGCGTGGAGATGGTCGAGTCTTCGTGGGAGCGCTTCTACGATTCGGTGGACGCGAGGACGCGGCTGGTGGCGATCAGCTCGGCGAACTACAATACCGGATTCGCCCCGCCGCTGGAAGAGATCGCGGAGTTCCTTCGTGCGCGAGGAGTCCTGCTGTTCATTGACGGCACGCAGAGTCTGGGCGCGCTGCGCTTCAATGCTTCGCGGATTCAACCCGACATGTTTGCCGTGCATGCTTACAAATGGATGCTTACGCCCAACGGTATCGGCTTTATGTACGTGCGCCCGGATTTGCGGGAGCGGCTGCGGCCGAATGTCATGGGCTGGCGCAGCCACCGTGACTGGCGTAATGTCGACAATCTGCACCACGGCGTTCCGGAACTGACGACAACCGCTGAAAAATACGAAGGCGGGTCTATCTCATCCGCGCTGCTGTACGCGATGGAAGCTTCGACGGATCTGATGCTGGAGCTCGGCCCGGAGGCGATTGAACAGAGAGTGCTCGGCTTGGCGGCGAAGACTCGCGATATTCTGCGCGAGCTGGGCGGCAGCGTGGAGGAGTTTCGCTCGCCGATCGTCGCGGCGCGATTCGAAAATCGCGATATTTCGGCGCTGGCGCGGGCTCTGAAGGAGAAGCGTGTGCTGGTCGCAGCCCGGCGCGGGCATCTGCGAGTGTCGGCGCATTTCTATAACAACGAGCAGGATCTGGAAGCGCTCAGAGAGGCGTTCCCCCGCTGATAGCGGGCACGATCGTGATTTCGGCCCCGTCCGCGATCGGCGTAGCCAGCCCTTCCAGATACCGCACGTCTTCGTTGCCAATGAAGATGTTGATATGCTCGCGGATCTCGCCCTGTTCGTTCGCCAGACGATCCCGTAAGCCCGGATAACGCGACCACAGAGCTTGTAAAACATCGCGAAGCACTCCGTGAGCTGGGTCGATCTCGACGCGACTGTGTCCATTGGTATAAACGCGCAGCGCGCCGGGGATGTGGAAAATGGCCGCCACTATTTGCCGACCTGAGCAACTCGCACGCATACCACCGCAGGCAGCCCTTCAAGAATCTTTTTCCAGCTCTTGCCTTCGTCGATGGATCCATAGATGACGCCGCTGCGCGTGCCGAAGTAGATTCCCAGCGGATCCAGCGTGTCGGCCACCATGCCGTCACGCAGCACGGTTTCGTACGCACCCTTCTGCGGCAGGCCGCGCATCAGCGCTTCCCACGACTCGCCCGCGTTGCGAGTGCGATAGACGCGCAATCGGCCACCGGGCGTGCAGCGGAACTCGTCGGATTCGACCGGCAGAATGTATACGCAGTCGGGGTTGCGCGGATGCATCACCATCGCAAAACCGAAATCGGACGGGACGCCATTGGCGATATCCTGCCAGGATTCGCCGCCGTTGTTGGATCGATACAGCCCCCAATGATTTTGCAGGAAGAGGCGATTCGGCCGCTCGGCATGCATGACGATCTTATGCACGCATTGTCCAAATTCCGGATTCTTTTCGGGCGCGAACACAACGCGAACGCCGCGGTTCCGTGGAGTCCAGGTAGCGCCGCCGTCGTCGCTGCGGTAGACGCCGCCAGACGAAATGGCAACGTACATTCTGCCTTTCGCGGTTGGATCGAGCACAATCGTATGCAGGCAGAGGCCGCCATTTCCAGGCATCCAGCGCGGCCGATGCGGATGATTCCACAGTCCCCGGACGAGCGACCAGGTGTCCCCTGCATTGCGTGATTCAAACAGAGCCGCCGGTTCGACGCCGCAATACATCACATCCGGCTCCTCGGCCGGACCGAGGCAAATGTGCCAGATGTTCTTGAGCGAATCGCCGGTGTCGGCGGGAAAGCGCACGTTGGCTTCGATCGGATTGGTCCAAGTTCGGCCAAAATCATCGGTCGACCGCAGGAAGGTGCCCCACAGCATGCTGTGAGTCGACGCCCATAAGCGGCGCCGGCCTTCCCGGCCATCGTAGGCCATCGCGTAAACGGCGTGGCCGTGAAAATAGGGACCGCCGACTTCCCAAAGCGAGCGCCGCCTGTTGGACCGCAGAAGGAATGCGCCTTTGGTTGTTCCAACCAGCAACAAGACGTCCCCGTTCTTGGGATGGATGTGCTTGATGCCGCGTAGCACCGTTGTTCGCGGGCCCGCAAAATCGTTGGGCGGTGCGGGCGCCCCCAACCTGGCGGACTGAACCGCTTCGAGCGCGGCGCGCGCCTCACTGGCGCGTTGGTAACGCTGCGCCGGTTCTTTGGCGAGGCAGCGCTGAATGACCGACCATAGGCTGGGCGGAACGCGCGCGGGAAGCTGAGCCGGAATATCGTGCAGTATGGCGGAGCTGATTTCGAAACTGGTGCGTCCCTGGAACGGCAATTGCGCGCACGCTGCTTCGTACAGCACTACGCCCAAGGCCCATAGATCGGTGCGCGCATCGGCGTCCTGGCCGCGCAGAACCTCCGGCGCCATATAGGACAAAGTGCCGGACATGGCGCCTGCCGCCCCTAGCGAACCGAGCGTGGCGGTGGCTTCGTTCAACATCGCCTCGGGCAGCCGCCGGGCCAATCCGAAATCAAGAATCTTCACCAGACCGTCGGGAGTTACGATGATGTTGGAGTTTTTCAGATCGCGATGGACGATGCCGCGATCGTGAGCATGCGCCAGGGCAGCGGCGATCTGCACGCCGTAGTTCATCACCGACTCAGCGGCGAGTCCGGTAGTTCCGATCAGTTCGGTGAGGGTCTTACCCTGCACCAGTTCCATGACGATGTAGTGCTCGCCCGAGAATTCGCCGACCTGATGAATGGTGCAGATGTTGGGATGGCTAAGCGCAGAGGAGGCGCGTGCCTCGTGCAGGATGTGATCTCGCGAAGATTTGTTCCCGGCAGCCCCTTCCGACAGCACCTTCAGAGCAACGTCGCGATGGAGCACTTCGTCATGCGCGCGATAAACGACGCCCATGCCGCCTTGTCCGATCTTGGAGACGATGCGATAGTTGCCGAGAGATTCGCCGATCATGTCTAATCGGGCACGTATTGCCGCAGATAGCGGTGGGCCATCCGGAAGCCGGTTTTGAAGTCGTCAGTGAATTCGGGACCGGGATGGTCCGCGCCGTACAAGTTGTCTTCGTGCTCGATGCTCATCGCGCCGGTGTAGCCGGCCCTTTGGAGCACGCTGAAGAATTCCGGCCACTGGATGGAACCGAGGCCGGGCAGCCGGTAATTCCACCACTTCGCGCCGTTCACCGGATTGATTCCGCAGCGGCGCAGAACGTCCCAGCGAATCTCCGTATCCTTCAAGTGCACATCGTAGATCTTGTCGACAAAATCGCGCGCGGTTTGGATGGGATCCATCATCTGCCAGACCAGGTGCGATGGATCGTACTGCAGCCCGACGTGGGGCGAATCGCCGAATCCTTTGAACAGCGTCTCGAAACCGATCGGGCTGACTGCCAGATTCGGGCCGCCGGGCCAGGGTTCCCAAAGAATCCGCACGTGGTTCTTTTCGCAAACCGCAAAATACTTTTCGTTATAGGTGCGGACGATTTCGTCCACTTGTGCCTGAAATGGCTTGCTCGCGTCTTTGCCGGAACACGTGCCGATATGCGGAACCCCCAGTTTTCCGGCGAGCTCGATGGCTTTCACGAAATAGGCGTTCTCTCCGGCGCGTTGAGTAGGGTCGGCGGAGATGTGATTCTGGGTGACCTGAAACGCCGAGACGTGCATCTGATTGCGGGCCAGGGTCGCTTTCACGCGCTGGAGCTTTTCGTCGGTCATGGTGTTCGCGTCGAGTGGGGACTGCGGATCGGCGCCCAGGATCATGTTGGTGAAACCTTCCTGGTGCGCGAATGCGACATTGGCTTCGGTGAACGGCCCCAGCACTCCCAGCTTCGGCTTCCATTCCTTGGTTTGGCCTTGTGCCCGCGCGGCTGTGGCGACGGCAAGGGCGCCCATGAGCGTGCGTCTAGTCATGCTCTTCAGTGTAGTCCGAGAGGAGGGGGCAGTAGAGGAACCGCCGCGGGTTTTAGTGTACAATGTTCGACTAAAACTAGGAGTGTCATTCAATGACCACGCGCTACCCGAACTATGGCGTGGCGACCGTCTTTCTGGCGGTCGCTCTTTCCGTTACGGCCTGGGCCGATCAGTCTGGCAACGCAACTCTAACCGCGAGCAGTTCCTTGAATCTGGAGACTGGCGACGTTTCTGCCGCCGGTGGCGACATCCTTTGGAACGGGACGTCGCTCGCCCCGCAAGGCAGGGCCGGACTATACAACCTGGGAAAATACGGATCGCGTGTTTTTAAGCTTATACCCGCCCGCTCGGCAGCCGCCGCGCCCTACAGTGGCGCACCCATCCCCGCCAGCGCGTTGGTGGCGGGAGAGGTCTTCGGAGTGCACACCAACGGCGGCCATTACGCCAAAGTGATCGTCATCGCCGCGAACGGCAACTCTCTTTCGCTCCAGTACCGGACGTTCCTGGCGGCCGGTTCGATCGCGTCGAAACCTGCTGCCGCCGGTTCCGCACCAGTCATTGCGCAATTGCAGAACAACTACAGCTTCCTTCAGCCCGGAATGCCCAACTATGGCATCGCGCCAGGGAGCCTGTTTTTGATCTACGGGACTGGCATGAGCTCCGGCGCTCCACCGGTGTTGCAATCCAGCGCAGCTCCCGGGCTGCCCACAACGTTGAATCAAACCAGCATTTCGGTGACGGTCAACGGTGTCACTACTACACCGGCGCTGTATTACACGTCGGCCACACAGATCGCGGCGGTTCTGCCGTCAACTACGCCGGCCGGCAGCGGAACGATCACCGTGACCTACAACGGAACAGCCAGTGCGGCAGCGCCAATTCAGGTCGTGGCGAGTGCTCTTGGACTGGATACTTTGTACGGAGCAGGAACCGGTTCTGGCGTCGCCACCGACGCCAATGGTAATGCTTTCGGGCTCACAAAATCAGCCATGCCCGGGCAAGAGATCGTCCTATGGGGCTCGGGCGTCGGCGCCGACACCTCCAACGATGACCGTACCTTCCCGCAAAATACGAACAACCTCACCAACGTCCCGATGCAGGTGTACATCGGGGGCATCTCCGCGAATGTTCTCTACCGCGGCCGATCCCAGTATCCCGGCGTGGATCAAATTAACGTCGCGATTCCCGCAAATGTTCCGACCGGATGCTACGTTTCGGTGGTCGCACAGAGTGGCCCTATTGTGAGCAACGCCGTCACGCTGCCGGTGAATTCGAGCGGAGGGCCGTGTTCAGATGCAGGCCTGGCGTTGAACGGGACTCAACTTCAAGCGCTGGCGTCGAGCGGCAACGTCCCTGTCAATCTTGGGGCCTTGAGCATCGGCCAGTTCACAAGCCAAAACGGAAACACGGCCACCGCAGCCATCGCGGCGTTCGCTACCATCAACAGCTCGGCGTTCGGGGCGGGATACGCATACGCTTCCCAGGGAAGTTGCACTTTGACTGCGCCGGGATTTTCCTTCGCAGACCTGGGTCTCGCAGGCGCGATGGCCGCTTTGGACGCTGGAACAATCCAAGTGACAGGCCCCGGTGGTGGACAGACCCTCCAAGAACAAGGGTCAGGAGGACTTTACTTCGCTCAGTTTTCGGGGAATTCGCTGATCCCTGGTACGTATACGTTCTCCACTTCTGGTGGAAAGGACGTGAAGGCTTTGAATCTCGCGCTCAACGTTCCAACGCCATTCACTTTGACCAACAAGTCCGCGCTGGCATCGATCAATCGATCTCAAGGCGCTACAGTCTCCTGGAGTGGCGGTTTTCCAAACGGCGATATGCTGATAACTGGTTTGTCTCCGGGTCCGGCAGGGAGCGTGAGCTTCGTCTGCAACGCTCCATCCAGCGCGGGGCAATTCACGATCCCATCCTCGATCTTATTGGCGTTGCCCCCGGGACCAGGCAAGCTAGCCGTCGCCAATATTACTTCACCTCAGACCGTTCCAGGTGTCAGTTTCAGTGTGGCGTCCGCGATTGTGAATTTTTCGATGCCCACCACATACAAATAACCCGATTGCACGCTGCACCGGCCACTACCGGCAGCTCAGTGCGGAAGGCTGAAGCTAACGTTGCGCTCGCGATTGAAGCGCTCGCTTAAATCCCGGTCGACGGAAGAAAGCGGTGCCTGCTTCTGCTCGTGGTCCATCGACACATAGTGGAGGGTCGCACCGTCCACCCAATAGGCGAGCACAGCCTTGATACTCCGGTCCTTAAACACTAGCAGGAAAAGCGGCGTCTCGTATTTCTGTTCTTGAGCAGCGGGTGGCGGGTAATCGCGAACGGCCGGTGCAGGTGGCGCCGGTGGTGGTGCGGGTGGGTAATTTGAAACAACCATAACGCCGGGTCCGCTCGACCCGTAACCCGAATCCGCGTATCCATAAGGATAAGGATTGGAATAGCCAGAATAATCAGGATAGGAATCGTAGAAGAACGGATCATAGAATCCGTAGCCGCCATATCCGTAGAACGGGAAGAACCCATATCGCCCACGGAATCCGAAGCCGCGGTTAAAGCCGCCTCGAAATCCTGTGCCGCGGAAACCGCCGCTACCGCGGAAACCACCGCCTCCGCCACCACGGAATCCGCCCCCGCCGCCTCGCATGGAGCCGCCCCCACCGCCGCGCATTCCGCCCCCACCGCCGCCGTGTCCTCCTCCTCCGCCGTGCCCTCCTCCGCCGCGCTGAGCAAACACTGGGACGGTCAGGACGAGACCCGCAATTAAGACCGGCAGGATACTACGCATTTTTCCGCCTCTCTACCCACGAGCTTACCGCTGAACTGACAGCGCGGCAACTACGCCCCCACATAGCGCGCATACAAGCTCCGTGCCACACCAACATCGGTGGTCCCCTTCACGATCGCTCGGCCGTCGGGAAAGACGGTCAGCAGGTAAGGCGGCGTCTCGAACCGGAGGGCGAATTCGTTGGCGCGCACGACACCCAGCGGAGCGAGGCGGGCCGCCAGGTCTTCGAGATCCAGGGGACGGCATCGCTCGTGAATCTGTACGGCATTGCGACCGCACAGGCTCACAGGCGAACGCCGCTCGCCCGAGAGGTAGGGGAACTCGCGACGGCCACAAGCCGGACAGCGCTCATCTGGCGAGGGCTGCGCAAGCTGCCGGATCTCACCGCTCCAAATATCCACGGTAGTGATCTTGCGCGATACGTCAACGCCGCACAGAATCTTGAGCGCCTCGCTCACCTGCAGGCTGGCGATGAGAGCCGTGATGGAGCCCAACACGCCGGCTGTCTCGCAAGTGGGTTGGGCGCCGGCCGGCGGATCGGGATAGACGCAGCGCAAACAGGCTGTCGTTCCCGGCAGCACCGGCATCGTGATTCCGTAGCTTCCCACCGCCGCGCCATAAACCCAGGGCCGGCCGCGGCTCACAGCGTAATCGTTGATCAAGTAGCGGGTCTCGAAATTGTCGGTGCCATCGAGAATCAGGCCGGCATCGCCCAACAGGTCGTCGATATTCTCAGGCGTCAGGTCGGCAACCGCCGGCTCAGCTTCGATATCTGAATTAATGGCCGCGATCCTGCGGGTGGCCGCGATCGCTTTCGGCAAGCCCTGCTCGACGTCGCATTGATCGAACAGCCATTGCCTCTGCAAATTGCTCAGCTCGACGTAATCGCGGTCGATGATCCGCAGAAAGCCGATGCCCGCTCGCGCCAGCGCTCCCGCTTGAAAACTGCCGAGGGCGCCGCAACCCACCACCGCTACGCGTGCGTCCAACAAGCGTTGTTGCCCCGCTTGACCGATGCCGGGAAACCGAATCTGCCGCGAGTAACGTTCCAAATTCCGCGGGGTCATACATTCAGATGGTACCAGCCGATGCGCTAAGATGGTCGCTTGTGTCGACCCGGCTGGGCTGGTGGGTACGTGTGTCTACGCTCGCCGTTCTGAGCTGGTCTCCCGTGGCGGCTGCTCCCGACGAGTATGAAGGGAAGACGATTGCGAGCATACAATTCGATCCCGAGAAGCAGCCCTTGGCTACGGACCGGTTGATCGCACTGCTTCCGCTTCGAACCGGCGAGCCATTGCGCAGCGACAGCGTCCGGGATGCAATCCAGCGCCTCTATGCAACTGGGGAGTACGCCGACATCGCCGTGGACGCCACTCTGGGGACGTCTGGCGTGAATCTGAAATTCTTGACCAAGCCCAGCTATTTCGTGGGACACGTGGGAGTGAACGGAGTTCCGGAGCCTCCCAACGAAGGTCAATTAGTGGTGGCGACCAGGCTGCAGTTCGGCGCTGAATATTCGGAAGGGGACTTGAAGCGAGCGGTCGACTACCTGGTGGACGTCGCCCGGCGAAACGGTTTGTACAATGCGAAGGTGATGCCGGAGACCACGTTTGACGTGAATACTCAACAGGTGAACATCGACTTCGATATCGCCGCCGGCGCGCGGGCGAAGTTTGATGGCGTCATAGTAACCGGCACTTCCGAGCGTTCCACGGACGACATCATAAAATCGGCTGGGTTGAGACGATTTCGCGGCTTGCTGGGCTGGCAATATGTCACCGAGAATCGCGTGCAAAACGGCGTTGATAACGTCCGCAACTGGTATCCGAAGCACAATCGACTGCTGGCGAAAGTAACTCTGGACAAGCTGGATTATCATCCGGACAGCAACACTGTGACCCCGACGCTCAACATCGACAGCGGGCCGTTGGTGGATGTGCGAGCAGTCGGCGCGAACGTCTCTGCCGGGAAGCTGCGAAGTATTCTGCCAATCTACGAAGAGCGGACCGTGGACCGTGACTTGCTCACAGAGGGAACGCGGGACCTTACCACGTATCTTGAATCGCAGGGATATTTCGATGCCCGGGTGAGTTATAGTCTCGCCCAGCCGCCCAATGGCAGCCAATTGATCGACTATCAGATTGAAAAAGGCGTGCGGCACAAGGTCGTCAAACTGGTTATCGAAGGCGATCATTATTTTGATGAAGACACGATCCGCGAGCGGATGACTATTATGCCGGCCACATTCATTCGCTACCGTTACGGGCGCTATCGTGAAGACCTTCTGGAGCGCGACCTCAATTCCATTCGCGATCTGTACCACTCCAACGGTTTTCGAGACGTTCAAGTGACTGGGATGAAAGTCGACGACTATCAGGGAAAGGCGGGTCATACCGCGATCTTCGTTGAGATTAAAGAGGGCCAGCAGTGGTTCGTGTCAAAGCTCAGCTTTCGAGGCGTCTCCCCGGAAGACGAGGATGCCTTGCGATTGATTCTGCAATCCACCGCGGGCCAGCCGTATAGCGATTTGGCGGTCGCTTCCGACCGGGACGCGACTCTCGATTACTACTTCAATAACGGTTACGCCGCTGCGAAGTTCGATTTTACGGCAGTCGCGGCGGCGGAGCCCAACCATGTGGATCTGGAATTCATGGTCACGCCCGGCGGGCGTCTCTACGTGCGCGACGTTCTAATCAGCGGCTTATCTCGAACCAAGCCGGATCTGGTCCGAAACCGGATCGATCTCAAGCCTGGCGATCCGCTTTCGCAGGACCGGATCACGGGCAGCCAGAGACGTCTCTACGACCTCGGCATATTCGCGCGAGTGAGTGCCGCCATCCAGAATCCGGATGGAAACGAGCCGACCAAGTACGTGCTCTACTCCACCGAGGAGGCGAGACGTTACTCCATGAACGTCGGAGTCGGGGCAGAGATCGGGAATATCGGCGGCGGCACGACCACGCTCACCTCGCCGGCCGGAACTACGGGCTTCAGCCCGCGCTTTATCTTCGGGATCAGCCGCTTGAATATCTTTGGTCTTGGCCATACCGTCAGCCTGCAGAGTCTGGTGTCGACGCTGGAGCAGCGCGTACTGCTCACTTATCTGGCGCCGCAGTTTGAAGGAAACCCAAATTTAAGCCTGCAGTTTTCCGCGCTGTTCGATATCTCGCATAATGTCCGGACCTTCTCCGCTCGCCGCGAAGAGGGATCGGTGCAATTGGGACAGAAGCTATCTCGGCAATATACGATTCAATACCGTTACACTTTCCGGAAGGTCAACACTATCGGGACTCCGTTGATCTCTATGGATTTGATTCCGCTGCTTGCACAACCGGTGCTGGTTGGTTTCGTCTCTACCACCTTTGTACAGGACCGCCGCGACGATCCCGTGGACGCGCATCATGGCATTTACAACACAGTGGATCTTGCGCTGGCCGCGAAGGCGTTCGGTTCTCAGACCGGATACGGACGGATATTAGCGCAGAACTCAACCTATACCTCGCTTACCAAGAATTTGGTGTTTGCGCGAAGCACCACTTTCGGCGTGATCGAGCGCTACGCAGGGCTGTCGGAGATTGTGCTGGCGGAGCGTTTCTTTGCCGGCGGGTCCTTGTCGAACCGCGCCTTCCCCGATTTCCAGGCTGGCCCGCGTGACTTATCTACCGGATTCCCGATCGGGGGAAATGCTCTGTTCAACAACACCATCGAGCTTCGATTTCCGCTCTTCGGCGAAAATTTAGGAGGCGTGCTCTTTAATGATTTCGGCAACGTCTATGCTGACGTGAAGGACATAAGCTTCCGTTTCCGGCAGCGGAATCTGCAGGACTTCGATTACGCGGTGCAAGGTTTCGGGTTTGGTATCCGCTATCGTACGCCGATCGGTCCAGTGCGCGCGGACTTTTCGCTAAGTCCCAATTCGCCGCGTTTCGTGGGGTGCCAGGGCAACATCAGTCAGTTATTGTATTGCGGGTCGACCAATCCGCCTCCGGGAGTCACGGTACCGCCGATCGTGACGCAGCGAATCAAT
Source organism: Bryobacteraceae bacterium (assembly GCA_035484655.1). Taxonomy (GTDB): domain Bacteria; phylum Acidobacteriota; class Terriglobia; order Bryobacterales; family Bryobacteraceae; genus Palsa-89. The sequence continues at coordinate 6,778 of DATHOT010000413.1, read as the reverse complement.
GTGTTCCAATTTCACATCTCGATCGGGCAGGCATTTTGATGAAAAGCGCCTGTCTACTGCTGGCTGCTTTCTGCTGTCTGGCCGAGGGAGAGATCATCGACCGCATCGCTATTTCCGCCGGAAACCAGGTAATCACCGCTGGTCAGGTGGAAGAAGAGATCAGGCTCACGGCTTTTTTGAATCATGAGAAGCTGGATTTGAGCGTGGCGGAACGGAAAAAGGCAGCGGCCCGTCTCATCGAGCAGGCGCTAATCAAGCGCGATATGGATTTGAGCCGCTACCCGCTGCCAGAGCCCAGCGAAGCCGAAGCGTCTTTGCACGAGGTCAAGCTTAACTACGCCCCCGAATCGCTGTATCAGCAAAAACTACAGGAGTACGGAATAACCGAAGATGCTCTCCAGCGGCGCCTGTTATGGCAGTTGACGCTACTGCGCTTCATCGATTACCGGTTTCGTCCTGCAATCCAGATTCCGGACGAAGACGTGAAGTCTTATTACGAACAGGAACTCGCCGAGTGGAAGCAGCAAGGCATTCAATCAATTGCTACGCTGGAAGACTCGCGCGCGAAGATTGAGGAGATCCTCACCCAGCAGCGCATCGATCAGGCGTTAGATGCCTGGATGGCGGAGACGCGCAAGCAGGTGAGGATTAATTACCTGGATGAGGCGCTCAAATGACCAAGCCGGTCAAAGTTGCCGCGTTCGGCTTGGTGGCCCTGGCTGGGATCGTGCTGGCGATTATTATTGCCGGCCTTGTCACCATTCAGAGCGACTGGTTCAAAAACAAAATCCGCGAAAAGATTGTGGCCGTGACTGAGAACGCCACTGGCGGTCGCGTGGATATCGGCAAGTTTAACTATGACTGGCGTGGTCCGACTGCTGAAGTCGAACCCTTCATCGTGCATGGCCGGGAATCTGCATCCTCGCCGCCATTTTTTCGGGCGGATAAGATTCGAATCGGCCTGAAGATCATATCTGCCCTGAAAAAGCAGGTAGACATCCAATCGTTGGCAGTGGAAAAGCCGCAAATCTACATAACGGTGGCCCCCGACGGCTCAACCAACGTCCCCACTCCTAAGATCCCGCGCTCGAAACAGAATTTCGCCGAACAGCTTCTCGATCTCAAGGTTCGACATTTCGAGCTTCGCAATGGATTCGCTGAATATAATTCGCAACGAGTTCCGCTCGACGTCCGGGGCAATGCACTGGAAGCCGCGCTGGTGTACGACCAGACCGGACCACGCTACACCGGCACGATCTCCTCGCATGAATTGCAATTGTCGGCGCCGCAAATCAAGCATCCGCTCGTCTTCAACCTCTATGCCAAGCTCGCGCTGGAGAGAAACTCACTTCAGGTGCTCGAAACCAGCCTGTCGTCGGAGGGCGCCAGTATCGAATTGAAGGGCGCGCTAAACGATTTGTCCGCTCCGAAGGCCGAGCTCGAAATCTCCCTGGCGCTGCCGGTCAAGAATATCAACCAGGCGTTCGGGCTGCCGCTGGAGCCGACCGGGGGATTTTCGTTTTTGGGCAAGGGGTCGGTGGAATTCAATCCGGTCCAATATAAGGTTGAAGGAAGACTCGCCGGCCGTGGGCTGGCGTACACCTACAAAGACACCAGCCTGAAGAATATCGTCCTCGACTCGCGTGTGGATGCTACGCCGGCGCGGATCGATTTGCGGGATCTGGAGGTCTCCGCGTTGAATGGGCATTTCCGCGGCGAGGCACAATTGTCCGATTTCAAGCGATTGATTCTCAACGGGACGGCCAAAGGTTTCTCAGCCCAGGAAGTCGCCAAGCTGGGACAGCGCGAAGTGGGTGAATTGAGCGGGACTCTGGACGGGACGGTCCACCTGGAGGCCCTGCTCGCGCGCGGTCGTCTAGCAGGCATCAAGGTGGAGAGCAAGCTGAATATTATGCCCGGCGTTGGGGGTGTGCCGGTGCAGGGCGCCCTCGCGATCAACTACGACCAAAATGCGGGGAAGATTCAGCTGGGAAGCTCGGAAATCAATCTAGGATCCACTCACCTGGGCGTGTCCGGAACGCTGGGCCAAAATCTGGCGATCCATGTAACGACCCACGATTTCAACGATCTTCGACCGGTCTTTCCGTTGTTCGGCGAGACTGCTCCGGAACATTTTCCAATCGCTACTCACGGCGGTGAGTTACGTTTTGACGGCAACGTGTCTGGGCCGCTTTCGGATCTCCGGATTACGGGGAAAACCGATATTACGCACTTGGCTCTCAACCAGCGCGAATTCGATCACTTTACAGCTACGGTCGATGTCAACAAATCCATTGCCAATCTGAATACTCTGACGGTCGAGCAAGGTAAGATGCGCGTGGAAGGGCAAGGCCGTATTGAACTGCACGACTGGAAGTTGGAAGATACCAACCGCATTTCGGCCTTGATTTCGATGCAGGGCGCCGAGCTCCAGAAATTGGCTGCGGAGAGCGGAAGTAGTATGGCAGTGACGGGAACGGTCTTCGGTACCTTGCAAGTGACCGGCACTTTCGAGTCGCCAATACTGAGCGGCAGCGTGAATGTGGCAAACATTGCGGCTTACGGCGAGCATTTCGACCGCGCGCGCGCCGATATCACTTATACTCCGACGTCGTTCGAGGTGCAAAACGGAGAATTGCAAAGCGGCGGCGCCAGCATCACCGGGAATGGCGTTTATAACCATCCCGCCAACGACTGGAGCGATGGGTCGCTGCGTTTCGAAATCGCCGGCAGCGGCATCGGTCTGGCGCAGATCAAGCGCGTGCAAGACTACCGCCAGGGGCTGGGCGGCGATGTGGATCTGAAAGCCAACGGCTCGGCGAAAGTGGTGAAGGACGCGGTCAGTCTCACATCGCTGAATGGTCAGTTGAACTTGCGAAACGCGGTGCTCGATGGCCGTCCCTACGGCAGCATCCAGTTGAGCGCCAGCACGAGGCTGCCGGTTTTGAGCATCGACGCGCGGGTCAACTTTGGCGGCATTCAGCTCACCGGCAGCGGCGAGTGGCGCATGGAAGGCGATTATCCGGGGCAGGCACATTTTCAAATTCCGCGTATTACTTTTGCTACGTTGCATGACCTGGCGCCGGGCGAGCATCTGCGCAAGGATCTGCCGTTCGATGGCTTTTTGCAGGGTGAAATGACCGTCAGCGGCTCGCTCAACCGGTTGGATGAATTGAAGGCGGATGTGACTCTTTCCGCCGTGCAGCTCAATGCCGGTCCCAACGCGCAACCACTGGGAGGCCTGAAGGATGAGGATCTGGTATTGAAAAATGCTCAGCCCGTTCGGTTGGAAGCCACCTCGAAGAGCATCGATATACGGAGCGCCGATTTCGTCGCCACCGACACTACTCTGACTATGGCCGGCCGCCTGACTCCCGATAACAAGAATCCATGGGATCTCAGCGTGAAGGGCCGCATCAACTTGTCCATCTTACAGATTTTCAATCCGAACCTGCTGGCTTCCGGGGCATCGGTGGTGGACATGACTGTGCGGGGCGCGTTGACTGAGCCGCAAATCGATGGGCGTCTGCAACTGCAGAACGCTTCTTTGTTCTTGCGCGATTTTCCCAATGGCATCGACCAGGCCAACGGCTTGATCCTGTTCGATCGCAATCGCGCCAACGTGCAAAATCTGACCGCGGTGACCGGAGGCGGCAACATCGCGTTTGAGAGCGGCAGCTTCGTCGGATTTCGAGGCGCTGCGCTGGTCTATTCGCTGCGAGCCTCGGCCAAGAATGTACGTTATCGCACGCCGGATGGTTTGAGTGTCACCATGAGCGGAAACGTGAACCTGGTCGGGACCTCGGAGAGCAGCGTGCTCTCGGGAACTGTGACGGTCGACCGCGCCAGCTTCAACCCCCGCACCGACGTCGGCTCTTTGCTGGCCGACACCGATAAGCCAGTCTCCCTGGCAGCCGCGCCAAGCGAGTACTTACGGGGAGTCCAATTCGACATCAACATTTTAAGTTCGCGCAGTCTGGAGGTGCAGACTACGCTGACGCGGAATATCCAGGCGGAGGCCAACCTGCGTTTGCGTGGAACTCCCGCACTGCCGATGGTGCTCGGCAACGTCACGGTCAATTCCGGCGAAATCGAATTTTTCGGAAACAAGTACACCATCAATCGAGGAGAAGTCAATTTTAACAATCCGGCCAAGATCGAGCCCATCATCGACATGGATCTGGAAACGCGCGAGCGCGGTATCGTGGTCGACATCCGTTTTGCCGGCCCTCTCAACAAGCTGAATTTTTCTTATCGCTCCGATCCGCCGCTGGAGACCAACGACATCATTGCATTGCTGGCGGTGGGACGCACACCATCCACCACGAGGCCGCTGTCGTCCACGTCGACTGGACAGAGCACCAACTATATGGCCACCAGCAGCAACTCTTTGCTGAGCCAGGCCATCGCCCCTTCGGGGCGGCTGCAGAGATTCTTTGGCGTAAGCCACATCAAGATCGATCCCCAACTCACCGACATTACGGCGGTGCCGCAGGCGCGGCTTACGCTGGAGCAACAGGTCTCTACCGTCGTCACGGTCACCTACATCACGAATCTGGCCGTAACCAACCAACAGATTGTCCGCGTGCAGTGGGACCTCAGTAAACAATGGTCGGTGGTCGCATTGCGGGATGAGAACGGAGCCTTCAGCGTCGACTTTCAGTACCGGAAGCGATTCCACTAAACGGCCATGCGACTGCGGAAGGTGCAGAACAAACTCAAAGTGGAGCACAGCATCATCGGCGGGGTGCGCGATGTTCTCGAGCGCCTGCTCGAGGAAAATCCCGCGATTCGCTCGGTTATCCCGGGGGTAATTCGTCCGGTTCGCGATGCGAAAGGGGCCGTGAAGATCCGCGTCACGGTGCCGACCACGAACGGCTGGAAGGCGATTGCGCTGAGCTCCGGCGCGCGGCAGGAGCTGTTCATCAGCACCGGGCTTAATAAGGATGAGCTGGAGCGGGTGATCGGTCAGGCCTTGGGTGCGGCGGAATGAATCCGCGGTTAGAGTTTTCTCCCGAACGGATGCGCGAGATCGGATACCGGGTGGTGGACCGGATCGTGGATCATCTTGCGACACTTCCCAACCAGCCGGTGGGGGCTAAAGGAGATCCGGCGGCATTGCTGGTGGCATTGACAGAGCCGGCGCCCGAGCACGGAATGGAATTTGAGGCCGTGCTCGAGCAGCTGGAGTGCGACATTCTCCGCAACACGATGCACGTGAACCATCCCAGGTTCTTCGCCTATGTCCCGGGACCGAGCAACTTCGTCAGCGCGATGGCGGATGCGCTGATTTCCGGTTATAACGTGTTTGCCGGAACCTGGATCAGCGGCTCAGGCCCGGCCGCCGTGGAACTCGCGGTGATCGAGTGGCTGCGGGCTGCCAGTGGATTTCCAAGTGGCTCGGGCGGGTTGTTCGTGAGCGGCGGCACGATGGCCAATTTGACGGCGCTGGCCGTGGCGAGGCATGTCGCGCTGGGCGATCGACTGGATGGAGCTATGGTTTACTTTTCCGATCAGGCGCATTCGTCACTCGAAAAAGCTCTGCGCGTAATCGGTATGCCTGCGGAGAACGTTCGCAAGTTAGCCTGCGATGCGGATTACCGGCTGCCTATCCGCGAATTGGCGCGAGTGATTGAGAAAGATCGTGCCGGGGGGAAGCGGCCGTTTTGCGTGATCGCCAGCGCGGGTACCACGAATACCGGAGCCATCGATCCTTTAGGTGAACTGTCGGGCCTTTGCAAGGACCAGGGTCTCTGGCTGCATGTGGACGGCGCCTATGGAGCCGCTGCGGCAATATGCAATCGGGGCCGCGAACTGCTGGCCGGGATCGAGTTGGCCGACTCGCTATCGCTCGATCCGCACAAGTGGCTGTTCCAGCCCTTCGAGATCGGCTGCGTTCTGGTGCGGGAACTGGTTCATCTGCGCGACACGTTTCTCATTTTGCCGGAGTATCTGAAGGACACACACCAGTATTCGACCGAATTTAATTTTACCGACCATGGCCTGCAGCTCACGCGCGCCTTTCGCGCGCTGAAGTTGTGGATGTCCATCAAGGTGTTCGGGATGGCCGCGTTTCGAGCGGCTGTCGAGCGAGGGTTCACGCTCGCGGAATTCACCGAGGCGCGGCTTCGCAAAATGCCCGGATGGGAGATCGTGACGCCCGCCCAGATGGGGATCGTCTGTTTCCGTTTCGAAAGCGCCGATGACGCCGCTCATCGCCGGTTGGTGCAGAGTATCCTCAAGGATGGGTTCGCGCTGATTACTTCCACAGTCTTGCGGTGCAGGACGGTGCTTCGGACTTGCACTATCAACCCAAGGACCACCGAGGCCGATATAGAGGCTACATTGGACCGGTTGGACCGCCTGGCTCGCCACTAGCGCTGGACCTGAGCTGTGAGATGATGCAGCAAAAGGTGTTATCTTCTTAACATCAGGGGCGCTAAGGTTAATACTATTGCCCGCCGATGAGAGAGATGTAGGTCTAGTCTTGGCCCTGTAGTACCAGTTTGCGTACGCTTGTGAGACTCGCTTGAAGATCCTAATAGCAGACGACAGCATCGTTTCGCGCCATCTTCTGGAGGCGACACTCCGGAAGTGGGGCTACGAGGTTGCCGTGGCCTGCGATGGCGTCGAGGCTCTCGAAATTCTGGAGCAGGACCATGCCCCGGCGCTGGCGATTCTAGACTGGATGATGCCCGGCATGACGGGCCTGGAAGTGTGCCGGCGGATCCGGCAGCGGGCTCGTGAACCTTATATCTACATCCTGCTGCTCACGTCC